>JAPOQD010000059.1 GCA_026710905.1 Halieaceae bacterium
TCTCGACTCCCAATCTCAACAACGGTACTCTTGTTCATGGTGGCGTATCTCCTGTGTTAACTTGTTGGTGTTGCAACTGCAAATTAACCGGATACGCCGCCTTTCATCAACCCGCCCATACACCAGATTCGGTTATAACTCATGACAGACCCAGCATAACATTACTGAATACCTGTTCATAAGACAGGCCCTTGCCATGCCAGGCCCGGTACTCTCTATTCCTGGGCCGTGAAATCATATATATACTGTACACGACAGAAATTACATATATCAGGTTCTTCGGCAGTCCATGACAAATAAGAATGAAAACAAAAATAAAGAAGCATTGCTAAAAGCGGCAGAAGCCTGTGTCCTTAAAGGGGAAATACAAAACCTGACAATGGATGTAATCGCCCGGCGGGCAGGATTATCGCGGAAAACACTCTACCGGGTATTTAAAAATAAAAATGACCTATTAACAAGTTTAATAGAACTCCATCAATCAAACTCCATTGCTAAAAAAGTCAAAAAAGCCATTGCAGAACTCGATTTTGAAGATAGCATTGTCCAAGGAAATCTTTTGACAATTCGTCTGATTAAAAAAGATCCTTTTTTAGTTGAGACCATTCGCAAAAGTGGTGCTCCCTGGTTTCAGAGTCAGTTAATGCAATCTGATTCTGAATTGCATATTCGACTCCTGAGCGGGTCAATTGAGATGTGGGAAGAAAAACTTGATCAGTTGCGGGAAGAGGGTACGCTAAATGCGGTTTTGAGCAATGAAGCAATAATAGAATGGTTTTCGCTGATCAATTATTCGTTGCTGATGCGTTCCAATGTTAGCAGGACCACACAGGTTTATTTTTATAAAACATTCGTTGTTCCTCCCTTACGAAATCCCCAATCACGCTGACGATATCAACGAAATTATATATTGGTTCAGACTGCAAACAAGTGCAATAAGAGTCACACTTACAAGTTGAATTCTCGTATTATATTTTTTAAAGCGTAGTAAATACGCTCCCCCGAGTAGTCAATTGCTTAGGAAAAGACATTATGACAACAATACAAGAACGAAATATGGCAACTTTGAAAGAGTTGTTTATGAACCTTGGACCTGGGGAAGAGCGATTTGCCGGGGCTTGCCGAAAGGCAATGACGCAAGATGTCAGCATTTATAATTCGGGCTTTCCCGTATCTCAGGGGCTCGAGGATTACATCGCTTTTTATAATGTACTCAATAAAACTATGGGCTACGATTCTAACCCCATTTTGCAATGGCGAAATATGTGGGCGCTGGATAATAAGGTATTCTTCGAACGCAATGGTAGTGCAGCAGACGCAGACGGTAAAACAATTATTGACTGGAACGTTTTTGGTATCTATGAGTTCAACGAAGAAGGCAAGATATTTTCAATACGTGACTATTACGATAACACTGATAATTATTTTATTATTGCGAAAAAATTTGGTCAGGAAATGGCGGACCGCTTAAAGGCTACCGAAGTACATCCCTTGCACCCTGATTTTGATCCGAACGAAAAACCGTTTCTAAATATGCAGCTTTAGACATGTTCAGGGCGTCTCCACCCGCCGGGTGAAGAAGATATGTAGAGGAGCTGTGCGGTATGGATGTCAGCTCCCGCCAGGTGTCCCGGGCCGCGACGCGGTTAGATGAGTTGCTGACCGCCTGGCGCGATCGGGACCCGGGTGTTTACCGTTACGTAGTGTTGGATGCCCAGTACGAGAAGGTCCGTCAGGGTGGGCAGGTTCTGGACACGGCCGTCCCGATCGCTTGTGGTATTGATGCCAATGGCCGGCGAGATGTCTTGGGTTGCTCTGTTTCCCTGTCGGAAGCCGAGGTTCATTGGCGGACGTTCCTGACCTCGCTGAAGGATCGAGGTCTGTACGGCTTCGAGTTCATTGTCAGCGATGCCCACGAGGGCCTGCAAGCGGCTCGCAGGGCGGTCTTCCCCTGTGTGCCCTGGCAACGGTGTCAGTTTTACTTGCAACAGAATGCCGGAATGATGTCAGCTAACGCTAATGCGAATACTTTATTTCATTTGGCACATTAAAATGGTTTTGATATGTTCTATATGCATGGCGTTCGACATCTATTTGCTCCGCATCGCCAGTCGAGTAATGGTGAGTTTTACGGTTTTCCGATGCACTTTCATTCACATATTTCTGCATATGCTCTTTCGCACCATCACTAAACGCAATATCAAAGTACTGATAAATATATTCAACTGTCCTCATTGGGTCTTTAACCAACTCTGTATATTGAATATTGCAAAGATCTGATTCGGAAAGAGTACCCGTTTCCAACCACTGTATTGGCTGGTTTAAAACCATTGCATTCACATTTGCATTGGTTAAGTTGTCAAGCGCGTTCCCGATAAATGTGCGATCACTGCGCCCCCACATCATTGTACCGAGTAGACTTACTGATGAAGAAAGTGCTCTGACCGGATCACGATGCGGCCAGATAAAACCGACATCAGGGAAAACCTCCATTATTTGCGGCATGTGCATCAAGCAAATGGGCGATTTCATGATCCAGTGCTTGCGCGGATTTCTCCACTGCAGCAGTTTTAGAATTTTTTTTTCATACTCATATAACTGTAAGGGATTTTGCTGCTGCAAGTACTGTGCGTAGGTAGGCGATTGACCGCCGAATGCCATCAACCAGGGTGATTGAAACAACAGGGAATGAAGCTGTATGCATTCAGTCGCCGCCGTTGCGCTGAAATCATGCATAGACGTCAGTTCCGGGGTAACCAGGCTGGTTAAATTGGTAATCGCTTCCGCCTTTTGAATACGCGGGTCTGTTGTGTAGGTATCTTTTTCCGGCGGTGGACAGGGAAACATCAACTCCCAGGTTAATGTCGTACCGTTTCCAGGGTCGGCCGACAATATATTTTGCAGCAGCGTGGTACCGGATCGCCCCTGCCCAACGATGTAGAGTGGTTTAATGATCTCTTCATCGTGAATTTCAGGGTGCAGTTTGTAGGTTGCCTCGATCTGTAAACGTGCCTCAAGGTAAACGAGGAGATCGGTCCTGGTGAGCAATCTGCCGGTTAGATTCAGTTCGGACTCATCATCAAGCGCCTTGGTAAATATTTGAAAAGGCTCGTACCAGTTCTCGTTGCCAAAATCACTTAGACCTGTGGACTCTTCAGCCGCCTTGATCAGTGATTTTTCATCGAGCGGAACGACTTTTTTGAGATCCATACAACGGCCCATTTCGTTAACGCGGGCCACCCATTCCGGTCTCGATGCCGGCCTCCATTGTCTCTTTCGATCAAACTCAGTAGTCATACGATTTCTAAGGTTTGTTGTTGGATAATGGCTTCTATTATGGACATTATGACACATAATCGCTCCACCAGATTCGTCGTCCGCAACCAGCGACGGTGGACCGCACAGCTCCTCTACTATCTTCTTCACCCGGCGGGTGGAGACGCCCTGAACATACATCTCCGCGATGGATAGAAGCAGCGCCCGCTCTGATCGCAGGCCTTTCTCCAGGCTCTGGGGGTAGAACTCACAATCCCGGGTTTGCGGCACCTTCAGTGGCAGTGCCCCGAGGCGGGTTTTGACCGTCTTGTCCTTGAAAAACCGTTGGCGTAGCCAGAGCGGCTATCCGAGCGCTCGTAGGGCCGGGCCCCCAGGTACCCACTGCGCTCGGCAACCATTGCTGTGTTTACCAGCACGGTAACCGCCTCTGCGAGACCATCAAATCCATTGTCCTTGAGCAGTTCCACTGCATCGTAAATAGCACCATCCTGTACAGGCTGAGCCATCTTGTGTTTCCTCTCGTTTTTAATTCGCAAAATCACGTTCGAAAGGATAACCGGGTGGCTCAGCTCATCAAAACCACCGGAAAATTACAGAAAGAATGGTGCACTACCGCCGAGGGTCGCCAATGAAGGCAGCGCTCGATACACAACTACTCGAGCGCCTCGGTGTCTTTTCCCACGTTCTTCACGAAGGGAATTCGCATGCCCCCATCAAGACGGATAATCGAGCCATTGAGATAGTCGTTCTCACAAATCTGCCGCACCAGCTCCCCGAATTCCCGGGGGGTGCCCACGCGCTGCAGGCCGGGCACCGAGGAGGCGATCAGCTCGTAGGTGGCCTCATTGGCGCCGCTGCGGAACATCTCCGTATCGATACCCCCAGGGGCAATGGTCATCACGCGAATCCCGTAGCTGCTCAGCTCCCGGGCCAGGCTCAGGCAGAGCCCGTTTACTGCAGCCTTCGAGGCCACGTAGCTGGCGCCGACAACGCCGTCGAGCGCGCCGATGGAAGAGACGTTGATGATCAAACCGCGCAGTCCATTCTCCAGGGGTTCGGCCCTGCTCAGACGTTCAGCGAAAGCCTGGTTGGTGTAGAGCGTACCCATTACATTGATATCGATGATTTCCCGCAAAGCGGCCTTTGATGAGGCTTGCCCCCGGCCTGACAGCAGAGGGAGCATGTGACCGATCGCGGCGGCGTGTAGCAGTATCCTCGGCGCTCCCCATTGTTCTCCGATGCTGTCGAATACTGACTCGAGTGACTCGGGGTCCGATACGTCGCATGGGTAGGCACTGGCGCCGAGCCTTGATGCGGTTGCCTCAAGCACTGCCTTGCGCCGGCCGAGCAGGCAGGTGTGCACGCCCTGCTCAGCAAGAACTGCGGCTGCTCCGGCACCCATTCCCGAGCCACCGCCAGTGATCACAGCTGTTGCGCCATGCAATATCATTGGCCTGAAATCTTTTATGTAGACATCTGTTAATTATATAATTACATGTTGCTTCAGTCTGTGTCAAATGCTAGGCTTCCCTGACGCAAACTGTTCGATGCAAGCGCGAGGAGGACATAAAAATGCCTGGGGACGAACTTCACGTACTGGTCGATCGCAGTGAAATTAGCCAGATGATCTGCCGGCTGGCGCTGGGCATGGACCTGCGTGACCGGGAAATGTTCCAGTCCTGCTGGGCCGATGAGTTCTATCTATCGGTACCACCTCTGGCGGGCGACGCTGTGCCCTTGGAGGGCAATATGCGTGCCGAGGAGCACGCGCGCAACGTTATTGCGATGCTGTCCGAGTTCACCGCAACGCAGCACGTTCTGGCCAACCACCTGATCGATGTGGAGGGTGACACCGCAAACTGTTGCGCGTACCTGATTGGCACCCACACCCTGGCCGGCGTGGAGGACGGTGATCCTATCCAAACCATCGGTGCCCGCTATGATTTCCAGTGCAACCGCACTCCTCAGGGGTGGAAGATCACCAATATGAAGTGGACCCGGTACTGGAGTACGGGCAACGGCGGCCTCTGGGATATTGTTGGTAAGCGGGTCGCGGCAAAGGCAGAAGCTGAGTCCTGAATTGCTGGTGTGTTTCATCTACGTGTGAGGTAATTATGAGAGCCTGGAGATCCACGGTCAGCACCGATTTTTCGGGACTGAGCCTCACCGGGTGTTCCCCGCGCGCGCCCGCAAGAGGGGAGGCGCAGCTGCGGCTCAAGGCGGCAGCCCTCAATAGCGCGGGATGATAATAGTGCTCGGAGCTTCCGAGCCTGTTAATTGCTCCAAATCAAGTATATAATCTAGACATGTGATGAATATTTCAACTTCACTGTCTGATCACCGCCAACAGGAGCAAGGATAATGGCCGAAAAGCGTTCTTCCCTTCGCAGCCAGCAACGGGAGTTTACCCGGGCTCGCTTCATTGATGCTGGTCTGGAAACCTTCGAGGAAGTCGGCTTTCACGATGCGACCATCGATATGATTACCAAGCGGGCGGGGGCAAACCGTTCCACCTTTTACCTGCATTTCAAGGACAAGACCGACCTGATGTTGGCCGCCAACGAGCGGATTTCTCCCGAGCGTAAGGATACCATGCGCATGATCAACGAAATGGATGACCCGAGTTTCAAGGTGTTCCGCGCCTGGATTGATCGCATGGCCAGAGATTGGGAGGAGGACCACAAGATCTACGAGGCAATCGTGCAGGCGCAGTTGACTGAGCCCAGCATCGCGCAGAAGAACTACGAGGTCGTGTGTGATGACCTCACCGGTTACCTGTCCCGGTTCAAGGGTAAGAAACGCGATGAGGCTGCCAATCGGCTGCAGATGTTCATGATGCAGTTTGAAATGTTTTTCTACACCACCATCTGCGAGTGTGCCGAGACACCGTCGTCACTGGCCCTGGATACCCTGGCTGACCTGGGTCTTTACACGCTCTTTTACAAGACGCGGAATTGAACTCCAGGGGGAAGTACCTTTCCCCACTTCAGAAACTGGAAGAAAAAGCCTGGTAGTAAGCGGCGAAGCGATCACGAATCTCGGTGTGGGAAGGACCGTAGCGCTTTAGGGAATACACATGATCGCCGTACTTCATCGCCGGGTTATCACGCTCCCATTGCACGCAAGACGCTGTCAGTAGATTGGTAGTAAGTACCGGGTAGGGCATTTCTTCTCTTCGCAATACGCTAGACATGTGTTGATTATATAATTCAGTGTATAATAAGTCGTTGTCAAGGGCACGTACCAGGTCGAAGCCGACCGTGAATGAACTAATACTGCACCACTACAACGCCTCGGCCTTTTCAGAAAAGATTCGCAGAATCATGGCTTACAAAGGGCTGGGCTGGCGCTCAGTGTTGCAGCCAGACGTCATGCCGAAGCCGCACTTGACCCCGCTTACTGGCGGCTACCGGCTGGTCCCGGTGTTGCAGGTGGGTGCGGACCTGTTCTGCGATTCCAGGTCGATCGCCCGGCGCCTGGAGCGTCTGCAGCCGCAACCGCCATTGTTTTCCGGGTCGGCAGTTGCTGCAGAGCGTGCGCTGTGTCTGTGGGGCGAGTCCATCTTCTTTTCACTGGTGACAATTGGCCTTGCCAAGGGTGTGTTCTCGCCACCCTCGGATGTATTTTCCGAGGACTTCATTGCCGATCGGCAGAAGATGTCGGGGCCGGGCTTCAAACCGGATGTGGCGAAGCGGTTCATCGATTGGCGCCTGACGCAACTGAGAGCGCACTTGAACGTGCTGGACAAACACATGGCAGATGGGCGGCCTTACCTGCTGGGTGACAACTGCGGGATTGCAGATTTTTCCGTCTACCACCCCCTGTGGTCGCTGGCGTTGCAGGGTACCGAACATGAACTGCTCCCCTTTCACCACACCTCCGCCTGGCTGAGACGCATGCGTGAATTCGGACAGGGGCAGCGCTCGGAACTCGATGGTGAGTCTGCGCTGGTGCTCGCTGCGGAATCCAGGCCAGTCGAAGTCCCGGAGACAGCACCGGAACACCTTGTCGGGCTGACTATCGGTGACCTCGTGAAAGTCAGGCATGAGGCGTACGACGGCGGCGCAGTGATCGGCACCCTGGTCTGGGCCGATGAGAATGACTTCGCCATTTATCGAGTGGATGAGCGGGCGGCCGACCTGCATATTTATTTTCCCAAGGAGGGTTTTACCGCCTCTCGCACGACGGGCTGAATCGCGGTGCCCGCGGTTGCAGCCCCAAGCCTTCCCGCGACCATGGCTGAGCATATTTAGATCTCACCGGCAAAGTGGCCTTCTCACTGAGAAGGAAGCCCGGTTGGCGGGCCAGGGCAATGAACTGGAATTTGCGCAGGCACCTTTCGAGGCCTGGATGGCAAGGCTCCACCATAGATCTGGGAATAAACGGTGGCAGCCAGGCGTTCTGAGTTCTTCAAAACGGTGCTATCTGGGGTCGACTAACGAGGTAGATCGCATCAGATTCACTCTAACCGTTAGATGCGTTGACAATGATTTCACGACCCGGTATTGTTTTAAGTAGACATGTGTTGATTTACAGGATGTGCGTATTGTCTGGAAATATATCCTGCAAATTGCCGGTACAGGAGAGTGGTGCATGAACCTTCCCGAGCAGTTTTCAGATCTGGAAATCTACCTTGATAAGTGGGATCTGCCAGACTTCAATTCACGTTACGCGGCGCGCTTGGACTCTTCCATGGAGGAACTCACCAATTTTTATTCCGTCATGTTGGCGCGGGCAGATGACATCAAGAGCTATCTCGACGCAAAGGCATTCAGCGACTACCAGGACACGGAAAAACGATTGGCGCGATTGATGTTTGCCATGGGTGTGGTGGGCCCCGCGGTGGATATTTTCAGGAGCGCCGTGGTCCCGGACAGCGGCGCGTCCAACTTCGAAATGGTCCTCGACATTGAATTAAGCTGATAACGAGGAGAACCGCTATGCCAAAGCAGCCTCAGTGCCCGCCCGAAGACCAGATTATTGCCGGTGGTGGCGCCTACGACCAGAGACACTATGAAGATCATCCCGATCTCGGTACAGGGCTGATCAGTTATGAGCATGCTATTTCGCCTCGCAGTTTTGAACTGGAGCGCGAGGCGATTTTTCGTCGCGCCTGGCTGAATGTGGGCCACGAGCTGCGCTTGCCCAAAGTAGGAAGTTACTTCACCAAGGAATTCGAAATCCTGAATACGTCCATAATTGTTGTCCGCGGTAAGGACCAGGCAATTCGCGCCTTTCACAATGTGTGCCCCCACCGGGGTAACAAGCTGGTGTGGGAGGATCATCCCGCCAAGGAAACATACGGCAAGGCTATGGCCTTTTTCTGTAAATACCACGGCCTTGGATTCGGCCTGGATGGGAATATGGAGGTACTCAGGGATCCCGACAATTGGTTTGGCTCCCAGGGCTGTGACCTGCACCTGGTAGAGGTGCAGGTCGAACTGTGGAACGGCTATATATTCGTTAACTTCAATCCCGGCGGGCCACCGCAGAGTCTGCGCGAGTACATGGGGGAACACATCTGGTCTGCACTGGACGATGTTCCGGTGGAACTCTTTACCGAGCAGGTACTGGGAAAGGGGGAAATCAACAGCAACTGGAAAACGCTGCACGACGCATTTTCCGAGGCGTGGCATGGCTCGGTGCTGCACAGTGAGACCATGGTCAATATGCGCAATGTGGTGTTTCGCGCACCGCCGTCCCGCTTCGACGGACCGCACCGTACCGCCGTGGCCTGTGGCACCGTGCCCGAAGGGGTCTATACGTTCGATATCGAGCGGGTGTCCAGATCGTCGGTCACCGGAACGCAGATTCCGCCCGCACAGAAGATTGACCCGCCGCGTGCGGCATTCGGGTCCGGGCAGCAGGATTGGGTAGCCGTGACATTTACCGTGTTTCCCAACTTCCAATTGCAGATCTATGCACCGGGGTGGATCAACACCTACAACTACTGGCCCCTGGCCCATAACCGGATGCGGTTCGAGATAAACCAGTATTTTCAGCCCGCCCGGAATTTCTCTGAGTTGTTCTCCCAGAAGACCGGTACCGGGATCGTCCTGGACAATGTACTGCAGGATCTGGGAACCCTGGAGGCGACCCAGCGGGGGCTGGAGTCGCGAGTTTACGAGGAGTATCCACTGATCGATGAAGAGCACAATATCCGGCATTTCCACAAGGAGATCGATAAATGGATCCGGGCTTACGAAGAGGGCATCGAGGCGAACGCCTGAAATTCGATGTGAAGGACAAATTCAGGCTACTCCGTTAACAGTACGCGGTGCCTTGTAAGGACTACAGTATGGACAATTCAGCTACGCTCGCTGACACCGGCACCACACGGAATCCCTTCGACAGCTACGCTTACATGCGGAATCAGGATCCGGTGCACTTCGACCAACAACTGGGCGCCTGTCTCATCACCCGCTATGAAGATGTGCAGCAGGCTATGACTTCGGCCCAGGAAGGAGAGCAGGCAAGTGAGTAGCTTTGAATCCAAAGTCGCCCTGATTACCGGCGGTGGCACCGGGATCGGTCGGGCCACCGCACTGCGGCTTGCTCAGCAAGGCTGTCGGGTGCTGGTGTGCGGCAGGCGTGAAGCACCCCTCAAGGCGGTCGCCGACAGGCATCCTGAAACCATTTCCTACGTAACCATGGATCTTGCTTCGGGCCTGGACCGCAGCGCGGCCTTGGGGGCCGCAATTGACCGCTATGGGCGCCTCGATTTTCTCGTCAACAACGCTGCGATCGAGGTGACGGCGCTATTTGCCGATCACACCCCTCAGCAGATCATCGATCTCGTCGAGGTGGACCTGACTGCGCCCATGTTGCTGATCCATGAGGCGTTGCCGCACCTGATCTCCAGCCGGGGTGGCATTGTTAACGTCAGTTCGGCTGCCGCTCGTTACCAGGGAATGCCGCCCGCCTTACTGGCGCCCTATTCGGCGGCGAAGGCCGGTTTGAATCAATTGACCCGAGTGCTCGCCACCGAGCTGGGGCCGGATGGCGTTCGTGTCAATGCGGTAGCGCCAGGGCTCACAGATACCGAGATCGCCCGTGAGGCCTTCGACAATCCCGGGCTGGTGAAAATGTTGAGCGATAGTACACCGTTGCAACGCGTGGGACAGCCCGATGATATTGCGAGCGTCATCGTCTTTCTGTTGAGTGAGGAAGCGGGGTGGGTGACTGGTCAGATTGTCGATGCGACCGGCGGTTTCTGGTTATCGCAATGAGCGCTGTACTCGGTTGGGATACAGCAGGCAGGATGGACGTGCGGCTTGTTACAGCTTGCAGTTGGCTTGACAAAACAACAACGATCATATATCGTTTAAAACAACATATGTCTATAGTAGCACTGTGTGTCGTTTATGATATTTAGCGGCGTGGTTTCCGGAAGGGTGCTAACACCGGAACTTTGATTGCGACTGTCAGATAGGGAGTGGCGCATATCTATGGTCAAGATGAAATATATTGAATTCAGTGGCGCCGAGCATGTAGTAGAGGTGAAACCTGGTACGAGCCTCATGGAGGCGGCGCGTATGAACAATGTACCGGGTATCCTGGCCGACTGCGGGGGTGCCTGCGCCTGTGCTACCTGCCATGTCATGGTTGAGCCCGAATGGCGAGACCGTATTCCAGCGATTTCGGACGAAGAAGAAGTCATGCTCGAATTCGGGCTGGAAGAGCGCACGGAGGGGAGCCGTTTGTCCTGCCAGATTCCGGCGACCGAGGAGTTGAACTTGATCGTGCTGCGATTGCCGGAATCTCAAACCTGAGCCATGCGCCCTGAACGACTTTCATGAAAGGTAGTAGAAGGGATACTGATAATGACAGGTAGTTTGAATGGCAAAGTCGCTATCGTTACCGGTGGCGCCTCCGGGATTGGCAAGGCCACCGTTGAACTGTTCGTGGCAGAGGGTGCTCGTGTTGTGATCGCGGACCTGCAGGAACAGCGGGGCGAAGCACTGGCATCTTCGCTGGGGGATACGGTGAGCTTCAAGCATACCAATGTCGCCCAGCCCGATAGCGTCGACGATGTCGTCAACTTCGCCGTCGACACCTATGGCGACCTGGACATCATGTACAACAATGCTGGAGTGAGCGGGGCGGAAGGCTCATCCTGTTTCCTGGACAACGACCTGGCCACCTTCGACAAGGTAATGGCCGTGGATTTGCTGGGTCCAATGCTTGGTGCAAGGGCTGCGGGAAGATACATGGTGGAGCAGGGCAAGGGCGTTATCCTGAATACCGCCTCCATTGGCGGCAGCTACCCCGGTTACGGGGTGCCGGACTACCGGGCGGCGAAGGCGGGCGTTATCGCCTTCACCCGCTCGCTGGCCATTGAACTGGGGCCTTCCGGCGTGCGGGTCAACTCGATTTCGCCGGGTCCGACGAAAACCGAAATAATCGCAATGGATGTTGAAATGAACGAGGAGATCAAGGATAAGATTCTCAACGCGTCCATTGATGCCATGATTGGCATGCAGGTTCTAAAGCAGGTTGGTGAAGCACGGGATATCGCCGAGGCGGCGTTGTTCCTCGCCAGCGACAGGGCTCGACAGATCACCGGTATCGATCTGGTGGTGGACGCGGGTGCGTCACTGGGAGATACCGTGAATCGGCAGGCGGTCATGGAAGAGGCGTTCGCCGGGATACTGCAGGGCCAGGCCTGATACACATCGCACCCGGAACTTACAGATTTTTTGTTGGGTGGCGATCAAATTTCTAATGGGAGTGTGATGAATGCAAACGAGAACGATTACCTACTATAGCGATGGTGATGTGGTGGTCGGCGACCTGCACCTGCCGGACGACTTTGATGAACAGAAACAGTACCCGGTTATTCTGCAATGCCAGGGTTTTACCGGCATTCGCAAAATGGTGCAGCCGGTATTTGCTGAGTACTTCGTCAATGCCGGATTCCTGGCGCTCGCCATCGACTACCGCGGCTGGGGCGACAGCGGAGGTGAACGAGGCCGAATGGCGCCCTTCGAGCAGGTGGAGGACTGTCGCAACGGGTTTTCCTGGCTGGAGGCGCAACCCTTCGTTGACGACAATCGCATGGGCCAGTTCGGTGCCAGTTTCGGTGCATTGATCACCAGTTATACGATGGCCCTGGACAACCGCGTACAGGCTGGCGTGGCTACCGGTGGCGTCGCCGATGGTTACGAGGCCATTACCAACCAGCGCACCCCGGAACAGATGGCCGAGTGGGAAGCGAAAATGGCCGAGGCGCGGCGCAAGCGCGTTCTGACCAATGAGGTCGATCGCTGTTTGACTGTTCTTGATCTGTTCATTGATCCCGACAGCCGCTCATGGGAGCCGGAGATGTGGGAGGCCGTGCCCGCCTGGCACAACTGGATGGGTTTCGATTCCATGGCGCGGGTGGTGGATTTCCGGCCCATCGATGTGGCTCATCGTATCGATAATCCGATCGCCTACTTTCTCGCCGAGAAGGATATCGTGGGCGACCCGGACAGCTTTCGGGCACTGTACGAGGCCACCAAGGCCCCCAAGAAGCTCTACACTTATGACTGTGGCCACTACGACTGGTACGAGGGTGAGTACCTTGACAAAACCATGAAGGATGCCAGTGAATTCTTTCTAGAGCACATTTAGGCTTGGATACCAGGAGGAGTGGTGGTGAGTGAGCAACTGAGCAATGCGGAAATCACCCGCAAGGTCATCGACCTGGTTTCCAACTATGAATTCGACCAAATCGGCCCATATATTCACGAGGATATCGTGATGGAGGCGCCTTACCAGGCGTTTTTCAATGGGCCCATGCGGCGTGGTAAGGACCTTTTCATGACGGGAATGGGTTTCGTTCCCGATGTTTTCAAGACATTCGAGCTCAATATCCACGAGTTGTACGATTGCCCCGACCAGGATGTGGTCGTCTTCGAGCAGACCAGTATGGGTATCTTCGCCGCCAATGGCGGCGCCTACCAGAACCGCTATATCATGGTGTTTGCTTTCCGGGATGGTCAAATCGTGCTTTGGCGGGAGTTTTTCAATCCCGAGATTATGAATGCCGGCATGCTGTTCATGCTGGATGGATAGCTCCTGGTGGCCGATGAGCTTCAGGACATACTGCAGGCGCATTTTTCAGCGCTCGAGGTTGCTGCCGATAATTTCTGCCTGAATTGGCCGGATGACGACGGTGAACGGCAGCTCCTCGAGGGCTTCAGACAGACGATACGGTTGGCGGGCGCCGGCCACCTGCTGCACCTTGAGGCGGAACCGGCCAACCCGCTGCTGATCAAGATGCAATCGCTGCTGCGACAGATGATGCTGCCCTCTGTGGACGCGGTCTACCACCACGCGCGGCTGCACGGTGACTACAGCTATCGCTTGCACGGCAATCGGGGGACGGCGCATGTCTTCCAGGTCGCAATCTACCAGGGCAGCAGTGCCAGGTACCCGGATTTTCAGCTCACTTATGATCTGGACAGTATTGACAGTGAATTGCTCGCAGCCGGGGAAGACATCGACTTCATCCTGAGTGCCGGCCCGAGGTCCGATCTGGGGGATCGCTGGATACCCATACCGGCGGCAGACAGCGAAATTCACATCAGGCAGTATTACTACGACTGGGATACGGAGCAACCAGGTAGCCTGATGATCGAGCGCGAGGGCTGCACGTATCCTACCGCAACGACAGCTCCGGCGGACTTCCGGGACCGGATCGACCGGCTTAACAGTTGGATCGTGAACCAGTCGAATCTCGCCAGACAATATGTTCAATCGTTCCTCGATGCCGATTCGGCCCACCTGCCGGCAATTTCCATTCCCGGCGCCTTCGAGGGCACCCGCTACCTGAACGGTCACTACCGTTGCGGGCCGGATGAGGCAGTTATCCTGGAAGCACCTGTTCCCGATGCGCTGTACTGGGGATTTCAACTCAGCAACCTGTCCTGGGAAGCGCTGGATTACTACCAGCGCCAGACATCTCTAAACGGCCACCAGGCATTGGTCGACGAGGACGGTGTGTTTCGGGCGGTAATCAGTCACCAGGACCCGGGTATTGCCAATTGGCTCGATGCAGGGGGCCGCACCCTGGGCCTGATATCGGGTCGCTACTTCAAGGCGCACACGGTCGAAGACCCACGCTTGAAACGGGTACCCCTCGCCGAACTCTCCGCGCACCTGCCCGCCGCTACTGCCAGGGTGACACCCCGGCAGCGCTCGGATCAGTTGCGACAACGCCTGTGGTCAGCCCATCGACGTCAGTGCAGCGACCAGTGATGACTGGTTTACGATTTAATCCGTAGTCAAAGGGCTGGGATCAATGTTCCAGGGGTTGACCAACGCGGGAGAATTGAGCGCCGTGCCGGGAAAGCCCGGGGGATAGAAAATGCCAATGGAAGCCAATCAGACCATCGTTCAGAATGCCTACGTGGTTACCGATATCCACCAGGCCATAGAGCACTGGCACCGAACTCTGGGTGTCGGGCCCTTTTACCTGGTGGAAAATGCACCGCTGCAGACGGTGTACCGGGGTCAACCGGTCACCCTGGAGCTTTCGGTGGCGATGGTGCAGTCAGGCGAGCTCAATATCGAGTTGATCCAGCAGCTGAACGACGTACCCTCCACCTACCGTGAAGTCTACCCGGCGGGATCGGGGGGCTTTCATCACGTCTGCATCATTGCGGATGATTATGATGGGGAAGTGGAACGGTACCGGGTACAGGGGTTTGAGTCCTCCCTCGAGGCCGATATGGGCGGCTATCGCGGCATTTACCTGGATGCGCGGGACGCCATCGGTTGCCATATCGAAGTGGTAGAAGACGGCCCCGGCATTCGAGGTACCTATGAAAAGATTCGTCGCGGGGCGGCAGAATGGGATGGGTCCCGCTTGATTCGCCCGCTTTACCCCTTGCAGGAGGAGTGAGTGCACGCATAAGAAGTTGTGCGCCAGTTCTGCAGCAGGGTCTCCCTTAGAGACCCCACGGCAATAGCCAGTCTCCTGCACGATGATATTGAGTTCATGAACGTGGGGCTGGACAATAGACTGATGCCATAATGATCGTCGATCAGTCGGTCCTCACCGGCCGCAATGATGCAGTTCTTGCTCACGGCAAAAATTGTCTATATAATAGACTGGTGTCTATTGTTTGCTTTGGTTCCCGACACCACTGACCTTAATCCATCGGAGTTCTATCATTGAGCAGTGATCAGGTCGTACCGGAGTCGGTTGTATTCTGTCGTGGCCGTGCGAAAACCCGGGTGGTGTATTATCGGGGGGAAACGCTATTGGAAACCGCCCGACGGTCTAATATCTCACTGTCGTCAAGTTGCGAAAACGGTGATTGCGGTACCTGCATGGTCGAACTGCTGAAGGGCCAGGTTTACATGCGGCAGAACAATGCACTGGATGAAACGGATCTTGAGCAGGGCAGTGTACTCGCTTGTCAGGCGGTACCCGTTTCCGACTCCATTGAGGTAGAAATCTACTGAATGACACAGCGAATAATCCGCTGTATCAGGTCGATCTGGTACGGCTGAGCGCTCGTTGGGCCGCACTTATTCGGCATGCAGGGGCTCAGGCTGTTCTGTTGAACAGCGCGTAGTAGCCAAGTTTCGCCAGGGAGTCCAGGACCGCTGGCCCGGGTTTGTTCAAGCTGACGCATATCGTCGTATAGAAATACCGTTCGAACTGCATCAGGAACATTACCGCCCGGGAGGCACCGTCTTCCCGCTCCGTTGCCTTGAAGCGGTTGAGGTACGGGGTCAGGAACCCGAGCTTCTGATCGTAGGCGACCTTGGCGTAGCGTGGCTCGGTGAGCTGGGCGTACATGATAGCGCCATAGACTTCCCGATTATCTACCCACAACTGAGCCAGGAAATCGATCCAGCGGCGGAACTCGACGTAATCTGGTTCGATCATGTTATTGATGCGCTCGAATACTGCGTCACCGCTGGGAACGAGTTGTTCATGGGCGGCCAGGAGCAGGTCAACCTTGTCCTTGAAATGCAGGTAGAACGTAGATCGATTGGCACCGGCATTGCGCGTGATCATGTCGATGGTAGCGTTTTCGAAGCCGACCTCCTTGAACTCTTCCAGGGCTGCGTTGATAAAGCGGGCGCGGGTGAATTCCCTTTGCTGGTTGCGGAGTGACCCTGTGGTTTCCATATGTGCCCCCTTGCCTGGAGCGGTCGTCTTGTTGCTCTCAAGGCTTTAGTGTAACATGAATCTTTAAAAACAACATATGTCTATTTGGAGGTCGGGTGAATGGCGAAGTTTCTCGATGGCAAGGTAGCGGTGATCACAGGTGCCGCACGTGGCATGGGCGAGGCGACTGCGAGGCGCTTTGTTGAAGAGGGCGCTCGGGTGGTGCTGGCGGACGTGCTGGACGAGCAGGGGGAGGCTGTGGCGCAGAGTCTGGGTAGCGCGGCGCAGTTCCGCCACACCGACGTAACACAGCCCGGTGAGGTGCAGTCGCTGGTGGATGCGGCGGTGGAGACCTTTGGCGGCCTGGACATTATGTTCAGTAACGCCGGCACTATGGGCACTATGCAACCGAACTTCCTGGAGGAGGACTTTCATTCCTTCCAGAAAACCGTGGAGATCAACCTGCTGGGCCCGCTGCTGGGCGCCAGCTGCGCGGGCCGTTACATGGCGCGCAGCGGCGGCGGTAGTATTCTCACTACCGCGTCCAGTTCCTCGCTGTATGGTGGCTACGGCATCATTCCATACCGCGCTACCAAGGCAGGAGTGGTGGGTATGACCAAGTCGCTGGCGGTTGAGTTGGGCAAGTACGGCATTCGGGTGAATTGCATTTCGCCTGGGCCCACCCGCACCCCCATGACGGCGGCGATGGAGGGCGTACCCGAAGATCGGCTAGAGGAACTGGCGGATATTGCGATGGAATGTATGCGCGGCAGAATGCCCCTGGGGCGGCTGGGGATGCCGGAGGATATTGCCAATGCGGCCGTGTTCCTGGCCAGTGACCTAGCGGCCCAGATCACGGGCGTGGATCTCGCGGTTGATGGCGGCGAAACCCTGGGGAATATGGAAAATACCGCGGAAGTCATTCAACAGCGCATAATGGAGGTCTTGGGTTGATCACCGAAATACTGCGGAGATACCCGGCGTGGGTATATTGAGTGACAAAGTCGCAATCGTCACGGGCGGAGCGTCCGGCATCGGCCGGGCCACTGCCCTGAAGATGGCCGCTGAAGGAGCCTCGGTCGTTATAGGCGATATCAATAGCGAGGGTTCTGACACGGTGGTGGACGCGATTTCCGGTGCTGGGGGCATCGCGTCGTCTGTGCCTACCGATGTCTCCAGGCCCGATCAGGTTGAGCACCTGATCCGCGAGGCAGTTTCCCGCTACGGCAAACTGCATGTGCTGTGCAATAACGCCGCAGATCTGTCTCTCCTGCAGTACGACGGGGACTTCCTACAAACCGACATCGACACCTGGGACCGGACCTACGCGGCCGATCTTCGCTCAGTAATGGTGGCCTGTAAGTACGCGCTGCCGCATTTGCTGGAGAGCGGGGGCGCCATCGTCAATGTTTCATCGGTGGACGGCATATCGGGCGACAACACCCGTTTTGCCTATGCGGCGGCCAAGGCCGGGATCAATATCCTCACCCAGTGTACGGCCACCACCTATGGTCAGCAGGGTGTTTGCTGTAACGCTGTACTGCCCGGGCTGGTGCTGTCGCCAGGGGCACTGGAGACATTCTCCCGTGAACCGGAAATCAAGGCGGCCTTTGAAGACAACGTGCTGACCCCGCACCTGGGCACACCGGAAGAAGTGGCCGCGGTGATCGTGTTTCTCGCCAGCGAGGCCGCGTCTTATATCAACGGGCAGTTGATTCAGGTGGACGGTGGCTTATTGAGCCACGTGCCCCACCTGGCCCAGGTCGGCCACCATTTCGCCAAGCTGGGAGAGTAAATACGGGGGCAGTTTACGTAATTCCAACTCGATCTCAGTCGACTTCAGACTCTCAGTGGAATCAGGTAAATTGCCCCCGAATTTTAACTCGCAACCCGGAACCGGACCGGCAGACTGGCAGGGCCCCGCAGCATCAGGGTTGCATCCAGCTCCAGGTCCTCGGGATTGCCGCTAAGCTCGAGACTGTCGAACCGCTCCAGTAGTTCACGGAATGCGCATTTCATTTCCATACGTGCCAGCATATTGCCCACACAGCGGTGAATCCCGGCGCCGAAAGCGGCGTGCGTTCCTGCATTCTTGCGCTCGAGATCGAACTGCCCGGCATTGGTAAACTTGTCTTCGTCGTAGTTTGCCGAACCCCAGCAGAGAAAGACGCTGGAGCCTTCGGGGATGGTCACTCCGCCAATTTCACACTCGCGCTTCGCGAATCGCGGCAATTGGGGCACGACGGTCTGATGGCGCAGGGTTTCTTCCACGAATCGCTGAATCAATTTGCCCCCGTCAGGAGCGAATTTCAATCGCTGAAACATTTCGGGATTGCTGGCGAGGTGGTATAAACCCCAGGCGATCCCGTTGCGGGTGGTATCCACGCCACCGGCCACAACAACCAGGCACATGGGCATCAGCTCTTCCGGGGTCAGATGTGGATTCTCGTCGTCTTCGATACGGGCATGCACCAGGTGAGAGATCAGGTCGTCTCCGGGATCTTTTCTGCGTGCCTCAATCGCATCCATGACAAAAGCCTGCAGCGCCATCACGTGGCGCGCATGCACATAGGCCTGTTCCCGGGTGATACCCATGGAAATCTGGGCTACCGCGGAATCTGCCCACTGGCCCATCTCCTGTATACGATCGCGGGGAAAATTGAGCAGGTCGCAGACGGTCATGATGGGAATCGGCATGGCGTACTCGGCCAGCAGGTCTGCCTCGCCGCGGTGAACAAATGTTTCCATCGCATCCCGCGCGATACTGCGTATATGGTCTTCCATACCGGCCACCGTCTTTGCATCAAAGGCGCCGTTTAGCAGGCGCCGGCGGCGGGTGTGGAGTGGTGGGTCAACCTGGACGGTATTGCTGATGATGTGGGGCCCGTAACCCTCTTGCCGCATCATTTCATCGATCTCGTCCTGCCACTCCGGTCTGACAACCTGGTCGAAACCCAGAGCGTTGGATAACTCATCCGTCATGCGAGCCGCCTGTTGAATATCCTCGTAGCGGGTTACCAGCCAGGCCTGCAGGCCCTCGTCGAAATATACCGGGGCCTCCCGGCGCATCTTCTCGTAGTACTCGTAGGGGTAGTCCAGAACCGCCGGGTCCGTCAAGGAATAGCCTGAAAGCGAAGCCATGTTTTGTCTCTGACCTTGTCTGATGCAAAGCAGTATCTACAATTAGATATTGACATAAGCTCATGAGACATGCAAACATAAAAACAACAAGTGTCTATGAAGCCATTGTGTTCTCAGGTCGCGGCGCGTGCACACTCAGGGCGAGAAGATACCGCTGGAGATACAGGTGGATTATTCGGGGTATTCCAACATTGTCATCGAATTGCACGATGATGGCGTGCTACTGGCCACCCTCAACCGGCCGGAGCGCCTCAATGCACTCGATGCTGACCTGCTGGCAGAGATCAGCCAACTGTGTTTGATGTTGGCCGATGACACTGCCGTAAAGGTAGTGGTTATCACCGGGGCCGGCCAGGCCTTCTCAGTGGGCGGCGATATCGACCTGATCGGGCAGTTCAACGAAGACCTTGAGCAGTCGGTCGAGTCCAGCGTGCACTACACGACGGTATTGCGGCGCCTGATGGACCTGAACAAGCCGGTAATTGCCGCCGTCAACGGCGATATCCTCGGTGGCGGTCTGGGCCTGGCCCTGATGTGCGATGTAATTTTCATGGCACGCGAGGCCAGGTTGATGTGCGCGTCCCAACTACAGATTAACGCGCTGCCTGCACCGGATGTGTTTCTGTGGCCGGCACTGGGTGTCAGTGCGGCGAAGGCGAAGTATCACCTGTTCCAATCCAGCATAATCGACGCCGCCGAGGCGGATCAGATCGGGCTGGTCAGTGCGGTGACCGACGCTGCTTCGCTGATGGAGGAAGCGTTGGATTATGCGCATCAACTGGCAACTCGGGATCCCCTGATGCTGAGCTGGACCAAGCGGGCAGTGAGCTACAACCTGCGCAGCGCCTCCCCCCTGCTGGACGAATGGCTTGCGCTGGAGGCCCTGTCCTTCGGCCGCGATTCGGTAAAAGATGGTTTGACGAATATGCGCAAGGTAATAGGGCGGGAGCCCGGAGACGATCACCGATGATAGTGGAGGAATCCTGAATGTCAGAACGCAACGGAGCAGTATTGCCCGAACAATTTTCCGAGCTGAATCCCTTTGTTGCCCGCTGGAACAACCGGGGAATGCAAAATCAGTACGCGGCCCGCGTCAGTAGCACCATGGACGAGATGCAGGAATTCTATGATGCGATCAAGCCGCATATCCCGGAGATCAAGCAGTACCTGGACAGCAAAGACTTCGCCGAATACAGCGAGGCAGACCGAACTCTTGGCAGCCTGGTGTTTGCCTGGGTGCCGGTCGCAGAGTCGGTCGAGGTGTTCAAGCAACCGAAAGTACCCGATTCCAAAATGTACTGGGACATTGTCGACGAGCCGCAGTGTTTTTGATTCTGTCCCGATTGGAACCCATGCAAACAGTTAACGCGATTAACGGTGAGGAACAATAGATGAGCGACCAACCTATTTTCAAGAGCGGCCGTCCGGATGAGGGCTGGACCGCGATGTACGGATTGACTGATGAACTGGTCAGCTACGAGGACATGATTTCACCCGAGTTCTTCGAGCTTGAACGCGAGGCGATTTTTCGGCCTGCCTGGCATTACGTCGGTCGTGTCGACCGCGTACCAAAACCGGGGATGTATTTCACGAAGGAGATCGAGGTTCTCAAGGCGTCGATCCTCGTGGCCCGTGATGATGCACAAGATGTTCGCGTATATCACAATGTGTGCCCGCACCGTGGCAACAAGCTGATGTGGGAAGCGGATGCATCGAAGGAGGTTTCGGGGCGGTGCAAAACCTTCCACTGCAAGTTTCACGGTATCCAGTACGATACCGGCGGCAAGGTTGCGCTGCTGACGGAAAAAGAGGCCTGGCTGGGAAACCAGGGCAAGGAACTGGCGCTGGCCGAGGTACCATTTGAGGTGTGGAACGGTTTTATCTTTGTCAACCTGAACCCGGGCGGCCCGAAGGAGAGCCTGCGCGAATTCCTGGGGGAGAAGTATTATTCCGGGTTTGACGGCTACCCGTTCGAAACGTGCTCGGAGCGCTATTTCTTCCGCGCCAACGCCAAGGCCAACTGGAAGACAATGATCGACGGATTTTCCGAGACCTACCATGCCGCCACTACTCACGCGCTGCCATTCGCAACCCAACCTTCGGAGAATTTGTTGATGGGTGCCGAACATTTCGGGATTGAGGGGCGTCAGCGCATGATGATCTACCAGGATTGGGGGGAGATCATTAATTTCGATTACGAAGGGCTGACCCGGGGGTTCGGCACGGGGCCGCGTATCGAGTTTCCGAAGGAACTGAAGAACCTGCCGCTGATATCGAACCCCACCCAGATCGATAACTGGGGCAGCGTATCCCATAAGATCTGGCCGCAGATGTTTCTGCAGCACTATAACCCCGGTTGGTATCTCACCTACATGATGTGGCCACTGGCCTACAATGAGATGCGTTTCGAGGTTGAAATATTCATGCCCGAACCCCGCAATTTCAGCGATGCCCTGGCACAAAAGGCGAGTCTGTTCATGTTCCTGGACGCAGCTCTACAGGATTTCAGCCTGCTCGAGGCGACGCAGATGGGGCTGGAGACCCGCGCATTCAATCAGTACCCGCTGACCGACCAGGAGATTCTGGTGCGCGCCTTTCACAAGGAAGTCTACCAGGTGGTGGAAGACTACAAGCGCGAGCGCGGGGCGGAGATCATTGGCCGCTCTTGAGGCTCTATGGAAACACTGCAGGATGTGGTCGCCGGTGCTGATGCGACGATTTTGCACCGGTTCTGCCGGCTGGCTTCCAGCGCCGGGCATCGTCCTTGCATCTACTACGGTGAAGATGACAGCTCGATAGATTACTCAGGGTTCGACCGATTGACCAATGGGCTTGCCAATGCTCTGAGGGCACAGGGTATAAGCCGTGGCGATCGGATTTCCGTGTTTACTTCGAGTGCCCTGATGTCGGCAATCGCCATGTTTGGTATATGGAAGGCCGGTGCGGTCTACTGTCCAGTCAATGCCAGGCTGAAGGGCGATATTCTCGGGTGCATCCTTGCCGATACCGACCCGGCGCTATTACTTACCGACCGGGTATTGCAGCCGGAATTGACAAGGTCTGTGCCCGGGTTCTCCGCACAATCCATCGCCCGGATTGTTAGTTCCCGGCTAGCCGGAGACCTTGAACCTGGTCCGGCGCCTGCTGGTCATCCGCCCACAGGCGATGACCTGGACTTCGTGTCGCTGCCGTTATGCAATGATGAGCCTGTTGAACTGTGTGCGGCAGCTGCGGATCTGGCCAGTATCATCTATACCTCGGGAACCACCGGTGACCCGAAAGGGGTAATGCAGACTCATGGCTGGCTGAAAGGCCTTTGCAGTTCCCTGGGTGTGTGGACCCACTACCATGACGTGGTGTATTGCGACCTGCCAATGCACCACATCGGCGGGGCGCTTTCGATGTTTTGTCGTGGGATATGGAGTGGCGCCTCAATTGCCCTGTGGGATCGCTTCAGTCCCAAGGAGTTCTGGGAGCGCATTCGAGTCAGTGGCGCCAGTATCGTGCTGTTGATCGACGTGATGGTCAGTTGGATTTTGACACAACCCGAATCGGGAGAGGATCGGAATAACAGCCTGGCAAAGGTGCATATGCAGCCCCTGCCGATCAATCATCGTGAGATTGCACGGCGATTTGGTTTCGATTTCGTGATCGTGGGTTACGGCTCGTCGGAACTCGGCAACGCGTTTACCGGTTTCGTTGACGAATTCCCCGATTCCCAGGCCACCCCGGAGGACTTGTGGCGCGGTTATTCCAAACCAGAGTTGATAGCGCGCTTGCAGGCGGTATTTGGAGAACATGTCTACGCGCGAGCGCCCGGCGAGGTACCCGCTGGCTACATGGGTGTGCCCACCGGCAGTTACCACCCGTCAGTACGGGATGAACAGGATGAGGAAGTGCCCTTCGGTGTGGATGGCCAACTGGCCCTGGAGCCCCTCGAGCATGAGCAATTTTTTTCCGGATACCTCAACAAGCCTGAAAAGACGGCGCAGGCTGTCAGAAACGGGCGCTTCTACAGCGCCGATATCGTGGTGAGGGATGCAAACGGCCTCTTTTGCTTCCGAGACAGGCAGGAAGGTTTTATTCGCGTACGCGGGGAGAATGTGTCAGCGGCCAGCATCGAAGCGGACTTGAGCAGGAATCCCCAGGTGGCTCAATGTGCGGTTTTTTCTGTACCCGCACGGGAAGGCAATGAAGATGATATCGCTGCTTTTGTCGTCGCCGGAGCGGGTGTTTCACTGGGTTCGAAGGAATTTGAACGATGGATTCAAGAACACCTTCCCAAATTCATGTGGCCTCGCCATGTTCGCTTTGTTGAGGAAATCCCAGTGACTCCCACCATGAAGGTGGAGAAGTACAAACTGCGCGAGGAACTACTGCGAGAGCTGTGAAAAGCGTTTTCCACATCAGACGCCTTAGCCAGGCCGATCTGGAGCAGGTGGATTCATCACTGGTTGCGGGCCGGATGCTGGACGCGTATTGGGTATCACCCCGGCGCAGCGCGACGCCATCTACAAGAATCTTTTAGTTGTTTCGATGCGAGAGGGTGTCTCTCACCCTGGGTAATACCCTCTGTGCCAGCAGTTCGATTCGCCGGGAGCCGGAATCGGTTGATTCACCGGGAAATTGTGCCCAGAAGTGCATATCACGGATCTGCGGAAACGCTTCGAACTGGGCCAGGATGTTCTCAACCGCCTGATCTGGAGTCCAGAATTGGTAGAATCCCTGCGTTACCGCATCTTCCGGGGTCTGGAACCGCGGTGCCCCGTCTCCACCGCCAAAGGCGCCCATCTCCAGGTAACCGTTCATCTGGTGAAGCAGGTGAGGACCCAGCATGTGCGCCTCCTGTTCGGGATCCTCCGAGACAATCCCCCAGCTTCCAGCGTAGATGCTGGCACTGTCCCGGGTCCTGCCCTGGGCTGCTACCGCGTCAATATAGTCTTCCTGCCCTACCCCCCCGGACGAGAGGAAACCGTCGCTGATGCGTGCCGCCCGCGCGGTGGCAGGTGGTGAAATAGCGCCCATGAGTACCTTGATGGCCTGCTCGGGCGCAGGCAGCACCGGGATATTGTCGACCTGGAATCGCTTGCCCTGGAAATTGACCGGTTCCCCTGTCCAGGCCTGGCGGATAATGGCCACAGCCTCTTCCATCAGGCTGGGTCGATGCTTGAGCGATCGACCAAAGGCGCGGTACTCCGCTTCCACGTAGCCGGCCCCGACACCGAGATCGAAACGCCCACCGGTGAGCAGGGAGAGGGCGGCCACGTCCTCGGCCAACCGTATCGGGTGATAAAGGGGCAACAGGATCAGGTTGGTACCTATACGCATGGTCCGGGTGCCGGCGCCGATCGCGCTGGCAATAACCAGCGGCGAGGGGCAGTAGCCGTCGTCGCTGAAGTGATGCTCGGTGAGCCATACCGAATCGATACCCAGTTGCTCTGCCCAGCTGATCTGCTCCAGCGAGGACCGGTACAAGGACTCGAACGGTCGCGCCCAGGGCGCAGGATTGCGGAAATCGTACCAGATGCCGAAATTGACCTGTGCGGACACGTGCTTTACCCCCCCTGAAAACCATTGTTCTTGGGTGATGATGCGGTTGACATGAGTTTAAAACACATATATCGTAAAAATCAACGCATGTCTACTTATGATTTTATGAGGGGGATTTCATGACTATCGCCAGTAGCTTCCGGCCGGTGGGCGCGCCTTACGACGACGTGTACTCGGTACTCCGCAAATCCCGCGAGGAGGAACCGGTATTCTATTCCGAGGAGCTGCAGAGCTGGGTGGTCACCCGCTACGACGATATCATGGACATGCTCAATGATCCGACCTTCACCAATGAGGGAACCCTGAGTGGCTTCAACTACGAACCGGAAACCGAAGCCATACTCTCCAGCGGCATCAACTGGAACCAGACGGCGCACATCAATGGTGTGGAGGGCGCGGAGCACAGCCGATTCAAAAAGATTCTCCTGCCCATCCTGTCACCCAAGCGGCAGCGCGGATTGGAACCGATGGTGCGTGAAATTGCCGTTGACCTGATTGAGGGCTTCAGGGATAAGGGTAGCTGTGAATTCATCAACGAGTTTGCCTACCTGCTGCCGATCCTGACCATGTTCCGCTTCATCGGGTTCAACGAGCAGGAAGATGACCTGGAACAACTGGCGAAGTGGAGCGGTAGCACCTTCAAAATGTGGCTGACCCCTATGGATGCGGAGGAACAGAAGGAGTGTGCACAGCAGGCGGTGAATTACCAGCGCTACATCCGCGACAAACTTGATGATCGCCGTCGCAATCCCCGGGACGACCTGATGACCGAAATGGTCACGGCCATGGACCGCGGCGAAATCGACCTCAGTGAAGATGAACTGGTACTCATGTATATCTTTACCTTTATTGGCGCGGGCCACGAGACGACGATGGCTCAACTGGGGAATGCCCTGTACCAGTTGCTGAAGGAGCCGGAGCGCTGGCAGTTTCTGTTGGAGAACCTGGACAATGTCGATGATGTGGTAGAGGAGAGCATCCGCTACGATGGTTCAGTCCTGTGCTGGTACCGTCGCGTCGCTGAAGATACCGAGTTCAAGGGCTTTCAGCTGAAACAGGGGCAATTCGTGGTTATGGCATTCGGCTCCGGTAACCACGATGAGTGCCGGTTCGAGGATGCGGAATCCTATTGTCCCGTGAGAGCCAATCGGGAACGGCCCTTGACCTTCAGCCGCGGGCGTCATTTCTGCCTCGGCGCACCCCTGGCCAGGCTCGAAGTGCAGGTCGCCCTGCAGGAACTGGCTCAGCGCCTGCCCGGGATTCGCCTGACCCCCGGGCAACAGATCAGCATGGCGCCGTCTGTGGCCACCCGGGCGATCGAGCGCCTGGAAGTGGAGTGGTAAAGCCGAAGTCACCGTGACACAAGAGCGATTTCCATGACCGCAGATGTCCTGCAATCCCGTGAATTGCGCAGCCTGGTCAAGCCGGATCTGAGCCTGGAGTTGTCGCTGCACACGGTCTCAGTACCCGAACCGGGCGCGGATGAAGTGCTCGTGCGTATCGAGGGTGCGCCGATCAACCCGACCGATCTGGCCCTGCTGTTCGGCCCGGCGGACCTGTCATCGGCGATTTGTACCGGAACAGACAGTGAGCCGGTTGTGACGGCAGCCGTCCCTGAAAAGCTGAAGGGAGTGGTGCAGGCGCGAATCGGCGAGTCCCTGCCCGCCGGGTTTGAAGGGGCCGGCGTTGTGGTTGGGGCGGGTTCCTCCGCGGCGGCCCAAGACCTCCTTGGCAGAACTGTTGCCATGACCGGCGACGGGATGTTCAGCCAGTACCGTTGTGTACCCTGTCGGGCTGTCATGGTGATGGAGGAGGGAGTGACTCCGCGGGAAGCGGCCTCCAGTTTCGTCAACCCGATGACGGCGCTGAGCATGGTGGAGACCATGCGCATGGATGGGCACAGCGCCCTGGTGCATACTGCGGCGGCGTCCAACCTGGGTCAGATGCTGAACCGGATCTGCCTCAACGAGGGAATAGGGCTGGTGAATGTCGTCAGAAGCAGTGAGCAGGAAGCATTGCTGCGCGGCATGGGGGCCGAGCACGTCGTGAACTCGACCGCAGACGATTTCAGGAAGCAGTTAACCGATACGATCGCCGCTACCGGCGCCACAGTAGCCTTCGATGCCACAGGCGGTGGGCGTCTCGGCAATACCATACTCAGTTGCATGGAGCGGGCGGCGGCGCGAGGGCAGCAGTTCAGCCGTTATGGTTCAGAGACGTTCAAGCAGTTATATGTCTACGGGCGGTTGGACCTGACCCCGATGCAGCTCACGGCCGCCTACGGGTTTGCCTGGGGTGTCAATGGCTGGCTGCTGTCCCATTTCATGGCGCGGGCCGGCGATGAGTTGATTACGTCACTCAAGCAGAAAATCGGCCGTGAGATCCGCACCACCTTTGCCAGTCACTACGCGGGTGAGTTGTCACTGCAGGAGGCCTTGTCTCCCGAGCGTATTGCCGTGTACAGCCGGCGCGCTACCGGTAAGAAATACCTCATCAATCCGAACCGCTGATTACCGCGGCACTTTCTCTATTACTGGGCTACTTGCTCAACTACTTCGTTCCCCGCCCATAGTCTTGGTTGCAAGCGGGCATTGGTGTGGTTCAAACACCACATTGCGGAGTATGGTGGGGGTCCCGATTTTATCGTCGCTACGGGGGCTAGGGGGCCGCGACCCGCTGTGCCTGGTTCAACGCGGCGCGTGCCGCCCGGCGACCGGAAAACACAGTGTCGGCGATCGACAGGCCGCTGAAATTGGCGCCTGAGCAGATGCCCACGGCGGTCCGCCCCGCCGCGTAGAGCCCGTCGATGACCGACCCATCGGCCCGGGTAACGGCACCGGTATCCTCTTCCACGGTCAGGCCACCGTAGGGCATGGAACCGGAAAAGCCGTACTTGTTCAGCAGCGACAGGTTGAACGCGTAGTAGGGGGGCCGGACCATGGGTGCAAGGTTGCTGGCTTGCTTGCCGAACTCCTGGTCATTGCCGGCGCTTGCCTGTGCGTTGTAATGGTTGATGGTATTGCACAATTGCCCTGCATTGATGCCCAGCTTTCCGGCCAGCGCGGTCAGCGTTCGGCCGCGTCGGGTGCCACCGAACAGCAGGTTCATCAGGGCGGGCATGCCCCACCATGAAATAGCATTGCTCAGTGGCCAGACCATTTGTCGAAAGCCGCGCCAGAAGGTACTGCTATCCAGAATGACCCAGGCGTTGCCGCCCTCCTGGGCGAGTACCTTAAGTCCCACGTGACCCAGGTAGGCATCCTCGTTAATCAGTCGTTTACCCTTGCTGTTGACGAGTACGCCCTTGACAAATTCTTCGGGTGGTGAAATGGCCTTGGTGATAAATACACTGTCCATGTAGCCCAGGCCCCCTCCTGCACTGGTGCCCAGCTCGATGCCGCTGCCATCGCAGCCCATGGCGCCGCCGCGGACCAGCACTCTGGCGGCGGCGGTGATATCCGGACGATAGCGTCCATAGAAATCCAGATTGTAGTTGTATCCACCCGAGGCCAGGATCACACCCTTGCGGGCACGGATCCGCAACAACTCCTGCGGCACGGAGGCTTCAAACTCGGCAGTATCGGCAATGTAGCCTTCAGCCTTGGCGCTGTTAAACGGTTTCATGGGGTCGACGCGCTTGTACAGGGCGTCGTGTTGGCCGTGGCTGGACTCAGGTAGTTTTTGTACCTCGATGCCGACAACCCGACCCTGTTTATCGGTAAGCAGTCTTCTTGCGGGCGCGTGGGGTATCACTGTGACGCCTTTTTGGAGGGCGGACTGCTTGAGGGCGGCAAAGTAGTTTTTCCCACTCGGTCCTTTGCCGACGGTGCGGTGACCGCGGGGGGCCGGCCTGGCAACGTCGGGATGGAATTTTTCCATACCCGTGTAGTAAAGATGGTAACCATCGGGAGGATAGGCGATTCGCGCCGGGTAGTGGCTGGAATCGAATTGCACACCGTGGCTCATCAACCAGTCGATGTTTTCGCCGCTGGTTTCGCAGAAGTGGCGCAATGTCGCCTCTTTGACCGGGCTGCCCTCGTAGGCAATGTACTTGAACATTTCCTCGGCGGTATCGTCGAAACCGGCCTCGGCTTGAATTCGTGTGCCACCGGCATAGATGACGCCGCCGCTGTTGGCGGTGGCCCCGCCGCCGGCAAAGCGATCCACGGCAATCACACTGGCGCCCATTTCCCGCGCCTGGAGCGCGGCGACGGCCCCGGCGCCGCCGAAACCCACGATAATCAGGTCCGCCTCTTGATCCCAGTTCTCCGCTTCCGGTGTCTCAAGCGCCAGCGGCATCTGCACGTTGGCCGTAAACGCGGGAATCGACGGGCTTGTTGCTTCATTCACGTTGGAGTTTCCTCTGTGGTCGAGCCGGCCTACCGGATTAACATACCGCCATCGGCGAGAATGGTGTGACCCACCACGAAGGCAGACAGGTCTGATGCCAGGAACAGGGCAATATTGGCGATGTCCTGGCTGGTCCCCAGGCGACCCAGGGGAATGCGCTCGATATTCGCTTCGGTTCGTCCCGGTTGTGACAGTACCGGCCCGGTCATCTTGGTGAGGATAGGGCCTGGCGCGATGCCGTTGACCCGGATACCTTCCGCTGCCCAGGCCTCCCCCAGTGACTTGGTCAGGCTGGTGACGCCGGCCTTGGAAGCGGAGTAGGCGGGGATGCCCAGCGAGGGCTTGATGCCCCCCACCGAGTTGATCAGTACTACCTTGCCCCCGCTGGCCTTCAAAAACTCATAAAATTTCATACAGGTGGCCATGATACCGTTCAGGTTGACCTCCACCACCTCGCGGAAGTGGGCCGGGTCGTACTCCTTCTCCCAGGCACAGGCGCCCTGGGACTGTACCAGGATGTCCAGGGTATCGCTCTGCACCCGGGCGTCGGCGATCGCTTGTAGATTCCCCAGGTCGACGCACTGGTAGTCCAGGCCCTCGAGATTCGATCCCTCCTCTGCCGCGTAATCCTCGCGGGAGGGCCGCGACCCCCAGACCTGTACCCGCGCCCCGGCATCCAGAAAACTGCGGGCAATGGCGTTACCGATACCGCTGGATCCGCCGGTGACAAGGACATTGCGGCCCGTGAAATCCAGCATCTTTTCCAAACTCATGGCCGCAACATCGCTCCTCAGCAGGTCCCCGTGCTGCAACCGGTTCAGAATATCATAAATAGACATCTGTTGACTATAAAGAATCGCGTTGTTAGTCTGGCTTTATGGGTATATCCATACGGTAGGAGTAATCAAATGAGCATGGACCCCGCCATCGAGGCGTTAATCGGCGAACATCCGTTCGATTCACAGGCCATTGCCGCCCGCTACGCCGAGGAGCGGGACAAGCGGATTAGACCCGACCACAACGAACAGTACATCGAAGTGAGGGCGGAATTTTCCAACTATAAGATCGACCCCAACGCGAACCCGGATTTCCAACGCGGTCCCCTGACTGACGAGGTCGAGGTGCTCATTATCGGGGCCGGTTACGGCGGCCTGCTCTGCGGCGCCCGTTTGCGAGAGGCGGGTTTCGAAGACATCCGCATCATTGACAAGGCCAACGGCTTCGGTGGCACCTGGTACTGGAACCGCTACCCTGGCCTGCACTGTGACACGGAAGCTTACGTGTACATGCCGCTGCTGGAAGAAGTCGATTATATTCCCGCCCAGAAATATGCTTCGGGCAGTGAAATCCGCGCCCACTGCGAGAGCATCGCGCGCCATTACCGGCTGGACGAGGGCGCCTGCCTGCAGACCGCGGTGACAGCCCTGCACTGGAATGAAGATACTCAGCGCTGGCTGGTGTGTACCGACCGCGGCGATGAGATGACGGCGCAGTACGTACTGATGGCCCTGGGGCCGATGGATTGCGCCCGCCTGCCGGGCATTCCAGGTATAAACGAGTATCGGGGCCATACTTTCCATACCAGCCGCTGGGACTATGCCTACACCGGTGGCAACGACGAGGACTTCGCACTCACCGGTCTCGCCGACAAGCGGGTGGGCGTGGTGGGCACCGCGTGCACGGGGGTGCAGTGCATTCCACACCTGGCCCGTCACGCCAGGCACCTGTACGTGTTCCAGCGCACCCCTGCGGCGGTGGATGTGCGGGCGAATCGACCCACTGATCCGGAGTGGTCCGCCTCCCTCGAGCCCGGTTGGCAGGCCGAGCGCAGCGAGAACTTCAACCGTGTGGTCACCGGCGCCCCCACCGAAGTTGACCTGGTAAGAGACGGTTTCACCGAGGTGGGGCGCCTGCTCGACCCGACGGCGAGTTGGGCAGCCAATGTTCTGGGGCGGGAACTGACCGAGGAAGAGGGTAACTATATCAACCAGGTGATGGATGACAAGAAGATGGAACAGATCCGCGCCCGGGTGGATGATGTCGTCAATGACCCGGCAACGGCAGAAAGGCTGAAGCCCTGGCACCGGCGCTGGTGCAAACGCCCCGAGTTCAGTGATGACTACCTGCCGGTGTTCAACCAGGATAACGTGACCCTGGTGGACACGGCGAGCAAGGACATGCGTTTCACCGACACCGGCGCGGTAGTGGGCGACGAGGAATTTGAGCTGGAGTGTGTCATTTTCGCAACCGGCTACGAGGTGGGTACACCGTACACCCAGCGCACGGGTTACACGATCACGGGTCGCGATGGCCTCACGCTCGGCGAGTATTGGAAAAAAGGGATGCGCACCATGAACGGCCTGCATATCCGCGGTTTTCCCAACTGCTTTTACGTGGGACTGGGTCAGAACGCGGCAGCCACCAATTTCTGTTTCCTGCTCGATGAACAGTCGAAGCACGTGGCCTACATCCTCAGTGAGGCGAAACAGCGGGGTGTGCAGACCGTTGAGCCGACCGAACAGGCGGTGGAGGACTACCTGACGGAAGTTTCACCCCTGTCTTACGCCCAGTTGCAGTTCTGGAAGGATTGCACCCCCAGCTATTTTAATGGAGAGGGCGACAGCGACAATCCCCACGGGTTTTTCGCCAACGTGCACCCCGGGGGCACGGTGGGATTCTACGATCAACTGCGGCAATGGCGCGAGGAGGGTAATCTCAAGGGGCTGGAACTGGACGGTCGCGAACTCAAGTAAGCGTGAAGTGATGAGATCATCTGCCTTCATCAGGCGTCAGCAGTGAGGCTGTTATCCCCAGCAGTGCTTCGTCAACTACCCTGGTCAGTGCGGGAGCAGGTTCCCTGGCAGCTAAAGCGTTGTCTCGTTCGAGCAGGTATCCGTAAAATGTATAAGACTCCATAGTTAGTCGCCGTATCATGCTTGTCCGAGAGAGTCGGGTTAATGGATCGAGTAATTCAAGCAGTTCATGTAACGGATCGTCGGCAGGCGGATTTATTGACGGGTGGCGCGCGTAACCGTAAGCGGGGTGTGCCAGAAAGCACATGAGGAATCGAGCGTAACTGTGATTGCGGTCAGCATCTACCTGTTCGGCAACGGAAAGATACAATATTTCCAGCAGCGTACGCAGATTACTGAGTAAATCCCGATCCCTCGCGAGTCGCAAAAGTTGTGCCCTTCTCTTTTTCTCTGAGCGAAGACGCATGCGGAAAATTGCGTTTATGAGGCCATCGAGGTTTTTAAAATAGTATTGCACGGCAGATTTATTGGCCTGCCCGGCAGAATATGCGATTTCGTTCAGGGCCACGCCATCGACTCCCTTCCTGGCAATCATGGATTCCCCCGTAGAGATCAAAGCACGTTCGGTCGGGGATTCAGGGCCTTCGATGTCCAAAATGCTGGTCAGCTTAAGGCGCTTGACTAATCTGGGCATTTCCCTGGATTGCTCTTTACGAATGATTGGTTACAGAGACTATCACTGTTGCGAGACGATAGTAGTTCATTCGTGGGGGAAGGGGTAGCACATACCAAGTGAGCAGCTTGTGAGATGTTGCACGCCTCAGTGCCTGGTACTGGGTGGCCTGCCTGTCTGAACGGGGCACACACAGAGAGATGCGTAGACGATTTGCCGAGCAAGCGAAAAGGCTAGACAAATGATGTTTTGATATGCTAGCGTCTATATAAGTAAAGCTACTTAATAATAAGCACCTGCACAGCCACGTACTGATGTGACAACCTGGTGGAATACAAGGTAAAAAGTAGAAGATAGCAGGGAGGTCGAGGTGTCAATTCACGAAGACGCGCTGAAAATGTGCAATAACCCGAAAGAATATTTCAATAATGATGGGTATAACGCGCACCATATGCCGCTAGAGGAACTGCACGCGATGCAGCTGGCGGGCGCTCAGGCTCGTTTCTCAGCTCTGAGAGACCAGATACCGGTACTCCAATCTGTAGCAGATAATTTAGGAATCGACAAAGTCGACAGTTTCGAAGCAATTGGTCTACTGTTGTTTCCGCATACGATGTACAAGTCGTATCCCAGCTCATTTCTCGAAAAATCACGATTTACGGACCTCACCAAATGGCTGGACCGTCTTACTGCAGTTTCGATCTCGTCTCTTCCAGTAGGCGATTGCGAGACGATTGACGAATGGCTGGATGTTCTTGACGACGAATCACAGCTCCGCGTGTTGCACTCCTCCGGCACGTCGGGGACCATGTCATTCCTGCCGCGAACAAAGCGTGAGTACGAAACATTCTTTGGTCTGACGCGTATGTGTCTTCTGGAGGCATTGAAGGAAGAACTGCGTCCAGGGGATAACGACTTTTTTCATGTTATTTCATTGGGGTTCAGCACAGGGCGCAGTGGAGCTCTAAGGGCGCAGCAGGCCTTTAGAGAACAGCTCGCTGGGTCGGATGACCGTTACCATCCTTTGCACGATGTTCCCATGAGTTCCGATGTCATGTATATGGCGGCGCGCCTTCGCCGAGCGGAGGCCCGCGGAGAAATCGATAGTCTAGTGGTGAATCCCAAGATACGGGCCCGGCGGCAGGAGTTCGAAGAAACGCAGCGCAGCCTTGCACAATCCATACGGCGATTGTTCGATGAGGTAATCGCGGGTCTTATCGATCAGCGTGTGTTCATGGTTGGTATGTGGTCCCAGCTTCAGGCTGTGGCCGGCGAAGGCCTGGCGCGGGGGATCACCGAAGCCTTTGCGCCGGGGAGTATCGTTCAAGGGGGTGGCGGCGCCAAGGGCGCTGTTATGGAAGACGGCTGGGAGGACGATGTCAAGCGCTTCGCGGGTGTCCAGCGATTCATGAATACCTACGGCATGTCGGAATTAATGAGTGTGAATTACCTGTGCGAAGATGATCGTTTTCATCTGCAACCCTGGATTGTGCCTATGATTCTTGACCCGGATAGCAGTAAACCACTGCCCCGCGCGGGGGTGCAGACAGGGCGAGCAGGTTTCATGGACCTGTTGGCGCAGACCTACTGGGGGGGATTTATCTCCGGCGATGAAGTTACTATTGACTGGTTGCCCTGTCGCTGTGGGCGTACATCGCCCAACCTGAAAAATGACATACGCCGCTTTAGTGACAAGCAGGGTGGGGACGACAAGATCAATTGCGCAGCCGCTGACGAGGCACACGGCGCTGCGATCAATTTTCTTGCCTCCGATTTGGGATAAACGGAAGGGTACTGATGGCAACGATTACCGGTGCGGCTTTCATTCGCGGAGAGATATACAGCGATAGTCTTGTCACTTTTGGTGGTCGAGGGGGTGATGCTTCATTTCTTGCGCCGGATCCGATGAGCCTGCTTGATCACCTACCCCTGCGTGACCCGGGTGCGCTTCGAGATCTTTATGAACTCAAATTCGACGATATTGTTGATTATCTGGTCGAGCTGGGCGAGGGGCTTGATTTATCGAAAAACGAGTTCGTGCAGGAAGCGCTGGAGCATTCCTATTTGATGACGGATATGACGCCTCCGCTTCTCCATCGTCAGTACAGTGAATTCCGCCATATTTTCAGGAGGGAGTTCGTGCGACAGATGGCTGATGTGCCCATCGGCATACCCTTGCTTGAGGATTGGCAGGAAGTGCAGCTCAGTGATGGACGGCTGGCGTCGATTCGGGCGATGGGTGCGCGCTCACTCCACATCGTTGCGGGAAACAGTCCGTTTGTTACCGCAATCACCATTGTTCGCAATGCGATTACTCGCAGCGATGCGATCATCAAGCTACCCTCTAACGATCCATTGACAGCATTGGCGATCGCTCGAACCATGGCTGACTTCGCACCGGATCACCCGTTGACGAAGCATTTATCAGTCGCGTACTGGAAAGGCGGGACCGAAGAGTTCGAGCAGCGGCTTTATCTGCCCAGCAACCTGGAAAAGATTGTTGCCTGGGGAGGTTTCGCATCCCTGAAACATGTGACTCGATACATCCATCCGGGTTTGGAACTCATCTCGCTGGACCCCAAGCGTAGTGCCACAGTGATCGGTCAAGAAGCATTTGCGAGCGAGGCATCGATGCGGGAGGTTGCACGCCGTGCTGCATCGGATATGGGTTCTCTCAATCAGTTGGGCTGTACTGCCGCCAGGGTCATCTATGTGGCTTGCGGGACAGGCATTGAAGGTGTGGTAAAGCTGAACCACCTCGGAGAAATGATCTATGAAGCATTACTGGGTCTGCCGGGGTCGATCAGCTCCAAACCGAAGCGGTTTGACCCTGAATTGCGGGATAACATCCGCGTGTTGAAATCCTTTGAAGACTACTACACGGTCATTGGCGGCGAGGAGGACGAAGGCGCCGTCATAGTCTCTCATGCAGGTGAGCCCGTCGATTTTCATACTTCGCTGGCGGGCCGTGTCGCGAACCTGGTCCCGATAGACAAGCCACTGGACGCCCTCAGGGGAATGAGTGCCTATACACAGACAATCGGTATCTATCCTGAAGCGCTGAAGAGCGAACTACGGGATATTCTGCCGTTATACGGCGCCCAGCGGATGGTTTCCCTGGGTTATGCGAACACCGGCAATTCCTCGCTACCGCAGGATGCCATCGAGCCGACGCGACGGATGTGCAAGTGGATTGTTGACGAATCCTGTGATCCGGCGCGTATCCCTGCTCCCTGGCTGGAGAATTAGAGGAGGATCGGGAATGGAAAGAGAGGCTCGTAAGTACACGGCGAACATCGAAGATCTGCTGGTTGTTGACGAACCGGACAAGCTTGCGTGGCATGATCGAGCGAATCTGGTCGTTATCGGATTCGGCGGCGCGGGCGTCGTGGCCTCCCTTCAAGCCCTGGAGCAGGGTGGTAGTGTAATCGCGGTGGACAGGTTTAGCGGCGGTGGGGCTACCGAAAAGAGCGGTGGAGTAGTGTACGCGGGTGGAACGCGCCATCAGCGCGATGCTGGGTTTGATGACACGGTTGAAGAGATGTTCAAGTATCTCTCCTATGAGGGAGTACCCGTTCGCGACGAAACTTTGCGACGTTTTTGCGAGACCAGCAACGAGAACATTGAGTGGCTGGAGGGGTTTGGCGTCCGATTCGGCTCCTCATATTTCGAGGAACGTATATCCTACCCCCCCGAAGGGTATTTTCTCTACTATTCAGGCATGGAGAAGTTTCGCGGTGACCGCGCGAAGATTGTTCCGCGTGGGCATCGCACTCTGGGTAGAGGACCAACAGGACAGAACTACTTTGCGCCCCTGAAGGACGCGGCGCTGCGCAAGGGAGTTCGGTTGATCACGCATGCTCCCGCACGTCGTCTGGTCGTTGATTCTGTGGGGCGTGTTATCGGTGTGGAGATCCAGGTGATTCCCGAGGCGCATCGCGCCAGGCACGAGTCTCTGTACCAAAAAGTGGACCCCTATAAACTCGGTAGCGGCAGGGTCGCGGAAAAGGCGATTGCAGACTGCCGCGCTTTTGAGGAGAGCGTACCGACTGAACGACGATTGTTGAGGGCTGACCGCGGCGTGGTCCTTGCTGCGGGGGGCTACAATTACAACCTGGAACTATTCGCCAAGTACCGGCCTATCATCAAGGACGTGTATGGTGATATTACCAGGGGCGGTTCCATGGGGTGCGATGGTAGCGGAATCGAACTCGGTATCAGTGCCGGCGGCGCACTGAGCCACATGGATCGCTTCTTTGTGACGAAGCCTCTATCACCACCACCGTCCTTTGTTCAAGGCGTCCTGGTCAATGCCGAAGGGCAGCGCTACATTGCAGAAGATGCTTATCTGGGTAACATTGGTTGCGCCACATCCGAGCAGAGCGGTCTGGGAACCGCCTGGTTGATACTCGACAATCGCATTTTCTGGAAAGGATTCCGGGAACTGATCTGGCCGCTTAAGAATGCTTTTTCCTGGTACGGTTTGCCCGCCATTTTAAACATATTCCTGGGCGGAACGAAACGCGCTCGATCCATTGTTGAACTCGCCTCTCGATGTGGTATCGAGGAAAGTGGGCTGGAACGCACTCTGTCAGAATTCAATGTGTGTGCGAAACAGCGTCTCGATACCGAGCATGGCAAGATGGCAATTCACTTAACGGCCCTGGAGAATCCTCCCTACTTTGCGCTCAATATGTCCCTGCGCAATAAGTGGTGCTTCTCGGGAGCGATGCCGTTTGGTGGATTGACCGTTGAAGAAGACACAGGTGTGGTCACGAGGGCCGATGGGTCGCTTGTTGAAGGCCTGTATGCAGCTGGACGTACAGCGCTGGGAGTCTGCTCCGAAAGCAATTTCAGTGGGCTCTCGATTGCAGACACCATTTTTTCCGGGCGTCGCGCGGCGAGTGCTGCACTCTCGTCAGGCGTTGTGCAAGCAGTACCTGAAGCGATTTGAAGGCCTCGCTTTTCGGCTGTGTGGAGCGCCCGCCCGAAATGATGTGGGGGTGCGAAAAGACCGTCTCGCAATATACGAGTAAACAATATAGACATTTGTTGATTTATATTGTAAGCTGCTATTGTTTAAGCAATACTACTTAAATAGTGTGATGCAACTTCAAATAACACGAGTCTAGCCAGCTGTTGGTTGGCAGTGATCTCAAGAATCCGGGAGTAATCTTTATGAGTAGCAAGTACCTCGCCTTGAAATTGGGTCCCCTCATGATCCTGCTATCAAGTCTCGCTGTTGAGTCCGTTGCCACAGAGCTGGAGGAAGTCATCGTAACAGCGCGGAAACGTGCTGAATCGCTACAGGATGCACCCCTGGCAATTACAGCTCTGAGGATGGAGGACATTGAACGCTTTGGCTATCGCGACCTGGAATCGGTCGCCGACCAGATGCCAGAGTTGATCATCAATGTCAACGCGGCGGCGACTGCCGGCGCTATCGCCCTGAGGGGTGTGTCATCAGGGACCTTCGGCTCAGATCTTGACCAGGCTGTGTCCAGGAATATCGATGGCGTAGTAATCAGCCGGGCCGTCTCGCTGGTGTCGGGGTTTCACGACTTACAGCAGATCGAAGTGCTTAAGGGGCCGCAGGCGCTGTTCTGGGGTAAGAACAGTCCCGGAGGCATTATCAGCTTCACCACGGCGGACCCCGGTGAAGAGTTCGAAGCCGATGTTACCCTGGGCCACGAAACGGAAATGGAGCAAGCCTATGTTAGCGGCGTGCTTTCTGGCCCCATCAGCGATAACTGGGGTGCCAGGCTAGCTGTCAAGTACCTGGACCAGGAAGGTCATATGGATAACGAGGTAGAAGGAGAAAAGTGGAATCAATTGGAAGACATTGAAGACACCTTCTTGCGCTTCACCTTGGTGGGTGACATTACAGACAAGCTCAGTGTCCGAGCTAAGTTGGCCTACAACGAGACTGATTCCAGCGGTAACTTTGGCGCTGCTCAGAGCTATTATTGCCCGACTGCTCCAGCACCGGGTGATCAGTGTAAGCTGGATGACGATGTGCGCTCAGTCGGCGACCCAAGGGCTGCCGGCTACGGGCCCTGGGCGGAGTTCTATGCGGATGGCCAACCTTTTCAGGATCTTGAAAATACGCTGGCGAGCGTGGAGATAAACTACGACTTTGGCAACATGACGTTGAGCGCACTCACGGGCTGGAATGAGTGGGAGAGGGGCTTCTTGTCCATTGACCCCATCAGTGAAATTCCTGGTTTTATCAGCGGGAATGGGTACAAATATGACTCGATTTCGCAGGAGATTCGCCTCTCCAGCGAGCATGAGGGTCCATTTCAGTTCATGCTGGGGGCGTTCTGGCAGCAGGTGGATAGCGACGTGGTCGGCACGGGCTACTTCCACGATCCTTTTGTGCAGTTCACCAATCCTGGCAGATTGATCGATAAATCGCAGGATACCTTGTTCTGGTGGATCGGCACACAATCCGATGTCGCTACGGATGCCTGGTCAGTGTTTTTGCAGGGTTCGTACGATATCACCGACACGCTCAATCTAGCCGTCGGGGTGCGCTATTCAGAGGAAGAAAAGGAAGCGAACAAATTCCACAACACCTGCTATGCGCCCATTGTGTTTGGATCGTTCGAACCGATGACGGAAGACAATTGTATTCCGTTTCCTGCCCCGGGATATCAGGAGTGGGATGGCCTCGAATATGATGCGGATAATACATCACCGGAGGTTACGCTGACCTGGCAACCCCAAGACAACGTTACCTATTACGCTTCGTACAAGGAGGGATTCAAGTCAGGTGGATTCAACCTCACCTTTACAATTACTGAAAACCCCATTTTTGACGAGGAAACGGTGGAGGGATTTGAGGCCGGCATAAAAGCGGAATTGTTGAATCGCCGCCTGCGTGTGGATTGGGCGCTTTACAGCTATGAGTACACTGATTTACAGGTATCAGCCTGGGATCCAGTAACCTCCCAGATCGACATTTTCAATGCCGCCGAAGCAACGGTCGAGGGAACGGAACTCGCCCTGACCTATATACCGGAGGCAGTAAGTGGCCTGACGCTTACGACTCAGATTGCTTACAACAATGCGGAATACGACGAATTTGAAACACGCTGCTATGTCGGGCAAACAATCGCGGGGGGTTGTACGATTGGCCCGGATGATATGGGTGCATTTCAGGTGCAGGACCTTTCCGGGGATAAGCTGAATTACGCGCCGGAATTCGGCGCAACGTTTGCCGCCGTTTTCGAAGCTCCGCTAGGCAACACCAGCTTGAGCTATAACCTGTCAGCAAGCGCAAACTATACCGATGAGTACATGGCGCACGACGCGTTCAACCCACAGGCGGTGATGACTGACGCCTGGCGCTACAACGCTTCTGCCCGCCTGTACGGGGCCGATAAGCGCTGGGAACTTGCCGTGATCGGCAGAAACCTCTCCGATGAGCGGCGAGTAACCTACACGCAGGAGGTAAGAGGCACCGGATTTGGAACCGGCACAAATGATGGATTGTCGGCCAATTTGTCGGGCTGGGGATCCATGCCGCGCCAGATCGAGTTGCAGGCCACCTATCGATTCTGACGGTGGTAGTGCAGGCAGGGCACGGCTGTCATTTTAAGGCCGTGCGCTGGCGAATTTGCGCAGGTTTCCAATAAGCAGGCAACAAAGTCAGGAAATCGGAACGTCGGTGCAGCAGGCGCGCTTTACACTTTGTATTGCCGCCTTCTGATACTTCGCAGCGCAAGGCGCCAGGATACGTTCAATGACCAGTTCAGTTGATTTGCGACGGGCACGCCAATTGGCGGATGATCCGGGGGTTTTTTTCGAAGGGAATTACACAAAGATGCAATCGATCGCCTGGGAGGATCTTTCAAAATTGCATCTTGAGGCACTGAAAATCCGTTTTGAGGAAAAACGTGATGCAATTCCCATGCTTGAAAAACTGTCGAATCAGGCAAAGGTCGATACTCTCTCCACTATCGACGATGTTGTTCCTGTTCTGTTTGATCACACCACTTACAAGTCATACCCCAATGCACTTCTCGATTCAGGCCGATTTGACCAACTGACTCGCTGGTTGGACAAGCTCACGACGCACGACCTGTCGGATGTGGACGCTTCGCATTGTGACAATATAGACAGTTGGATGGATGCCCTTGATAAACAGACCGACCTGAAAGTTGGCCACAGTTCCGGATCCACAGGCACCATGTCTTTCCTGCCTCGAGGCGCCGAGGAGTTGGACAAGTACATCAGGAACATGAAGATAGAGCTGTTCCAGGAATTTGGCAGCGATGAGGTCGTTCAGGACGAACCGCTCAATCTTCATGTGATCTATCCGTTTTTCAGACACGGCGCAAGTTCTCATATTCGGGCTCTCGAGTTCTGGGTGAAGCACTTTGCGGGGGATGAGGAGCGTTTGCACGTGCTTTATCCCAGAAGAATGAGCTCGGATGTGATGTATCTTTCTGCACGTATTCAGGCAGCCGCTGCGCGAGGCAATCTCGACAGCGTCAAACTCAGTGACGAGATGCGGGAGAGAATGAACGAGTTTCACAAACTGCAGAAAGAACTTCCCCAGTTACTGGAGAAGTATGTGGAAAATGAACTCAAGTCCTTTGCAGGTGAGCGTGTGTTGGCCACCGGCCCTTGGACGATCAACTGGGACATGGCCAAGATCGGCCTGGAGCGGGGAATGCGTAACATGTACAGCCCCGACTCGGTAGTATTGACAGGCGGCGGTACCAAGGGGCGTGAAGTACCGGAGGACTGGCGGGAGCCTATACGCGAATTCATCGGCTCCCGCCGTATTCAAGCCATGTATGGCATGACAGAGTGTATGGGGTCACACCTGCTGTGTGAGCACGAGAAGTACCATATTGCGCCTTGGATTATTCCTTATGTACTCGATCCCGACACCTGTACCCCGCTGCCAAGAACCGGCAGAGTTACCGGTCGTGCTGCGTTCTTTGACCTGACGGCGGAGGTGCTGTGGGGGGGGTTCATCACTGGCGACGAGGTCACGATAAACTGGGCCGCAAATTGCCCCTGTGGTAGAACCAGCCCCTATTTCGATTACAAGATTCAGCGCTACAAAGACATCAAAGGGGACGACAAAATCACCTGTGCCGCCAGTGCGGAGGCCCACGAAGAGGCCCTCAGTTTCCTGAACAGTTTTGGCACAGGACGCTAGGGGTACGAGTATGAATACGGCAATTGCGCCGATGGTGATCCGCGGTAAGATCATTGAAGAGAATCTCATCGAGTTTGGTGGGCGGGCCCAAGGCTTCGTCTTCCGATCGCCTGATCCGCACGCCTACGTCGAAGAAATTGGTCTGACCAGCCCCGATGCACTGGCTGACCTCTATCAGCTCAGCTTTACCGATATACTGGATTATCTGGAGGAACTCGGACAACGGCTGGTTCTCGAAGACAACCAGCATCTGCAACAGGCGTTCGAAGCGGCCTGCGCGACGGCGGCCATGACTCCCCCGTTATTGCGTGTTCAGTACGCTTCGATTCCGGCATTCCTTGGCAATCGAAAAGCGCTCATCGAGTCCGCGGAACAATCGATTGGAATTGCACACCTGGAAGGATGGGTGGAGGGATCAACCTGCACGGGGCATGCAACGCGCATACGCGCATTTGGCGCGCGGACCGTGCACGTCATTGCGGGTAATGCACCCTTACTGTCTGCCATGACGGTGGCGCGCAATGCAATGTTGCGCAGCGATGCAATCATTAAGCCGCCCTCTAATGACCCGCTGACTGCAGCTGCCATCGGGCGCCAGATGGTGGAAATGGCGCCTGATCATCCGCTCACCAGGCATCTTTCGGTCGCTTACTGGAAGGGTGGCGACGAGGCCTTTGAAAGCAGGCTATACCAACCCCGGAACGTGGAGAAAATCATCGCCTGGGGTGGCTTCGCGTCTGTGAAACACGTTACCAGATATATTCAACCCGGGTTGGAACTGATCTCGCTGGATCCGAAGAGCAGCGCTAGCATAATCGGCCCAGAGGCATTCGCCAGTGAAGAGACTCTTGCTGACGTTGCCCAGAAAGTAGCCGCCGATGTGGGGCTACATAATCAACAAGGCTGTGTCAATGCGCGCGTGGTATATGTGTTATCCGGCACGGACGAACAAGGAATCAATCAATTGGAACGGTTGGGCAGGCTGGTCTATGAAAAGATCCAACAACTCAATCCGCAATTGAGCACCGTGGCGGAGCGGTACAGCCCAGAATTGAAAGCCCACGTCGATACGCTGAAGCTCGATGATGATTGGTATTCCGTGATCGGGGGAGAGGACAAAGAGGGGGCCATCATTGTCTCCAGGCTTCCCGCACCTGTCGATTTCTCCGCTGCCCTGTGTGATCGCACCGCTAACCTCGTGCCCATTGACTGCCTGGACGAGGCAATTGCGTTCGTGGATGCCTACACCCAGACTGTTGGCATCTACCCGGAAGCCTTAAAGCAGGATCTGATGGACATACTGCCGCTTCATGGAGCGCAGCGGATTGTCTCACTGGGATATGCCACCCAGATGTCAAATGCCGCACCGCACGACGGACTGGAGCCGATGCGGCGCATGTGCAAGTGGATTTTGGAAGAAAGTGCCGACCCGAGCACGGTGCCCCCATTCTGGAGCACGGCAGGTTTCAGCGGGACTATATGACGGGTTGTTTCGCTACACCGAGTGTTACTGTCATGAGAACTATCAGTAGGAAGAAAGAGAAGTGAAATACAAACTGTTCGGCAAGAGTGGGCTCCGGGTGTCGGAGCTATGCCTGGGGGCCATGACCTTCGGAGATGGGGAGAGCTGGTTATCAGGGCGTGAAGAGAGCTTCAGGATTCTGAGTGCCTACGCCGAAGCTGGTGGAAACTATATCGATACTGCGAATATTTACGCGCATGGGCAGAGCGAGCAGATCGTTGGCGAATTCATCAGCTCAGATAGAGAACAATTCGTCATCGCCACCAAGTATACCCATGCCTTTCCGGGAACAGCCCCGGTAAATGGTGCCGGCAATCACCGCAAAAGCATGGTATCTGCGCTGGATAGTAGTCTCAAACGCCTCAATACAGACTATATAGATATCTACTGGTTGCATCTGTGGGATTTCTTGACCCCGGTTGATGAAGTCATGCGTGCCCTGAACGATGCAGTAGCAGCGGGCAAAATTCACTACATTGGATTCTCTGATGTGCCGGCCTGGATAGTCGTACAGGCTAACATGGTTGCTGAACGCCATGGTTGGAACCCGATTACAGGCCTTCAGTTGGAATACAGCCTGGTCCAGCGATCCATTGAGCGCGAACTCATTCCCATGGCGCGAGCGTTTGATATCAGCGTGAATGCCTGGTCGCCATTGTCTTCGGGAGTATTATCAGGAAAGTACACCCGGGGCAAAGAGGCAGATTTCAGGCGTGGTTCGGCTGGTTTTGATATCCATACACTGAATGACGAGAAACGGCTGATAGCCGAAGCTGTTGATGAAATCGCCGACGAGATCGGAATTTCTTCTGCTGCAGTAGCGCTGAGCTGGGTGCTGTGCAAGGGAACAATACCAATATTGGGCGCTCGAACCTCTGAACAGCTTGCCGACAATTTGACATGCCTCGATTGTAAGTTGACCGAAAAGCAGATTGCGAAACTGGACGAGATAAGTGCCATTGATTTTGGGCATCCCTACGACATGCTGGACAACCCCGGTGTTATTGCAGTGACCTATGGTGGTTTTCGGGAGCAAATCGATTTTCCGGCCGGTTGATCCGCGACTCCGGGAGGAGAAATGGCGGTAGCCCTCGATGGCGTAAGAGTGATAGAGCTGGGGCAGGAGATCCAGGGCCCCTATGCCACCCTGTTCCTGGCCGACATGGGCGCCGATGTGATTAAGGTGGAGAATCGTGAGGGCGGCGACCTGGCCCGGCAGATGACGGTGGGTCGCATTGCTGGCGAGGAGCTGCCCCACGGGGATTTCCAGCAGTATTTTTTCCTGCTGAACCGCGGCAAACGCAGCCTCACACTGGACCTCAAGCAGGAGCAAGGCAAGGAAATCCTGCTGCGCCTGCTGGACAGCGCCGACGTGCTGCTGACCAATTTCCGCCCCGGGGTGCTCGAACGGTTGGGCTTTTCCTACGACGACTTGTGTGAGCAATTTCCACGCCTGATCCATGCCACCGCTTCTTCCTGGGGTCCGAAAGGGCCCTGGGCGACCCGGCCCAGCCGCGACATGCTGGCCCAGGCAGCGGCAGGCATCATGACCAAGACGGGTATGGAAGATCAGCCGCCGTTGCCCGCGGGTTTCGTTGCCGGCGACTATTCTGGAGCGGTATTCGCTGCCATGGGGATTCTCGCGGCGCTCTATGCCCGAGAGCAGACCGGCAGTGGCCAGAAAGTGGATACTTCCATGTACGGCGCCCTGCTCGCGCTGCAACCCTGGGAGCTGATCCAGGCCTCGATTACAGGCAGGTAAAATCGCCGCGCCGGCCGCGGCCACCAGTTTCTGAACGGAGCCTGGGGCGCGTTCCAGACCAGCGACGGCTGGATCGCCATCGCCGGTATTGAAGACAGCCGCTGGCCCGGGTTCTGCGAGGCAATCAACCGCCCGGATCTGGTTGACGATCCCGACTACGACAAGGACAGCCGAAATTTCGCCGGGGAGCGGATTCACCAACTGCTGGACGAGGTGCTGTTGCAGCGCACCACCGATGAGTGGCTGGAATTGTTCCTGGCAGCGGACCTGTTTGTTACCGCCGTGGCTGATTACGACGACGTGCTCAATAGCGAGCAGGCCCTGGAGAACGGCTACATACGCTGGGCTGAGCATCCAGAGGTGGGTCGTTTCAAGATGGTAGGCCCCCCCGTCACGCTCAGTGAAACCCCCTTTGCCGAGGTGAAGCCCGCCCCGGTACTGGGTGAGCACACTGATGAGGTTTTGCGGGAACTTGGTTTCGATGAGGAGGCCATTGCCAAGCTGAAACAGTCTGGCATTGTCTGAACCTGACGGCAGCTGGTCGAATGAATTCGGCCAGGACGGCCGGTCTCTACCATAGAGCCTCGGCGGCCCCACCAAATTTCTTCGGCCAGTTACTCCTTCAGATAACTCTGCAGCGCCTGGCGTTGGGTTCTGGCCTGTGTATAGGGGCGCCCGGCGATGGCGCCACCGTCGATCACCAGGTCGCGCCCGGTGATGAAGCCCGCTTCATCCGAGGCCAGGAAAATCACTGCATTGGCGACGTCCTCCGGAGTACCTGCGCGGCCCAGCGGTTGGGCTTTCTTGAGGGCGCTGCGAACCTTGTCGGAGGTTGCATCCGCTGCGTCGCTATCCAGGCCGGCGCCACGGCCGAAGATACCCGTAGCGATCGCACCGGGAGAGACGGTGTTGATGCGCACGCCGCTTTCTGCCAGTTCCAGGGCCACGCTTTTTGCGAGTTGTACCACCGCCGCCTTCAGGGCTGCATACAGGTGGCTGGTGGCGTAACCACCCAGTTGCGCAGCGACCGAGGCGTTGCTGACAATGGCGCCCGAGCCTTGCGCACACATCACGGGTGCGGCGTGCTTGATGCCGTAGAACACGCTGCGCAGCAGCAGCGCCACCGAGGCGTCGAAATCCTCCGACTCGATACCCGCGATGTCTCCCGGGGGCGCGGGCCCGCCGGCGTTGTTGAACAGGATATCAAGTTTGCCGAATTGATCGCGCGCGCAATTCACCGCTTGCTGTACCTGGCCTTCCTCGGTGACGTCGACCTCCATGAACAGGGCGGCATCACCCAGCTGTGCCGCGATCTGTTCCCCCAGGGTTTTCCTGCGCCCGCACAGCACCACCGAGGCCCCCTCGGCGACCATTCGTTCGGCGGTACAACGGCCGATACCGCTGGTGGCCCCGGTGATAAGCGCTACCTTGCTCTGCAGGCGCTGGGTCGTCATTTCTGCTTCCCATCTCTTCGGCTCTCGTATAATATGTCACATATCTATATAATAGACAAACATCTATTTGAAGGAGAATTTCATGCCGAATATTTTCTGGGACAAAGTGCAGGAGAGTCTGGAATACTGCAAGCACAAGATGATCTGGCACGCCTACGGCTATCCCAAGATCGCCGACCTGGAGTGCAGTTGTTTTCACGATGCGCCGATATCGGAGCCATGGGATATCGATCAGAAAATGGCCGTGTCGGTGGCCATTACCGGTTCGTTCTTCCGCCGTGAGGACAACCCGAACCAGCCGATAACCGACGAAGAGATCCGGGATTCGGCGCGGGAGGTGCTGCGGGCAGGCGCCAGCACCGTGCACATCCACGTGCGGGATCACAAGGAACATTTCATTCTATCCTGTGGGAAATTTCAGAATGTGATCACGCCTTTGAAGGAGGAATTTCCCGACCTGGCGGTGGATGGCTGTCTGGTGCCTGGCCTGTCGCGAGACTGGGAAGAAATGGTGAAGACCATCGATACCGGAATCTTCGATGCGGCACCGGTCAATTCTACCGCGGTGTTCGTTGGTGACTCACTGCTGGCAAAGCCGCCGGCGGTACTGCTGGAGAAAACCCGGTTGATCCAGGCGGCAGGCGGGGTTCCGGAAATCGCCGTGTACAACGATGCCGACATCTCCAACGCCGATCGCTACCTGTTGCGCAGTGGTTTGATCAAGCCCGGTGCGGTGTGGATCGTATTACCGGCACTTCCAGGCTGTGCCGTGATGGACAATCCGCGCCAGATGAGTGAAGGCCTGAACCGCATGGTCAACGCCATCCGCGACGTGGATCCCGAGGGCTTTATAATGGTCTGTGCTGCGGGTCGGGCATCCATGCACCTGGCCACCCTGGCGGCTTCCATGGGGCTGCACATCCGCATCGGCATGGAGGATACTTACTACCTGTGGCCACACAGGAGCGACAAGATCGGCAGCAATCTGCAGTGTTTCGAGCTGGCGAAGATGTTGTCTGAGGTGGTGGGTCGTCCCATTGCCACCCGGGCGGAGTACCGGGAGATGATCGGCGCGCCCGTGGTGGCTACAGCATAGTTTCGAGGACGGCATCGCCATCTCGGAGGCCTGTGGAGGTAGCGTTATGGGTAGTAACGCGGCCTCAATCCTGTTGGAGGAAGTCGCCGCATCGGGTGCGGCCATGAACGGGGCTACCGCTCGTCTCTAACCGCGCTGCCTCAGCGTCAGGTCGCCGCCTCAGTCCTTGAGAGCGAACGCGATAATATGGTCACCCTTTGTTGTGCCGTAGTACGGGTGCCCACCGGCCATGATCACCATGTATTGGCGCCCGCCGGCGGCATAGGTCATGGGCGTGGACTGACCGCCCGCGGGCAGTTTCACTTCCCAGAGCTTCTGCCCGGTCTCGGTGTCGAAGGCCCGGAACTTGTCGTCAGCACTGGCGGCGATAAAAGCGAGACCGCCGCGCGTAACGATGGGCCCACCAGCCATCGGGGTGCCCATCTCCAGAGGCACCGGGATACCAATCTGCTGATCCGCCAGGCGTTCCACGGAACCGAGTGGCACCTGCCACAGTACCTCCCCAGCCGCCAGGTCTACCGCCGACAACCGTCCCCAGGGCGGTTGTGTGCAGGGCGCGCCGAGGGGGGAAGTGAGGAAAAACAATTCCATCACATAGTCGGTGCCGTGCATGGGAAAGAACAGGTGCGCCCCAGAGCCCCGCTGCTCCAGATCGACCTGTTCCCGGGGTACCAGCCGGTGCACCTGGGCCATGTGCAGGGTCGGGGTAATCAGGATCCCGGTGCCGGGCACGATGGCGCCGCTGCCCCAGTTCATGCCGCCGGCGGAGGCGGGCATGACGATGGTGCCCTGGGTACTGGGCGGCGTGTAAAGGCCCTCATTGCGCAAACCCTCGACGCTCTTTCTGCAGGCGTTGCGGTCCCAGAACGTAAATCCCCAGGCATCGTCGGGTCGCATGCCCTGCTGAACCAGGGCCAGCGTTGAGAAGGGTTGCGTGGGTGACAACCACTCGTCGGGATTGTCGGTGTTCTGGGGCACCGGGCGCTCCTCGATGGGCAGCAATGGTTCGCCAGTGAGCCGATTGAACACGAAGACCATGCCCTGCTTGGTGAGCAATACCACGGCGGGTACCTGCGCCCCATCGCGTTCGAGTTCGGTAAGTATGGGTTGCGCCGGCAGGTCATAATCCCACAGGTCGTGGTGCACCACCTGGAAATGCCAGCGCAGCTCGCCGGTATTACTGTCCAGCGCCACCAGGGAATCTGTGTAACGGTTCTCCCCGGGCCGGTAGCTGCCCACCAGGTCGGCGCTGGGGCTGGTGGTGGGTACGAACACCAGGTTGTTGTCCGGGTCGGCCGACAACAGGCTCCAGGCGTTGCCGGCGCCCACCAGTTCTGAGCTGTTGTTGCCCCAGGTTTGCGCCGCCGGATCATCCGCCTGCCGGGGAACCGGGTCGAAGGTCCACAAGAGTTCGCCGCTGCGGGCGTCGATCGCCCGGATCTTGCCGCTGGGTGCCTTAACGCTGACGTTATCCGCCAGGGTGGAACCGAACACTGCCACGTGACCAGCCATCGCCGGTGGCGAGTGGATCTGCACCTCGTCGTGAAAAACAAGGTTGGGGCCGGGGTTGAACTGCACCTCTCCGGGCGTACCGGCGGCGGCGCCGAAGTCCGGGCAGCGCTGCCCGTTGCGGGCATCGACGGCAAAGGCGCGCAGGTCCCCGGTTCCCCAGATGAGCCGGGTTCTACACAGAGCGTCGGGTGCTGCAGACTCATCGACATAAGTGGAAACACCCCGGCACTTGACGAAGGTGTGGCCAAAGGAGGAAAAGGAAACTGCGGGATCGAAGCTCCAGCGCTCCTCTCCCGTATTCGGGTCCAGAGCCAGGAGTCGTCCGCTGGGCGTGCAGGCCACGAGTGTGTCCTCCACCAGCACCGGGGTAGACTGCCAGGGGTTGAAGGGCTGTTCCCCCGCCTCGATGGCCGCCAGTTCTCCGGCCTGGTAAACCCAGGCGACCTCCAGGTCCTCCACATTGCTGCGATTGATCTGATCCAGCTCAGAATACCGCTCACCGCCATGGTTGTTACCATACTGGGGCCACTCGCTGTCGGCCAGTGGTTGCTCCGGGTTGGCGCGCTCGTAGGGCAGCATGTCGGGGCCTGAGTTCCAGTACAGGAGCCCAGCGGCGACCAGAAGCAGGATCGCGACAATCGCCAGATTTCGGGAGTGTGTCATTGCGTGCGCTCGGTTGCTGTATTGACCGATCGGACCGCCACCGGTTTTTGCTTGATAGCTGGAATGTTAACATGTATCTTATAAAACGACTAGCGTCTATTAAAGACCTTGAAGTTTGTCCGCAGTCGAAGATATACCGGAGATTGTCTGGGCCCCTGACGAGGCCCTGGTAACGGGGAGCAATCTACAGGCCTTCATGACCGTTACAGCGACATGGATGCCCTGTAGGAGGCGGCGGACCGGGATCCAGCCTGGTTCCGGGCCGCCCTGTTTGAGTATGCGGATATCCGCTTTGACCGGGCCCAGTCCCAGGTGATGGAGCAGGCGCGGCCCATAGGAGAATAATCCATGTCGAATCAGGAACTGGAACAGGTGATTGAGAAAATCCGGGCATCCCGGGCGGGGTGGGACGAAAACACCAGCATGGAGACCATCCGCATCGACCTGGATGTGCTGGCTTGCTCCTTTGCTGGAGTCGCCGGCAGCACGGTGGATCAGCTGGATGCCAACGGTGTGCCTGCGGAATTCGTAGCCGCGCCCTCTGCCGGGAGTGATGGGGTGGTCCTGTACCTGCATGGGGGTGGCTTCGCCGTGCACTCGGCGAAATCGCACCGGCACCTGGCCCAGTGGATCTCCAACGCGGCGGGGGTACGGGTACTGGTAGTTGATTATCGACTGGTCCCCGAGCATCGTTTCCCGGCCCAACTGGAGGACGCCCGGGCGGCCTATGACTGGTTGCTGCAACGGGGTACGGATCCCGGCAAGCTGTGTATCGCGGGCGATTCCGCCGGCGGTGGCCTGGCGTTGGCGCTGACCGCTGTCCTGCGGGGCGCGGAGACCGCCCTGCCCGCCGGGGTTGCAACCGTTTCGGCCTGGGCGGATGCCCGCTGTGCCGGCAACAGCTACCGGGAGCTGGCCGACGTGGACCCGGTTGGGATCTACGATATGGCGCTCTCCATGGGTGCCGATTACGTGGGAGAGGGCGGCAACCTGGACGACCCGTATGCTTCACCGGTGCACCTGGACTACGCCGGGTTTCCGCCACTGTTGCTGCAGGTCGGCACCCGCGACATGTTCATTGATGATTCACGTACCGTGGCGGCTGCCGCCAGGGCCGCGGGAGTGTCGGTACAACTCGATGAGTGGGCCGGGATGATTCACCAGTGGCCGATGTATGCTGCGGAACTGGAGGAGGGCCGACGCGCCATCGATGAGATGGGCGGGTTTATCCGGCGCTGTATCAGCGCGCGGTGAATCTCCTGGACACAGCGGGTTAACGCTAATGTCGGGATTACTCGAGCACGCGCGTATATCGCCGGAACAGGTTGCCTTTGCTATCGGCAACAACGAATTTGTCGAAACTTACGGTCAGTTGGAGCAGCGCTCGCGCCGGGTCGCCCACTGGTTGCGATCGCTGGGCCTGCAGCGAGGTGATAGCGTCGCCATCCTGTTGGGCAATGTCGAGCAGTTCTTCGATATCTACTGGGCAACACAACGGATCGGTTTGTTCCTCACCCCCATCAACTGGCACCTGGGTACCGCCGAGGTTGAACACATTGTGGACAACTGTGGTGCTGACTTATTGTTCGCGTCAGTCGCTACGGCCGACACCGCTGCCCCGGTAGCGGCCACACTGGCTAATCGCGTCGCGCGCTTCGTCTCGGTTGGGGGAGAGATTCCGGGCTATTCGAGCCTGGAGCGGGCGCTGCCCGGGATGCCTGAAGACATACCGTTACAGGACCAGCAGCCGGGCTCAGTGATGATCTACTCTTCCGGCACCACCGGGCAACCCAAGGGCATCCGCAAACCGCTTCCCGACTGTGGTCTCGAGGACGAAGCCTTGTGGGAGGCGCAAACGCGTTTTATACGCCTGTTTGGATTCCGCCCGGGCGACCGCTACCTGTGTCCGGCACCTCTCTACCACGCCGCCCCGATACGTTCCTGCGCCGCCATGCACTGTCTGGGGGGAACCGTGCACGTGATGCGCCGCTTCGATGCGGAGGAGGCCCTGCGGATCATTGCCGGTCAACAGATTCAGGTATCCCAGTGGGTGCCCACCCATTTCAAGCGCTTGCTGACCCTGCCGGAGAGCGTGCGCCAGGGTTACGATGTGTCCAGCCTCAGGGTTGCGGTGCACGCCGCGGCGCCCTGCCCGCCACCACTTAAGCGGGCCATGATCGAGTGGTGGGGCGAAATCCTGACTGAGTACTACGCCGGTACCGAGGGGGGCGGCACTGTGATCGATTCCGCTGAATGGCTGGCCCACCCGGGGTCTGTTGGCCGGCCCTGGCAGGGCGTGGACCTGGGCATCCTGGACGGCGCCTTGCAACCGGTGACCTCGCCGCGTGAGCCGGGCGCGGTCTATTTCCGCGACAAGCTGGCAGGCAAGTTCGTCTACCATGGGGACGAGGAAAAAACCGCGGGGGTTTATCGCGGCGACTGGTTTACGCTCGGGGATATCGGCTACCTGGATGAAGAGGGGTACCTGTACCTGACCGATCGCCAGTCGAATCTGATCATCTCGGGTGGCGTCAACATTTATCCCCAGGAGGCTGAAAACTGCCTGCTGTCCCACCCCAAGGTTCTCGATGTGGCGGTGTTCGGCATTCCCTGCGAAGAAATGGGTGAGGCGGTACATGCCGTCATCATCCCCGCCCCGGGCTATCAGGCTGATGACGCCCTGCGGCGGGAGCTGGTTGCCTGGTGTCGAGAGCACATTGCCCATTACAAGGCGCCCAGATCCATCGATTTCGTCGATGAGTTACCCCGCACCGAGACCGGAAAACTCTTGAAGAGAAAGTTGCGGGCTGTGGTGGGGGAAGGCCGCGCCGAACTACTGGCTGCTGTTGCCGCACCGCCGTTTGGGGAGAACTCCTGAACCATTACGCCAGGCAAAGGGATCCGGAATAATGAACGAATTCCGCAGCGGATGGCGCCTTCTCCTGGCGGGGCTGCTGGGTAACGCTCTGGGTGTGGGCGCGATCCTGTTTTACAGCATGTCCTCCTTCATGGTGCCCCTGGAGCAGGAATTCGGCTGGACCCGCACCGAGATGGGTGGCGCGATCAGCTGCCTGATGTTTGGCTGGATTCTGGTTATGCCGCTGCTGGGGCGAATCTGTGACCGCTACGGGCCCCGCAAACCGATCCTGATCTCGATTCCGCTACTGGCCCTGTTCATGGCCGGGCTGTCCCGGCTGCAGGGGGAACTGATGCTGCTCTACGGCCTGTTCACCGCCAGCGCCGTGTTTGGCAGCGGCACCCTGGGCGTGACCTATATCGCCGCGGTGTCGAAGCGCTTCGATCGGCACCGCGGCCTGGCTTACGGTATCACCCTGGCCGGCACGGGCATCAGTGCTTTTGTGCTGCCAATCGTGTTGAATGAGCTGATCGGGGATTACGGTTGGCGCGTCGCCTGGCTGGTGCTCGCCGGGGTGGTCTTGTGCCAGTTTCCAATTGTCTGGCTGTGGATCCGCGACAAAGACGCAGCCACCGCTGGAACGATGCCTGCTGCCACTCCTGACTCTGTCGCTGGTCTTTCCCTCGGCGAGGTGCTGCGCGTGCGCGCGTTCTGGCTGCTGTCCTCCGCGTTCCTGCTGGTAGCCCTGGTGATGGCTGGCCTGTTGATTAACCTCATTCCCCTGTTACGGGAGATCGGGCTCAGCCCCCAGGCTGCGGCTTCCACCTCCGCCGGTGTGGGTATTGGCCTGTTGTTTGCCCGGGTTGCGGTCGGATTCCTGCTGGACCGCTTCCAGGCCCGCTACGTGGCGGTGGCCGCGTTCGGGGTGGCGGCGCTGGGCTGTCTGCTGCTGGCGGGGCAGCGTACCGAATTCGCGACATTCGCGGTGTTTGCCCTGGGCTTTACCTCGGGCGCCGAGTTGGACCTGCTCGCCTATATGAGCGCGCGTTATTTCGGCCTGCGCGCCCACGCCACCGTGTATTCCATCGGCCTGAGTATCTTCTACTTCGGGGCCGTGCTTGCGCCCCTGCTGGTGGGTGGCCTGTACGACTACGTGGGGGACTATACTCTGGCCCTGGAACTCACGATCCTGTGCTGTATTGCCGCCAGCGTGCTGATCCTGCTGATGGGGCCCTATCCCAGGTTCGAACCGCCAACGGGTCATTGAGCGGTACAGTCGTCTCTCTTACCCACTTCGGCAAGGCCTCCTGGCGTTTACCCGGCTTCACCAGATCGAGCCAGTGTTGATCAGGCATTGTTCGCTTCCACGGCAAGAGTGATTGACAGTCGTCGTGATGACATATATCGTTATAATAGACAATTGTCTATACTATGTGTCTATCATGCGTTACGCCAGCCCGCTAGAGGGGACCTCTGAATGATTCTCGGGATTTATCACGTCAACATCAACGTCACAGACATCGAGCGATCCACTGAGTTCTATGGATTGCTGGGTTTTACAGTGGTGGACAGTTTCCATGAGCGTGGCACGCCCGGGCTGGACCGTGGGCTTGGCATGCCCTACACCGATACCAGGGCGAGGTTCCTGGCCCTCGGCAACACACGCCACGAAACCGTGCTCGACCTGGTGGAATGGATTGAACCTGAGGCCAGTAAGCCGGAGATCCAGCTCAACCAGATCGGGATGCCCCGGCTGTGCCTGCGTGTCAAAGACCTTGATGGAGAGGTGGAACGGCTCAAATCACACGGAGTGGAGTTTGTATCTGCTCCCCAGGTGATCGATACCCTGGAGCGCAAGCCCCGCTTCGTGCTGTTCCGCGACCCCGATGGAATTATCCTGGAACTGGTTGAACTGAACTGAGGTCTGCAATGGATATTCAAAAATACATGCGGGCTCCCGATGTTGGGATGGGCGATGTGCTGGTCAAGGCCTCCGCGAGCCAGTGGATTCAAACTGATCCCGAAGGGAAGGCGTTCGTTAAAGTACTGTGGACCAGTCCGGATTCGGGCGGCTGGGCGGTACTGTTCAAGTGGTTGAAAGGCTATACCGCAGACGCTCACAAGCACCTGGGGGCGGTTCACGGCCTGGTCATGTCCGGCAAGCTGAAGGTTCGTGACCAGGTGATGGAAGCCGGCGACTACGTTTACGAGGCCAACGGCATGCTCCACGAAGCCACTGTCGCACTGGAAGACACGGTGCACCTGAACATTGCCGACGGCCCCATCCTGTTTTTCCGTGACGGCGAATTCACTCACTACGTGGGTTGGGAACAGATGTACAAGCTGCAACATGGGGAGAAGTGAGCAGTTGCTCTGCAGTACGTTGGCGCAGACATGTCCGCCCTGGAGCTTTAGAGAATGACCACTGCAGCCAGGAATTATGGGAGGCGCAGGACGCAGATCTGGTGTTCTCCCGCTATGAAATGACCTGGACCGGCAAGCAGACAGGACGCTCGGTGACCCAACCGGTGGTGGAGTTGAATCATTTTCGCGACGGCAAGCTAGCCCGGATGGAGGTTTTCATGTCGAATCTACAGGGCCTTATGGCCACCCTGGATGAGGAGAGCGGCTAGTGGATTACATCGAAGTTTCTCACCAGGTGTTGGAGTGCATCTCTTCCCGCGAATTCGATACTCTGAGAACGCTCCTGGATAATGAGGCGACGATGGAGTTGCCCTACGCCCCCGATGGCGTTCCTGCGCTTACGGAAGGTGCGGAAAATATCGTCGCAGCAGTGGCCTACGTAGAAGAACATTTCAGAGTGTTCAAGTTACAGCCTCATGAAGCCTATTTCTGCCGGGATAGCGAGACGGTTATCCTGGAGGCGACGAGCATGGGCGTGCGCAAACCCTCGGGCACGTATCAGAACCGCTACGTTTTTGTATTCCGGTTCAAGGGCAATAAGATTCTGCGGTGGCGTGAGTACCTCAATCCACTTCAACTCTAGAAATCGAGGCTTGTTGGTTTGCGCGTCAGGCCTCTATGTCGCGTGGTGCACATTTACGGCGTAAGCGAAAAAGAGGTTTTTTGTTGGATATCAAAAGGATAGGGCTGACTCGACACCAAGCTGGGGGTGTGGTGGTCACAGGTTCAAATCCTGTCGTCCCGACCAGTTAGGCTGATAGCGCAGATCGCACAACACGTAATTGTGTGGTGTGTTATGGCTAAAATACCCGGGGTGGTGTCGAACAAGGGCGGCGCAGGCAAAACAACAATCACCTGTACCATGGGTTGCCGCCTGGCCAGACGTGGCCAGCGCGTACTGCTGGTCGACGCCGCACACCAAACGAGGGATTGTCCGAGATAAGCTCAAGCCTGGCAGTCTGTCGGACTTGGGTCTGCCCTACTGCGGAACTGTCCAGTTTGGCGCCTTTACCACACCTCTTCTTTACACGAACCAATATTCTCCGTGGAATCGCTGAAAAAAGGACACAATTCAGACTTATCCCCGCTATAGAAGCTCTACTTTTGCAGTCTGGTCGAACAGGTTTAGCAGGAACGGGTTGGTGTAGATTCCCTTCGGATCGTATTTGTTCAACACCTCCTTGGTGCTGTCCCAGCTTCGCGGGGTGTGGGCAAAGGCTTGCGGAATCGTGTTGTGGAGATAGTCCTCATTGGTCCAGGCGCCCTCATCGGTATAAGCCCAACCCTTGGACCATTCGCAACGTACGCTTTCTACATCGTAGTTGTCCAAAAACCACTGTTCGATTTCTTGATAAAATTCGTTGCTATCGGGTTGTCCCGGGAAGGTGAGGATGTCGAACCACACCGCAGTATCCACCCTTCCAGAGGCATTCGTGGATTTTGTCAATGCCGAAATTGAGGGTGGCTTCAGGTTACCGTCTACATGCAAATCAGTGACATCCTCAAGCCCGGTAACCCTGACTTCCACAGGGCCTGACATGGGATATTTATCGTCTTCACGGTAAGAATTAAGAAGACTATTGTATTTTTTCGCAAATCTGCGGACAACAGTTCCGACCTTTCTTCTGGGTACGTGTACAACGTATCCGTTCGCGGTGACACGAAGGGTGCTGTCCTTTATGTAGACAAGCAGATTCCAGGCCGAGCTCCAAATATCGTAGGACTGATCATAGGGTGGGACCAGGCCCTTAAGCCCGCGAACGGTGAAGAGGTAAAAAGCTTCCGAGAAGAGCGGCACCAACTCGGTATGGCCTTCCAATATTTTTTTGATATAGTCACTGATTTCCTGTGGCAGGCTGTCAGAAAATGGATAGTTGTACGGGTGATAGACAACTCTTGATCCCTCTGGTGGTTCCGGCGTATTTTCCCAGTATTTTAGCCAGGGCTTTTTCGTGTAGGGGTACCAGATGACTTCTACGCGTCCGTATTTGTCCAGCAGATTGGAGACGCAGAAAGGGCTGTTATTTCTATTGGCATCGAAGACATCTCGCCATTTAATGTCTGTACGGCTTACACAGCGCAGAAAATAGTTGGGGACCACCTGCAGAACGACTTCGGTAATGATGGTGCGCCCGAGGTGGGCGAGCAGCGCATCGGCGTCGGGGTGGTTTCGTGAAAAGCTGGTGACGGCATAGGCTTCCTTGTCTTCGTCCCAAACCACAGCTTCAAAGGATAGCACCAGGTTGCTCATGCTACCGGCCAGATGTGGTGATTCGGTGGAACCATCGTAGGGTACGCCGGTGCCATGGGCATCTATGGCCAGCACGCCGCCAACGGATAATTGACCGGGCGCCGGAGTGTTCTGAAAGGCCCAGCCCAGATCCTCCAGGAAGAGATAGAGGTCTTCGACGGTGGCGCCTGTGCCGACTCTTACAGTGCCGTAGTCGGAGTGACTTTCTTCTATTGTCATACCGTCCAGTTTGGAGGTATCGACAAGAACAACGTTATCGTCTGGCTTGGTGTCCTTGGTAATAACCAGGGGTGACCAACCATGCTTGTGCCCGAAGGGACGCAAGGTACGACCCGCAACCGAGGCCCAGTTCGCCAAAGTCACAATTTCTTCGGCGCTGGTGACTTCCGCGGCCAACATGCCGGGTACGGATATGCCCTCGGACCAGTTGGTGAAATTCACGATATGGAGGGTGGGAAGCTCCTGGGCGTTGGTCAGGATTGAACCGAATGGCAGGCTGGAGGCAGCTACCGTTGAGACAATGACAGCGGAAGAGTTCCCCAAAAATTTGCGGCGGCTCAGCCCGTTTTCCTGTTGGTTACCAGATTTTTGCAATTTACTCATCAGTTTTTCTCCCGAACAATAACTATGTGGATGGTCTGCCCTATCAGTCACATGGTGTGAAACTAGCAAATGATTCAAGAAAATTATTGGACATAGCACGCAGATTGCGGTATGAGTTCGGCATGGCAACTGCTTGGCCAAGTGGTGCCGACTCCGAGCGGCGCCACGCTGTGAAAACGGACATCAAGCTGGGGTTTGTGCTTTCGCCCAGCTTTACATTGCTTCCCTTTGCGGGTTTCCTGGACACTCTGCGCCGTTTTACCGGTGAGGGCGGCCAGGGCCGTCAGACACACTGCAGGTGGGCGGTACTGGGCGCTGATCTGAAGCCCATCCAGTCAAGTTTAGGCGTGGCCATAGCCCCTTGGCGAACCTATGGTGACCCGGCGGAATTTGACTACATCGTTATCGTCGGTGGCCTCACCTCGGACTTCGGGCTCCATTCTCCGGAAACTTTCGACTTCCTACGGCTGGCAGCAAGTATGCGGGTTCCCGTCGTCGGGCTGGGTACGGGCAGCTTTGCCATGGCTGAGGCGGGACTATTGCGCGGTCGGCGATGCGCCGTGCATGTCCGGCATCGGGAGGAGTTCACCACGCTCTATCCCGAGGCCAGGATCATTCTTAACGATCTGTTCGTGTTCGACGACGAGGCGATCACCTGTGTCGGCGGAGTGGCCGTCCTTGACTTGGCGATTGAACTCGTCATGCGGCAAAGCAATCGTGTGCGGGCGCTCGATGGCTTGGTGGACCAGCCGGTCGATGAGCATCTCACCATCGGTCACCAGCCGAACATACCCTATGAGGAACTCCTGAACTGCGGAAGTTGGCGCGTTGAGCGGGCAGTTGGCCTGATGCAGAGCGACCTCTCGAAAAACGTGTCAATTCAATGCATTGCGCAGCGGCTGGGAACCAGCGTGAGCCAGCTCGAACGGGACTTCGCCAAGCACTCGGAACTCCCTCCGGCAGTCGTTTGGCGCCGAATACGCCTCGGGCAAGCGAAACTGCTACTGCAGAACAGCCAATTCAGCGTCAGCGGTATAGCCCATGAATGCGGCTTCGCCGACAGTTCCCATCTGACCCGATGGTTCAAACGCGTGTTCGGGGAGACCCCCAGCGAATTCCGCCGGGCCAGGAAAACGAGCCAATCCGTAATCGACATGACGGAATAGTGCTGCTTAGAATGCCGAGATGAAACCGGCGTACGGCACCGTACCATACTAGCGCAAATCCCGGTACGAATAGCAGGCTGCGCGATTCGCGATCCATTACTGCCAGGTTATTCAAAAATGACCTCGGATGAACTTGTGATTTGTCAGAAGCGTTTCCTATTTTCCATGGCGCTCGGGATCGCTTCCGGTGAGGTGGTGTAGAGGGGACTGATTGTGAAACCGGCAAACCCTGAGAGAACGCTACGACTGTCTGGCAAGGCAGCAAAATGATAGGTTCCTGGTGCTGCTAGCCGGTGGCATGGTAAACCGCGAAAACATAACGGCAGGTTATAGGCACAATAATCACATCCCGCTTATTCCGATGGAAATCTGCGGTTAAGCTGCTCAGCAGTCAGGCTGATGCACTCTCCAGACTGTGTAGGAAAGAATGTCGTGCGAGCTTGGCGGGGCGCAGCAACCTGAAGAGAATTCTTGTGACCTCCCCTTTTTTCGGGAAAAGGGCCATGCCAGCGAGTCGTGAATTTCAGAACATGATCAAAATGATTCCACCGGGACTGAATGCGCCGGAGGACGATGTGGCCGCCGTACGCCAGAAGATGGCGTCCATGCATGGGCACCCGATTCAGAACGGTACCGAGGTATCCTATACGAATTGTGGTTCTGTAAAAGCTAAATGGCTGCAAGCGGCTGGAACCTCATCGGATCGACATGCCCTGTTTTGTCATGGTGGCGGCTTTGTCTCCTGTAACATGGATGACTACCTGTTTTACGGCGAGTACATCTCCCGCTATTTCAATTGCCGGGTGTTGATTCCCGATTATCGCCTGGCCCCGGAAAGTCGCTTTCCCGCCGCCCTGGAAGACTGCTTCAGCGCTTACGTGGCGATGCTGGATGAAGGAATTGATCCGGCGAGCATCCTCGTAACCGGTGATTCCTGCGGCGGTGGACTGGCGCTCGCCACCATGTTGAAGGCGCGTACGGAGGGTCTGCCCCTGCCGGCCTGTTATGTGGGCACGACGGCTTGGTATGACCTGTTGTTGCGGGGAGATTCGGCTCGCAACCCCGGTGGCCCCGAACCCTTTATCACGCCGGGTTGGTACCGGGCACGGGTGGAGGATTACCTGGGTGGCGCCAATGCCGCCGATCCCCTGGCGTCCCCGGTCTATGCCGATTGTACCGGACTGCCCCCACTATTGTTGCAGGTGGGTGGCGCGGATATTACCCGAGACAGTGCGGTGGATATGGCGCGCGCGGCGGGCATGTGCGGTGTGGCGGTTGAGTTACAGATCTGGCCCGATATGTGCCACGGTTGGCATGGTCTGGTAAGCAGCGGAATTCCGGAAAGCCTGGCTGCCTGGGAATCGGCGGGCCGGTTTGTGGATGCCCATCTGGGGAAGCGTCCCTCGAATAAGCGGCGTTGAGCGGGCTCGTCAGAGGGCTTGCTGTTCTTTGTTATAGTTTTCCTGGCAGTACTCCACAAAGAACTCCAGGAAATTGCGTTCCTGCACACCCAGCCGTTCCTTGGACTGGAAGATGATGTACAGGGGCAGCGCGGGGAAATCGAACTCGTAGTCAAGCTTTACCAGGCGGCCCTGCTCAAGGGGTTTCCTGGCCATGTAGTAGGGCAGAATTGCGACCCCCATGCCGCGCTCTACGGCGTTGATGATCATGGTGTCGTCGTTGGCAGTGAGTTTGGTCTTGAGGTTGGTGGGCAGTTGCTCGTGCATCATCCACTTCATCCAGTGTTCCATGTTGTCGGTCCAGTAGCTGACAAACAATTGCTGGTCGACAAAATCCTCCAGTTCCTTGGGAAGCTCATTGTTCTCGACATAATCCGGGGACGCGTAGAAAGCGTAGTGGGAGTCCATGGCCTTGCGGGCGATGGCTGAACTGTCCCGCAGGTCTCCCTCGCGAATATAGAGGTCGTAGTCCAGGCCGATGGAATCCTTGTAGTGGGTCTCCGCCTTGATCTTGTAGTTCAACCTGTTGCCAGCGGCCCCGTAGGCATCGATCACATCCAGGAGCACTGTGTGGGCGATGGGGATGGTGCAGGAGATTTTCAGGCGCCCGGTATCCGAGGCGACGGCGCGGCGCACCTCGCGCTGGGCGCTGTCGATGAGGCCGACAATTTCCTTGACCCGTTTGTAATACAGTTCGCCGGCATGGGTCAGCTTGATCTGCCGGGTGGAGCGGCGAAACAGCGTTACCTCCATGGACTTTTCCATACGGTCGATCTGCTTGCTCACCGCCGGCTGGGTGATGCCCAGGCTCTCGGCCGCCTTGCTGAAACTGCCGCATTCGACCACGGCCAGGAAAACTTCGAAATTGGTCATAGCTCTGCTGCGCTCTTGTATGAGCATTTGTTATGGCTGCTATTTGATTCTTCCATTTACTCCGGCGCAAGTCGACACCTATTATGTACAGGCCTGAATAATCACATCGGGAGATTGTATCCATGGCCGCAAAGATTGCGCTGGTAACCGGAGCCAGTCGCGGAATTGGCAAGGTTTGTGCCTTGGAACTGGCGCGAGCCGGTTACGATGTCGCGGTAGCTGCGCGGACCCTGCCCGAAGGCGAGGGTGAGGTGACCACCCCCTACGCCGATGATCTCAGGAAACTGGCCGTGGCCGGCAGCGTGGAGAAGACGGTTGAGGAGATTCGCGTTCTGGGCCGTGAGGCCCTGCCGCTGCGGCTCGACCTGCTGGATCGGAAATCCATCGAGGCGGCCTTTGAGCAACTGATCCGGACCTGGGGGCGGATCGACGTGCTGGTCAATAACGGGGCCTACCAGGGGCCCGGATTGATGTACCGTTTCCTGGAACTGGAGGTGGAGCAACTGGAAACCTCCGTGGTGGCAAATTCTGTCAACCAGTTTCATCTGACCCGGCTGGTGCTGCCGACCATGATCGAACAGGGTGGGGGCGCCGTATTCAATATGACATCCCATGCGGGTATGGTGCCGCCCCCTGCGCCCACCGGTGAGGGGGGCTGGGGTTATGCCCACGCCGCGGCGCAGGGGGCGTTCCACCGGATGGTAGGTGTCCTCAATGTCGAACATGGCAGGAACGGCATCCGCGCCTATAACCTGGAACCCGGGTTCACGAAGACCGAGGCCCTGGCCACGGTATTGGGCAATGACGATGGTGGGCTGGATATTCTCAACCTCGCCATTGAGCCCCAGGTTACCGCCGACGTGATGGCTTGGCTGGAAGCTCAGGACAGCGAGGGCAGGTATTGCGGTGATATCAGCACGCCGACGTTTTTTGCAGAGAACGATATTTCCACGACTGAGAATTGATTCTGACATCATTCATTTTTTGAGGGCATTGTCATGAAAGAACTCGAATCGAAAGTCGCCATTGTCACCGGTGCGGGCCAGGGTGTGGGCCAGGGCATCGCATTCGCCCTGGCAGACCTGGGCGCCAGCGTGGTGTGTGTCGGGCGCACCCTGTCCAAGCTGGAAGACAGCGTGGCTGAGATAGAGAGTCGGGGCGCAAAAGGTCTGGCGTTCAAGTGCGACGTCAATGACCTTGCCAGCCTGGAAGCCTGCGTGGCTGCGGCCGTGGAGACATTCGGCGGTGTCAATATCCTGGTGAACAACGCCCAGGAGGTACCCCTGGGTGCATTACACGAAGTCAGCGACGAGGCGTTTACCCGTGGTTTTACCTCCGGGCCCCTGGCCACCCATCGCCTGATGAAACTTTGTTATCCCTATTTAAAGGGTGATGGCTCGATCATCAACCTGGCCAGTACCGCGGGACGGCGTTGGGATATGTCCACCTACGGCGCCTACGGCGCGGTCAAGGAAGCCATCCGCTGCCTGACCCGGGCTGCGGCCTGCGAGTGGGGCAAAGACAATATCCGCACCAATGTCATCCTGCCCCACGCCACATCCCCGGGCCTGAAATGGTGGATCGAAAACAAGCCCGAGGAAGCGGCTGAGTTCATGGCCAGCATTCCCATGCAGCGCATCGGCGACTGCGAAGAGGACATCGGCCGGTTCGTGGCCCGCTTGTGTACAGCAGACTGCGGTTATGTGAACGGGCAGAGTATCGCCCTGGACGGCGGCCAGGGTTTCATCGGCTAGGATTAGCCCGCATGCCCCTGTCAGTAGAAACCGTTAAACCGGAGCGGCCCCTGAGAGTCAGTGATATCGAGGCGTGGGATCTGGAGGCCGATGTGGTCGTGGTGGGCCTGGGCGGTGCGGGAGTATGCGCCGCCCTGGAGGCAGGCCGCGTCGGCGCCGAAGTGCTGGTGCTGGAAGCGGCCAGCGCAGGCGGCGGCACCACGGCCCTGGCCGGTGGGCAGATTTACTTGGGGGGCGGCACCTCGGTACAGGAGGCCTGTGGATTCGAGGATGATGCAGAGGAAATGTACAAGTACCTCGTGGCCGCCGCAGGTGACAACGCCGACAAGGACAAGATTCGGGTGTACTGCGAGACCAGCGTCGAGCACTTCAACTGGCTAGTGGAGCAGGGCCTCAGCTTTCGCAGTGAGTTCGTTGATCGCAAGTTGCCCATGTTGGGACAGCAGTGACTGTAGCTGAAAAAAACGCTCGATTTTGTAGTGCCTCTTACTTACATTTTTCCAATGTGACGGTCTGTTAGCTCTGTCACTACTGAGTCTCGCTCCTACTCGTTTCCTACTGCATGACATCGCCCGATTCGGGCATTCAACTCAACGCATAATCACACCATCACATCCAGTGCCTGCAACGGATTGGCCCGCGCCTTTCGCTATGCTACCGTGTGATCCGTTTCCCGTTGGTGCACGCTCTGGTCTTAGACGGTTTATAGGCAATTAAGTAAGTTCGTGGTACAATTTCTGCGTTAATTCACAGAAATCGTGAACTATGAAAAAACTTTCACACAACGCTGGGCTAGGTTTGGCCAACGAACTGATTGCCAACGGCAAGATTTATTTCACATTTAGCGACGCTCGGCGGCGACTGGGTCGGTCCGCTGCGGCTACAGGCAACCTCCTGAAGCGCATGGAATCTGCGGGGCTAATCGATCGCGTACGCCGTGGCCACTACGTGGTTCGCCAACTTGGTGTGCTCGGCACACCGTCGGTGGCGGAGGAGGTTGCACTAGCCGTTGGCGCAGCATTTACCGGCACCCCTCATCGTATGGGCTATCGAACAGCACTGGATGAGCACGATCTGATCGTCCACCCTGCCCGATCAATCACTGTCGCAACGCCGAAGCAGGTCCGCACAAGGGCGCTGTCCGGCCGACCATTGCAGATAGTTAAGGAACCCGAATCTCATATCCTCATCGGGGCAATTCCGTGCGGCTCGACCTGGGTGTCCGATAGAGAAAGAGCTTTATTGGATGCAGCAACGCGACCCAAGTTGGTTGGCGGCTCCGCGGTACTCGCTGAGGCGATTGCAACAGCCGAAAACGAGATCGATGTTGACAAGCTCACGCATTACGCCAAGCAACTGAACTGGGCAGCCGCAATTCGCCGCATTGGTTCGATCGCCGATGCACTTGAATTGCAGAACTTGGCGAATCGAATAAGGCCACTTAAGCCCATCACCAGTGATCTAGACCTCGAGCCTGGTGTGACGCAGCCGCTCGCATGGAGAGACGCCCGATGGCGCGTGCGATGGCTGCAAGTTCCCGATGAACTGGCTAACGTGGTGCGACAATGATCACCGTGGCATCCATTACCCAGCGCGCGGCCTGAAGGTTGAGGACATGGACAAAAGTGATTGGGTCTACCGCAAGTTGCGCAACTTTCGCGCCGGTATCGAGGCCGGGGTTTCCTGGCTGAAACGCGCCTATGGTCTGGCCCGCTGCACCTGGAAGGGTCTGTCGCACTTCAATGCCTATGTGTGGTCACAGGTGGTGGCGCACAATTTGTCTCTGTATGCACGGTTGGTACCCATATGACAAGGTAAAGCCAAGGTAGTGGCAATGCGGGGTGGCGTCCTCGGGAACTGCCGTACCTGCATTGCGGTGAGAAGCGGAAAAACCTGGCAAAACTGACCGGGAAATGAAAAAGTCAATCGACTGAATGATCGTCGACGGGTATACCTACCGGAAAGTTGAGAAAGACAGCTGAAAAATCAGTTGTTTATGGACGAACACCAATTAACATACTGATAAAAGGAGTATTTATGGATTCAGAGAGACGGTTTGACGCTGGCCTGTTCGGTGAGACTCGGGTTGACTGTTGACTTGTTCCATACAAGCTTGCGCAGCAAATAGATCAAGGCTTCAAAGTCGCTCTCACTGCTCGCTTTCACCAATCTTTCTCGTTACATAGTCACTACTTTGCGCCTCGAACGATAGGAGAAAGCACTTGTGATATCGGCTTTTCGCTAGCGTGAATTTCTACGGCGCAGGCTCCTGGCCCCGGTGAATACGAAACCTGTTTGGAGAATAGACAATGATGTATCAACTGAAAACCCTTACCAGTGACCCGGACTTTGGTGAGGGACCGCGCTGGCGCAATGACAAACTCTGGTTCTCTGATGTAAAGGCCGAAAAAGTCAAAACTGTCGACATCGATGGCAATGTAGAAGTTGTGCTGAACCATGTCGAAGGCCGGCCCAGCGGTTTGGGTTGGTTGCCCGACGACTCGATGGTAGTGGTATCCATGGATAAGCATCAGGTCATGAAGGTGGACAATGATGAGCTCACCATGCTGGCGGATACCTCCCATATTAGCCGCTACATACTCAATGACATGGTGGTCGATCAGTCCGGGAATATATTTCTCAGTAATGTGGGTTTTAACTACGAGGCAGGCGAGGAGGTAGTGCCTACAGCGATTATTCGGGTTACCCCGGATGGTACTGTTTATAACGCTGCCGGAGACGTTTGGGCGCCCAATGGCATGGCTATTACCGCAGATGGCAAGACCCTGGTTGTCGGACAGAGCAGTTCACCGGAACTATTGGGCTTTGATCTCGCCAGTGATGGAGAACTCAGTGGCCGCCATGTCTATGCGCTACTGCCGGAAGGAGCGATTGCCGATGGTATTTGTGTGGATCTTGAGGGGGCACTGTGGGTGGCGAGCCCGCTAACCAGAGAATTTATCCGTGTTAGGCGAGGTGGTGAAGTGACCCACAGAATCTCAACGGGGGAGCGGTACGCCATTGCTTGCATGTTGGGCGGTGAACACAGGAAGACCTTGTTCTGCATGACCTGTGCGGGTATCAGCCTGTCTGCAAGTGCAGAGGAGCTGGGCGGTCGCATTGAGACCATGACAGTAGAGGTTCCGGGGGCTGGATGGCCTTGATCTTTAACGCTGATCGCCTGTGGCCGGAATCCAGGCGCCGTCGAAGATACCGCCACCGTAAACACTGATTGGAGGAATAACCATGGCTGAAAATGCTTCTTTAACCATGCGCGCGGCTGTCTACCATCCTGCCTCGCAAAAATTTGAACTGTGTGACGACGTGGAGATTAGCGCACCCGGTCAACATCAAGTGAGGGTGAAGGTGAAATACTGTGGTCTGTGCCATTCGGACTTGAGTGTGACGATAGGAAATCCCATGCGCGATGCCCCACCCATTGTTGTGGGGCATGAGGCCTCGGGTGTTGTCGAATCGGTCGGACCCGCTGTCACCTCATTGAAACCGGGAGATCACGTTATCTTGACCCCTGTGTCTTCCTGCGGCGAGTGTTATTACTGCCGGCGCAATGAACATAGTATTTGTGTCAATGCGTGGTCAGCCATGTCCAACACTTTCCCGGATGGGACCACGGGATTATCCCGGCAGGGTGAAACCATACTGCGAGGCTTGGGGGTTGCAGCGTTGGCTGAGTATGTGGTGGTCGCCGAGATGGGCGCTATCAAAGTAGGTCAGCAGATCCCTCTGGAAACCGTTTGTGTTACTGGTTGCGCCCTGCAGACTGGGGTCGGCGCTGTACTGAATACCGCCAGAATTGAGCGAGGCGCAACGGTAGTTGTTTCAGGTCTTGGGGGGATTGGTAGCGCCGTAGTGCAGGGCGCGCGTATTGCCCGGGCAAGTACCATCGTTGGGGTTGACCCGATTTCAGAGCGTCGTGTGAGCGCTTTGAACTTCGGCGCCACCCATGTGCTTGATCCGGTAACGGAGGATGTGCAGGCGACTTGCCTGGAACTGACCAACCATATCGGTATGGACTATGCCTTTGAAACAGCGGGTAAGGCCGCATTGATTGAGCAGGGAATCAGCCTGACCCGCATGGGGGGCACTACGGTGATAGTTGGGTCGCCCAAATTCGAGGAGAGCCTGAGCATTCCCAATGTGGTGATGTTCGGCGCGACTGAAAAAAAGCTCTGTGGCTGTATGTTGGGGTCCTGTAATTCCGTTGTGGAAATTCCCCGCCTCGTCAATTTTGGCCAACAGGGTATGCTGGACATGGATGCCATGATCACCCGCCGCCGGCCTTTGGAAGAAATTGGCGAGGGAATTGATGATCTGTCCCATTGCCGGGGCATTCGTACCGTCATCGAAATGGATTCAGGTAGAGACGCAAAGAGAGACTGGAGCTGAGAGAGTCTTGCCGCGCAGTTTGGTCGGCAGGAAGGAGATTTGACATGAAAACTGAAATTTGTGAACGGCTTGGGATTGACGTGCCGATATTCGCTTTTACACACTGCCGGGATGTCGTGGTTGAAGTGTGTAAAGCCGGAGGCATTGGTGTACTTGGAGTGGCCGGATTTACCCCGACACAGCTAAAGGCAGAGTTGGACTGGATCGACGATCATATTGGTGATCGTTTCTACGGAATCGATGTGATCATGCCAATGAAAGACCTGGCAAAGGACGTCCCGGATCTCGATAGTCTAATTCCCGAGGAGCACAAGGCCTGGGTAGAACATGTGATGCAACGTTACAACATTCCGCCCTTGCCGGAAGAGGCTGAGGGAGAAAGTAGTCACGGTATTTCAGGTGATCAAATTGGCTGGCAGCACGATATAGCCCGGGCGTCGCTCGAGGAGGGTTTTAGGCACCCAAACTGCAAGGTGATGGTCAATGCCCTGGGTACGCCTCCCGATGACATCATGGCTGAGTGTAAGAAGAAGGACATTTTGGTGGGCGCTCTGGCCGGGCGGTTGAAGCATGCATTAGCGCACAAGGCGGGGGGAGTCGATTTCATTATCGCCCAGGGCCACGAAGCTGGCGGCCATACCGGTGAAGTCACCACCATGGTACTGGTTCCCCAGGTGGTAGATGCTGTCATGCCGCTTCCGGTGCTGGCCGCGGGGGGTATTGGGTCAGGTCGGCAGGCAGCGGCTGCACTGGCCTTGGGAGCCCAGGGCATTTGGTGTGGCTCAATCTGGTTGACATCACCAGAGTCTGAAGTCGAGCCTCTGCAGAAATCCAAGTTGATCGATGCCAATTCCGAGGAAACTGTCAGGACTCGTATGCTCTCGGGGAAGCCCGCTCGCATGCTGAAATCAAAGTGGACCGAAGCATGGAATGAGGCGGATTGTCCCGGCTTTCTGCCAATGCCACTGCAAGGCATGCTGGTAATGGAGGCCAATCGCCGGATTGACCGCGCTCAGGACAGAGAGTTGGCATTTTACCCGGCCGGCCAGGTGGTGGGACAACTGAACCAGGAGAAAGACTGCCGTACGATTATGTACGAATTGATGGAAGAGTATGCAGATACCGTGGAGCGAATGTATGCCAATTTGCACGGGGAGTAATCGTTACGGCTGGAGAAGGATGCCCGGCATGCCATTTTTCGCCGATCCATACACGAATTCGTGATTCAGGCAACAAGGCTCAAGTACGCATCCATGACATCCCGGGGAGCGCACAGGGCGCCGGCATCCGTTCCTGTCCCGGCCAACCTTTTTTTTCAAGTCTTGCCCCCATTTTCGACCGGATTAACGGCTGAAATAGCGATAACACACCGACAAAAGATAGGTAATTTCCATGGTTCTAATAGACTGTTGCTTACAATCAAATTCGAAAAAGAGAAAATATACTTGAAATCTTGAAAATTATAGATAACATTCGCCGCTGCGGTTTCCCGTGAAGAAAGCAAAAGGCAGAAAGCAGAATACGGAATAAAGGTCTGTTTTTGGCCTGCCGATGCCAAACGGGCGACTGAGTAGGTGAACCCAGGTTCACAAAGATAAATTGAAATACAGGAAAATAGCTAAATGAGCAATCTTGAAGAACTACTGCAACAGCAGGAAGACCTGAAAAAACAGATTAAACTAGCTTCCAAGGCTGAACGTGTTGAAGCACTTAAATCAGTTAGATCATTGTGCAAGCAGCACGGTTTTACAGCATCAATGCTGAAGGGCGCACTGGCGAGCGGTCGTACCAGACGTAAGTAATAGCAAATTAAGTATGCTTAAATCTTTTTGTCCAAGAGTTTGAGCATACTTTGAACTGACAGACTTCCAAGTCTGTTAATCCCGGCCTGATCTGATTATTCCCCTTCCGGAACGGGAGGGGACGGGTCGGGTTTTGCGCTAGTCGTTGCCTGGGATAGTTGCGGCGCGGCCGGTGGTTCCCGTTCTGTCCTGTTACCCGCTGGGAAGAGACTTGATGCCGGCCACGGAACATGAGTTGTGGATGAAGCGAGCGCTGGAACTGGCGGAGTCCGCTGCCTCAGCGAACGAAGTACCCGTGGGCGCGGTGCTGGTGCGAGCCGGGGAACTGCTCGGCGAAGGCCGTAATCAGATGATTTCCAGCAATGATCCGACTGCCCACGCCGAGCAGGTTGCGCTGCGCAATGCAGCAAGCAAACAGGCGAACTTCCGGCTGCCGGGAAGCACACTCTATGTCACTCTTGAACCCTGCACGATGTGTGTAGGCGCCATGCTACATGCCCGGGTCGAAAAACTGATTTTTGCTGCCCGCGAGCCCCGTGCGGGTGTGGTTTGCAGCCGGGCGCGATTACTTGACGAGGAATTCTATAACCATCGAATCGAGTGGGAAGAAGGATTGTTGGCGGACGAGAGCGCCCAACTGCTACAGGCGTTTTTCCGTATCAGACGCTAGCCCGCATATTGCATCAGTGGATGCGATGATCGCGCAGAAAAAAAGGGGTCAGAGCCCTTTTTTCAACCCCTTTTTTCCAGTAGCAAAAGACACTTCATTATGAACATTCTGTGATCGTTCGAATTCGACATGCTCCAAAGCGTATTTGAAAGATAGTATTGGAGCGGTTGTTGACGGAATTATTCCGGAGTTTTCAGCGCGAGCTTGGTGGGCAAGCGGGGGCGGCTATGCCCGATATCTCTCCAACTTAAAATCCTGTAGTAGTTGCGGATGTTCCTTACATAGGTGACCGGCTCATTGCCCCGGGCATATCCGTGACGGGTGTGCTTGTAGTACTGTTCTTCTTCCAACAACGGCAGGAACGCTGCGACCTCTTCCCACAAGTGAGGGTCTCCCCCGTTGCGTTCGGTAATTACCCGTGCGTCTTCCAGGCTGCCACGTCCGACATTGTAGGCGGCCAGGGCGAACCAGGTGCGGTGGGGTTCGACGATGTCATTCGGCAACAGGAGCTTGATCTTGTTGAGGTAGCGACTGCCACCGCGCAGGTTTTGCAACAGGTCCAGCCGGTTGCTGATTCCCATCTCGCGCGCGGTGTCGCTGGTCAGCATCATCATGCCGCGCACCCCGGTACGTGACTGGGCGAGGGGGTCCCAGTGTGACTCCTGATAGGCAATGGCCGCTAACAGACGCCAATCCATTTGATATTCCCTCGCCACTTCTCGGATATCCGCCTCGTAATTGGGCAGTTCGTGTTCCATATTGCTCAGGAAGGTGTGCAGATGCGCCGGCTCCAGGCCCGAAAAATGAGCAAACTGCTGTTCCTTCAATACCGTCAATTGCCCGCTCTCCTGCAGATACAGAAGAAAGTCGTTGGCGCGCGTAAGCAAGCGCTTTGAGGCAGTGCCGCGAGGGAAATACCATACCAACTGCTCGGCGCGTTCAACGGAGAATGCCGGTTCAACTCCCGGATGCAAATAGCGCCAGGCCGTAAACACATCGGAGTCCACGATGGCGTATTCCGCCTTGCCCGCAGTCAGCAAATCCAATAGTTCGGTGGGCGCGTTAACATCGATTTCGTCCCAACTCAGGTTTGGCTCCGAGTCTTTGAGCAATGCCAGCGTGTGGGATTGAACCCCGCCCGCGGCGGCGACAAGACGGCCTTTCTTCAGGTCTGCATAGTGTTGGGGTTGCTCAGCGCCGGGCGCCAGTACTAGCTGTGATTTCACTTCATGATACGGGCGGCTGGAGAGAAATTCCTGTTTGCCGGTAGTGCCCAGGACGAGCGGAGCGGAGATAAGGTCCACTTGGTTTTGATCAAGGTATTGCAACAGTTCGGAAAAACTGCGCCGTTGGTGGAGTTCCAGCTCAACCCCAAGCTCTTCCGCAAACAGGTAGGCCAATTGGTATTCGAGACCACTTTGGGCGGCATGAAAGTTAGCCGGGCTGTTGCGGATAGCCACACGCAGAACTCCATCTTTCTCGATTTGCCCGAGCCGATCTTCCTGGGCGCAGCCGGCCAGGATCAGAACGAACAACAGAAAACCGGATTTTGCAGTGATAAGGACTGTCTTCATCGCCACACGCCAGGAGGCCGCCCCTCCGGTGGGGCATTTTTATTAGCACTTGCGGTGCTCATACTTTGCATATGTTCCATAATCCCGGCGCGAGTCTAGGAAAACTGGAGCCATGGCGCCAGCAAAAAAATACCCGTAAAAAAGGGGTCAGAGCCCTTTAATCCCTTCGGTTACTCGGCGGGGCCTTTCACCTGGGATTGGATTAAAGGGCTCTGACCCCTTTTTTCTACACCACTTGTGGCTATCATCGGCGTGGTCGCGGCGGAAAAAACCCTACTGCGTAAACACCTCAGGTACAGTAGACACCCGGGAAATCAAGTACAATGCCGCTTTTTTTTGCGGCCCCTTGCCCAGAGGCAGTTCCCTCATGCTCATCCTGCGTGGCGCACCTGCTCTTTCGGATTTCAGGCTCGGCAAACTTTCCTCAAAACTCCACAATATCAATCGCGGTTGCGGCCGGATTCGCGCCGAATTCGTCCACTTCGCCCAACTTGATGGCGTGCTGGATAATCGGCAAAGGCAGCGTCTGGAAAGCCTGCTGAAGTATGGGCAGGAACCGGCGGCAGAGCGCTTCCCGGGTACATTGTTCCTGGTGACGCCACGTATCGGCACCATTTCCCCCTGGTCGAGCAAGGCCACGGATATCGCCCACAACTGCGGCTTGAAACAAGTTCAGCGGCTGGAGCGGGGTGTGGCGTATTACCTGGAGTTGCCGGAGGCAGTGGACGCTGCCCTCTATTCCACGCTGGCCGCCTGCCTGCACGACCGCATGGTGGAGCAGGTATTGCCCGAGTTGGCGATGGCCGGGCGACTGTTCAGACAGGAAACACCCCGGCCCATGCGCAGTATCGATGTGCTGGATGGCGGCGCCGAGGCCCTCAATTCGGCAAATAACACGCTGGGCCTGGCCCTGTCCGGCGATGAGATGCAGTATCTGCTGGACTGTTTCCTGCAACTTGGCCGCAATCCCACCGATGTTGAGTTGATGATGTTCGCCCAGGCCAATTCCGAACATTGCCGCCACAAGATTTTCAATGCCTCCTGGGAGGTGGACGGTGAGCCGCAGGCCCATTCCCTGTTCGAGATGATCCGCAATACCCATGAACAGGCTGGCGACCGGGTGTTGTCGGCCTATTCCGACAATGCCGCGGTTGTAGAGGGTAGCCGGGCTGGGCGATTTTATCCCCGGCCGGGCAGCGGCCAGTACGGCTACTCCCGGGAAGACATCCATCTGCTGATGAAGGTCGAAACCCACAACCATCCCACGGCCATCGCGCCCTATCCTGGAGCGGGCACCGGGGCGGGGGGGGAAATACGGGACGAAGCCGCGGTGGGCCGGGGTTCCAAGCCCAAAGCCGGCCTGACCGGTTTTAGCGTCTCCAATCTCCGAATACCCAGGTTTCCCCAGCCCTGGGAACAGCACTACGGCAAGCCCGCCCGCCTCGCCGCGGCCCTGGACATCATGCTGGAAGGCCCGATTGGCGGGGCCGCCTACAATAACGAATTCGGCAGGCCCAATCTGTGTGGTTACTTCCGCACCTGGGAGGCGCCGGCCATGGGTCCGGAAGGCCTTGAAGTTCGCGGTTATCACAAGCCCATCATGATTGCCGGTGGTTTCGGTAATATTCGCGCGCAGCATGTCGCCAAGGGAGGTTTTGCTGCTGGAGCCCGGCTGGTGGTGCTGGGAGGACCCGCCATGCTGATTGGTCTGGGCGGCGGCGCCGCCAGTTCCATGGCCAGTGGGCAGAGTACCGAAGACCTCGACTTCGCCTCTGTGCAAAGACAAAACCCGGAAATGGAACGCCGCTGTCAGGAGGTCATTGACCGCTGTTGGCAGTTGGGAGAAAACAATCCCATTGCCTTCATTCACGATGTGGGGGCGGGGGGGCTGGCCAATGCCCTACCCGAGTTGGTCAAGGACGGCGGCCGGGGAGGGCGCTTCGAATTGCGCGAGGCGCCAAACGATGAACCGGGTATGTCACCCCTGGAGATTTGGTGTAACGAATCTCAGGAGCGTTACGTGTTGGCCATAGCAGAGCAGGACTTGGCCTGTTTTAGCGAAATTTGCGAGCGCGAACGTTGCCCCTTCGCCGTGGTCGGCGAAGCCCTGGAGGAAGCTGAATTCAAGGTGAATGACCGTGAATTCGGCAATCAGCCGGTGGCTTTGCCGCTATCGGTCTTGTTCGGCAAGACGCCGCGCATGCATCGGCAGTTCAAGCGCAGGCCGATTCATCAGCCCGAACTTGATCTGAAGGGTGTGGAACTGGGCGCCGCGCTGGAGCGGGTGTTGCGCTTGCCCACGGTGGCCAGCAAACAGTTTCTGATTACCATCGCCGACCGCAGCGTGACAGGAATGGTGGCGCGGGACCAGATGGTAGGTCCCTGGCAGGTGCCGGTGGCCGACTGCGCGGTCACTACCGTGGCCTACGACAGCCCGGCCGGTGAAGCGATGGCAATGGGTGAGCGTAGCCCACTGGCCCTGGTCAATGGGCCGGCTTCCGGGCGCATGGCGGTCGCGGAGGCCATTACCAATATCGCCGCGGCCCGCATCGGCCGGCTCAGTGATATCAAGTTGTCGGCGAACTGGATGTGCGCGGCGGGTCATGGATCTGAAGATCAGACGCTGTTCGATACCGTCAAGGCGGTCGGTCTGGAGTTCTGCCCGGCCCTGGGCCTCACCATCCCGGTGGGTAAGGATTCCATGTCCATGCGCACCACCTGGCGGGATGCCGGTCAGGACAAGGCGGTGACCGCACCGGTATCTCTCATTGTCTCGGCATTCGCCCCGGTGCTGGATACCGGCCTGACCCTGACCCCCCAGTTGCGCGAGCCCGCCGAGGAACATCCTTTGTTCCTGTTCGACGTAGCCGCGGGCCGGCAGCGGCTTGCCGGATCAGCCCTGGCCCAGGTGTATGGCCAACTGGGAGACGAGGCGCCGGATGTGGAACAACCCGGCCGGCTGGCAGGCCTGTTCAAATTGGTGCAGGAGGCGATGCAACAGAAGCTGTTGTTGGCCTACCACGACCGATCCGACGGCGGCCTGCTGGTCACGGTGCTGGAAATGGCGTTTGCCGGGCGCTGCGGTTTTCACCTGGACATCGCGGGCCTGGGAGAGGATGCGCTGGCGGCTTTGTTCAATGAAGAAGCGGGCGCCGTCCTGCAGACGCCGAGGGACCGGGTTGAGGAATTTACCGCGTTGGCCCGGCGCCTGGGCGTACAGGATTGCCTCACCCTGCTGGGCCATGCGGCGGCGGGTGATGCGTTGCGGATAACTGCTGCCGGGCAAGACCTGTGGCGGGATTCTCGCCGGCGCATGCAGCAGATATGGAGTGAAACCAGCTACCATATGCAGGCTCTGCGCGACAATCCGGATTGCGCCGCGCAAGAATTTGCGGCCCTGGAGCGGGACGACCCCGGCCTCAGCGTCCGGCTCGGTTTTGCCGTGGATGAGGACATTGCGGCTGCCTACCTGAATCTCGGCGCCCGGCCCCGTCTCGCCGTGTTGCGCGAGCAGGGCGTGAACGGGCAGGTGGAAATGGCCGCGGCTTTTGATCGGGCCGGATTCGACAGCTACGACGTGCACATGAGCGACCTGCTGCAACGGCGTTTTACCCTGGAGGAGTTCAACGGCCTGGCTGTTTGCGGTGGTTTCTCCTATGGGGACGTGCTGGGCGCCGGGCAGGGCTGGGCCAAGACCATTCTGTTCAGCACGCTGCTGCGCGATCAATTCCAGGCCTGGTTCGAAGCCGAGGACAGCTTCACCCTGGGGGTGTGCAACGGTTGCCAGATGATCTCCCACTTGCGCGAATTGATTCCCGGGGCCGAACTGTGGCCCGGTTTCGTGCGCAACCGCTCCGAGCAGTTCGAAGCCCGTTTTTCCCTGGTGCGCATTGAAGACAGCCCCTCCATCCTGCTGCGCGGCATGGCCGGGTCCCATTTGCCCATCGCCGTTGCTCACGGCGAGGGCAGGGTGGAGTTCGCGGATGCCCAGGGTCTGGAAAAACTCCAGGGGGCAGGTTTGGCGAGCATGCGCTTTATCGACAACAAGCTGGCTGTTACCGAAGCCTATCCTGCCAACCCGAATGGTTCTCCCGCGGGGATTACCGGGCTGAGCAGCGCCGATGGGCGAGTCACCATCATGATGCCCCATCCGGAACGGGTATTCCGCAGCCGGCTCTGTTCCTGGGCTCCCCCCGAGTGGGGCGAAGACAGCGGCTGGATGCGCCTGTTTCGCAATGCCAGGGTATGGCTGGATTAACCCGGATATGGACTTGTGTGACCGCCTGACCAATAATGTCGCGTCTTTTTTTCTGAAAAACTCATGCTGAATCGCTACCCCCTGTGGAAGTACCTGTTGATCCTGGGCCTTGTTTCCTGCGGCTTTTTTTATGCCGCGCCGAATCTTTATGCGCCCGACCCCGCCCTGCAAATCAGTGGCCAGAGCAGTGCCCAGATCATCAGCCGCCAAATTCTGCAACGGGCCACCGCTGCCCTCGCCGCCGGAGATATCGAATACTTTGGTGAAGTTGTCGAGGCGCGTGACGCCAGCGCCTTGATCCGGCTGCGCCAACGCGATGACCAGTTGCCTGCGCAAAGCCTGGTGCAGCGAGCCCTGGGTGATGCGTATGTGGTGGCTCTCAACCTGGCCCCGAACACACCGGAATGGTTGATGGATTTCGGCGCCCGCCCCATGAAATACGGCCTGGATCTGAGTGGCGGCGTACATTTCAAACTGGAGGTGGATACCAGCACGGCGCTGGCCAGGCGTGTGGAGTTTTATCTCAGCGCCACCAAAAAACTGCTGCGGGAGGAGCGCATTCGGGGATTCATCAGCGATACGGAGAATGGTGATATCGAAGGCCGCTTCCGTAGCGAAGAACTGCGCGACCAGGCCATGGCCAGTATCAGGGACCGCTATCCGGAGTTGGTGTTGAAGCGTACTGGCGGGCCGCCCGAGTGGTCTTTTACAGCCACCGTGTCGGCGGAGACCGTCAGGCAAATCACGAGTAATGCCCTGAAGCAAAACCTGACGACCTTGCGCAATCGGGTCAATGAACTGGGGGTTTCCGAACCCCTGGTGCAGCCCCAGGGCGCCAACCGCATCGTGGTGGAATTGCCCGGCATTCAGGATACCGCGGAAGCCAAGCGCATTCTCGGCAAAACCGCCAACCTGGAGTTTCGCCTGGTGGCCGGCGCCGACGCGCCGCTGTCTTCAAAACAGCAATTCAGCTATCGCAGCCAGGACCGGGCAGGCGCCTACGAATGGCTGGAGCGGGAAGTGATCATCAGTGGCGAGCGCGTTTCCAACGCCCAGGCCAGCTTTGATCAGAATGGCCGTCCCAATGTCAATATTGATCTCGACAGTGAAGGCGGCGCCCTCATGCACCGGGCCACCCGCAACAACATCAAGCGCCGTATGGGCGTGTTGTTTATCGAACGCAAAAACCGCACCCGTTATGAACGCAATGCAGCGGGAGAGGAAGTGGCCATCAAGACGCCCTACGATGAGAGGAAGGTCATAACCGCGCCGGTAATCCAGTCCGCACTGGGCTCCCGTTTTCAGATCACCGGCCTGGACAGCCCCCAAGAGGCCTCGGAACTGGCCCTGCTGCTGCGCGCCGGCGCGCTGGCGGCGCCCATGGATTTCGTCGAAGAGCGCACGGTCGGGCCGTCCCTGGGCGCGGAAAATGTGGCCCAGGGCCTGAAATCCGTGCAGGTGGGCCTGGTGCTGGTAGTCCTGTTCATGATTGTCTATTACCGGGTTCTGGGCATAGCCGCGGTGATTGGCCTGGGTTGCAACCTGGTGTTGCTGGTGGCCTGCATGTCCCTGTTGGGCGCGACCCTGACATTGCCGGGTATTGCCGGAATTGTCCTGACAGTGGGCATGGCGGTGGATGCAAACGTGTTGATATTCTCGCGTATTCGCGAAGAGGTCAGGAACGGTCTGTCACCGCAGATGGCCATTCACTCCGGCTTCCAGCGGGCGTTGGTGACGATTCTTGACGCCAACTTCACCACCCTGTTGGTGGCCTTGATCCTGTACGCGGTTGGCACCGGCCCGGTCAAGGGCTTCGCGGTGACCCTTTCCATCGGCATCATCACCTCCATGTTTTGCGCCATCCTGGGCACCCGCGCCCTGGTGAATCTGATCTACGGACGGCGGCGCGGCAGCGCCATCAGGCTATAGAGGCGGGGGAGGAAACATGAAAACTATCGACTTCATGGGACAGCGCCGCCTGGCTACGCTGTTCTCGGCCCTGCTGCTGATCGCCGCCATCGCCTCTCTGTCTATCCGGCAACTCAACTGGGGGCTGGATTTCACGGGTGGAACGCTGGTTGAGGTCCACTACAGTGAACGGGCGCCCCTGTCGGAAATTCGCGAAACCCTGAACAACGGCGGTTTCGCCGGGGCGATCGTGGTGCGTTTCGGTTCCGACCAGGAGGTGATGATTCGATTACCCCAGGGTTACTCGGACCGGGATGGAGGGCGTCTGCTGGCCCTTCTGCAAAATGCATACTCCGGTCAGGTGGAGTTGCGGCGCACCGAGTATGTTGGCCCCCAGGTAGGCGACGAACTGCGCGAGCAGGGCGGTTTGGCCATGTTGCTGGCCCTCGGCCTGGTGATGCTGTACGTCGCCTTTCGCTTCCAACTGAAATTTTCCCTGGGGGCAGTAGCGGCACTGGTCCACGATGTGTTGATCACCCTGGGTTTTTTCTCCATTCTTGGACTGGAGTTCGACCTCACCGTACTGGCCGCCTTGCTGGCGGTGATTGGTTATTCCCTGAATGACACCATCGTGGTCTCCGACCGCATCCGCGAGAATTTTCGCAAGATACGCAAGGCGGAGCCACGGGAAGTGATCAATGTGTCATTGACGGAAACCCTGGGCCGCACCCTGGTGACCTCGCTGACTACCTTGCTGGTATTGAGCGCACTGTTTTTGTTTGGCGGAGAGATGATTCACGGTTTTGCAGCCGCCCTGATTGTCGGGGTCATCATCGGCACCTATTCGTCCATCTATGTTTCCGCCAACACCCTGATGGCGCTCGGCATCAACAAGGAAGATTTGATGATTCCGGTCAAGGAAGGCGCGGAGCAAGATTCCACGCCTTGAACCCAGCGTATTACTGCGCGGTTTTTAGCGCTCCGCGTATGCCGTGTGCGGCCTGCAGCACCGCCTTGAAACACTTCGGATTTCCACACACCACATGGCCGCTCTCCAGGTAGCCGGCGCCGCCGCCGAGATCGGCGATCAAGCCCCCGGACTCCTGCACCAGGAGCGCTCCCGCCGCCATATCCCAGGCGGCCAGGCCGGTGTGCCAGAAAGCGTCCAGACGGCCCGCCGCGACATAGGCCAGGTCCAGCGCCGCCGAACCCTTCGAGCGAATGACAGCGCCCTGGCTGGCCAAAGCGGCCACCGTGTCGAAATGAGCCAGCATGTGTTCGCTATGGTTCTGCCGAAAGGAAAGTCCGGTTGCGAGGAGTGCTTGCTGCGGGTTGGAAAGTTTGCTGACCCGCATCCGGCGCCCGTTGACGTACGCCCCCTTGCCCCGGCTGGCGGTGAATTCTTCGTGGCGCATGGGGTCAAGCACCACGGCGTGCTCCAGCTTGCCGCGGTACTCGCAGGCGATGGAAACCGCAAAGTGGGGCAGGCCATGAATGAAGTTTGTGGTCCCGTCCAGCGGGTCGATAATCCAGCGGTATTCGCTGTCGGCGTTACCACTGAGGCCGCTTTCCTCGCCCAGAAAGGCATGGTCCGGATAGGATTTGCTGAGTTGAAAGATAATCTCCTGCTCCGACTTGCGATCCACTTCCGTCACAAAATCATTGGCGCCCTTGGACTCGACGCCGACAAGGTCCAGCCGTTGGCCAGCCCGCGCTATGAGTTCACCGGCCTTGCGGGCGGCGCGCAGGGCCATGTGGGTGATCGGCTGCATGATTCTTTTCCATGGGGGTAAAAGCGGTGCGGGAGTATAGCAGCTTTGCTACACTTGCCGCCGCCTGACCTGCGGCTCACATCGTGGTGCGAGCGCGCGTCCAGCAGGGTCTGAGACAGGCGCCACGCATGAACCGACAATGAAACCAATGAGACACCGTAGCCTTTACCAAACCGGCAGCGGCCCGGTGAGATACGTGGGCCCGCATATCACACCCTTCGGGCACATGGCGCCAGCAGGTGATTCGGCGGCCGCAGCAGAAGGTTGGCGCCATATGCGGGCTCATCAATGACGCTTGCGGCCCTGGATTCCGTCCGCATTATTCTGGTCAATACCAGCCATCCGGGGAATGTCGGTGGCGCAGCCCGCGCCATGAAAAACATGGGCTTGTCCGAACTGTGGCTGGTGGCGCCGGAAAACTATCCCGGCGCCGAGGCGAACTGGCGCGCGGCTGCCGCACTGGACCTGCTGGAGTCCGCCCGCGTAGTGGAAACACTGCAGCAAGCGCTTGCCGATTGTCAATACGTGGTAGGCGCCAGCGCACGGGAGCGGACCATCCCCTGGCCGGTTCTCGACCCACGCCGCTGCGCCCGCGAAATCCTTGACCGGGCCCGGCGCGGCGCCAGGGTGGCGGTGGTGTTCGGGCGGGAGGACCGCGGCCTGACCAACGCGGAACTGCAACAGTGCCAATTACACTTGCATATCCCCTCCCATGAAAACTACCGCAGCCTCAACCTGGCCATGGCGGTGCAAATTGTTGCCTATGAACTGCGCATGTTGACCCTGGAGGAGCAGTTGCCGGCAACCGCGCAGGCCGAGTGGGACGCGCCTCTTGCCACGCAGGAGAACCTGGAGCGCTATTACCGACACCTGGAAACCACCCTGACGGAAATCGGTTTTCTCGACCCGGCCGCGCCGCGCCAATTGATGGCTCGTTTGCGGCGGCTGTACTCCCGCATCCAGCCCGATGAGATGGAGCTGAATATCCTCCGGGGAATCCTGACCGAAACCAGCAAGTCAATCCGCGACGAAGGCAAAGATTGATGTGAACCACTTGGTTCCGGCAACTTAGTTTCAAGCAGGGAGCAGGACGGCAAGACCCTTCAAAAGCTGAAAATACCGCAAAAATGAATAGAAACCAATAGCGACCAATAGCTATACATAGAAACGAATACCTATACATAGCCATTCATAGTGAGGATATTCCTGTTTAATAAAGTAATATAAGCTATTAATAGTTATAAATTTATTGAAAATAACAAAAATATCCTGAAAATAGCCCTAAATCATGGAATTACGCCTTTTTGCCCTATTATTGCGCAAATATGATATATATTGCGCAAATAGGCTTCTCACCAGGTGAGAGGCAATATTGCCGGGCTTATTTATGAAGATGGAGATACATGTTTTTTGAATTATGAAGACCGGCACTGCAGCTTCCACAGTACTCGCTGACGGCTATACACGGCGCAACCATATTGAGCCTTTGAAACTGCCCGCCGGCTAGCCGTCTTGGCCAGGGTTTTGCAGCCAACCGCGGGATGTTGTCAAATAGGCTCATCTACAAAGGGGAGGTTAGCCCGATGTTAAAGAAAGCAATTGGAATCTACTTGATCCTGGTGGCGGTACTGGTTGCTGTGCATACCGTCGTCGAGCCGCTGTACCACGTCTCCAGCGAAGCACAGCCGTACAGTGCAACCTGGAACATCCTCAACCCGATGATGAGCGTGGCGCTCGGCATAGGCATTGTTTACGGCTACCTCCGCAAGAGCCGCGCCGACAGCGGCGGGAACGGGGTTACGCGCGAGTATCTTGCCGCCAACACGCTGTTCTACGGGTTCCTGTTCGTCAGCATCCTGTTCTTCTGCAACTGGTTCAATCTCCATAGTCCGGCATTCACCGCCATCGGGGATGAGGCGATTTCGCTGGTGTGGATCATCATCGACGCAACACTCCCGTTACTCACCGGCGCCATGGGAATCCATCTGGTGCGAAGTGGCGGCGACTAAGCTGAATGCAGAATAATGGAGTCGGTGACACTTGAGAATTGTTCTCAGGTGTCACCGGCCCCATTATTATTGAGGTGCTCGAATGACCATTGTTAAAACAACTATCAGCCTAACCGATCAAGATCGCCGCTGGATGGATGGTCTTGTCGAGAGTGGCGAGTATGTGAGCAACAGCGAATATGTGCGCAATCTCATTCGCCAGGACAGGACGCAGCGTAGGGAGAACCCCGCCGAGATTGAGGCTATTCGAGCTCAATTGATCAAGGCTGAGCAGGGCGGGCTTACTGACTTGAACAGAAACGAAGTTTTGGCGGGCATCAAACAGAGAGCGCGCGCCGATGGGGCCTTATAGAATTTCCGATAATAATGGGGTCGTCCCCATTTTGGTCCCCAAAGGTGTGTGAGCAAACTTGTTGCGGCGAATCCGGCCGAGGTTTGTGCTGGCTAGTGAATCTCGTAGCGCACCGGAAGGCTGGTGAGGCCGGTGACAAATATCCCTGCCGCAGTACGGGGGGCGCCGTTCAACTCAATGTGTTCGAGGCGGGGCAATAGCTCCCGCAGAAAAATGGCCAGTTCGAGTTTCGCCAGGTGGCGTCCCAGGCAAATATGGGGTCCGTAGCCGAACGCCAGGTGATTGTTCGGGAAGCGCTGCACGTTAAACTTGAATGGATCCTCGAAGATTTCGGCATCACGGTTGGCTGAGGGATAGTGCAGGACGATCGATTCACCCGCGCGGATGGTGACGCCTTCGACAACACAATCTTCCTTCGCCGTACGCACAAAGTGCTTCACCGGCGTCACCCAACGGATAATCTCCTCGATTGCATCTTCGATCTTGTCAGGATTTTCCTTCAGGTAAGCCAACTGGTGCGGATTTTCCATCAGGGCCTCCAGGCCGCCTGCCAGCGAATAGCTGGTCGTATCGTGACCGGCGGTTGCCGTGATGCTGTAGTAGGATATTTTTTCAAGATCACTGATGGGTTCGCCATCTACCTCCGCCGTCGCGATCACCGTGGCGAGATCATCCTGTGGATTAGAGCGGCGGTCTTCTATCATGGCGCTAAAGTAGCTATGAAAATCCAACATGATTTCCATGGCTTCCGCCAGTCCATCGCCTTTTTCCTGACGTCCGCTCCGGGACAATTCCTCGTCCTGGTAACCAAACAGCTCCTGCGTGAGCCGGAGCATCCGAGGCTCGCCTTCCGGAGGAACCCCCAGGATTGACATAATCACGTGCAAGGGATACGGCTTGGCGATGTCCCGGGCGAAATCACATTCACCGCCCAAGTCCCGCATTTTATCGACGAACTCGCGAGACAGCGTTTCCAGCCTACTCTGCAAAGTACCGATATTTTTCGGCGCGAACCAGGATTGGGTAATTTGCCGCAGCTTGAAATGCCGCGGGGCGTCGTGATTTATCAGGCTCTCAAACCCGTTACAAGTACCAAAGCTCTCCTCAAACTTTCTCTCCACGGGTTTTGCAAGCAATACCGTGCGTGGGTTGCTGAGGAACTGCCCGGAATTTTGCTCTATATCCCTGATGGTCTGATAGCGCGTGACAGACCAGAATGGCCGGTACCAGTCTGTCTCCACACGGCACACAGGTTGATTCTCCCGGAGCCAGAGAAAGATGGCATCCGCTTTGCCAGGCTGCGCGAAGGTATTGGGGTCTACGAGATCAAGCACATTAACCGTGGTGTTTGTCGTGTTCATGATTTTCCTCTTCACTCTCTGCCCGATTAAGTAGCAGTGGTAGAGGCAATTTGCAAGCGCCCTCTTTTTGGCGCCTGTGCTCCCCAACTAATGTCACTATACTTTACATTTAGACGACCAAATGTATAATTAGCTATATGATTGAACGTCCTTTCTGGTTGGCGCGCATTCACTCGGCCTGGGAGCGGCGCTCGATTGTGTGGCTGTCCGGCGTGCGCCGGGTAGGCAAGACGACAATCGCCCGCATGCTGCCCGGCTCGGTGTATAGGAACTGTGATCTACCCTCGACGGTTCGCTCCCTGGAGGACCCGGAACTGTTTTTCGACAATCAGACGCCGGGGTCGACACTGGTATTTGACGAAGTGCACCACCTCGAAAATCCCAGCCGGCTACTGAAGATCGCCGCCGACGAATATCCTCATCTGAAAGTCCTGGCGACAGGTTCGTCCACGCTGGCGGCGACACGCAAATTCCGCGATTCGCTGGCCGGGCGCAAACATTCCATTTTTCTGTGTCCGGTGCTCTGGGAAGAATGTGGCGACCCTTTCGGCGAATCCAATCTGGATAAACGCCTGCTGCACGGCGGCTTGCCTGAGCCATTGCTGGCTGCCAGGAAAGATCCAACCTTTTTCAACGAGTGGATCGACAGTTTTTACGCGCGCGACATCATGGAACTGTTCGGTATCCGCAATCGCCAGGGGTTTTTGTCATTGTTTCGTCTGCTGCTGCGCCAGAGCGGCGGCCAACTTGATTACTCTCGACTCGCGAACGCAAGTGAATTGAACCGCGTTACGGTCAAGGCGCATATTGAGGCTATGCAAATTGCCCACGCGGTTCGCTTGCTGCGCCCGTTTCACGGTGGCGGCAAACGCGAAATCGTCAGCCGTCCCAAGTGTTACGCTTTCGACACCGGCTTCGTTACTTTTGAAAAAGGTTGGGACTCGATCCGCGACGACGACAGGGGGTTGCTGTGGGAGCACTTGGTACTGGACAGCCTGCACACTCATTTCGCCGATAACGATATTTTTTACTGGCAGGACAAGTCCCATCGCGAAGTGGATTTCGTCATCCGGCGCAGTCGCGGCCGGGTGGATGTGGTGGAATGCAAGATCAACCCGGACAAGTTGGATGCCACACCCGTCAAAGCGTTTCGTGATCTCTATGCGAAAGGAGAGAATGTGGTTATCAGTCCGGCGGTGAAAAAACCGTATAAGTTCCGGCGCGGCGACTTGGTGTTTACGGCATGTAATACGCTTGCCCTCAGTTCGAACTACTAAGAAATCCTTAGTAGTTGCCGCAGCTTCCAATTCCTCACTGGAAAATACTTTCCGCAGGAGGTTCAATATAGGACACCCACCTCTTATGGGGGCGCCGAATATTTATCTTGAAATGGTAGACACCCTTTTATTTTCGCAACCTGTAGTCCAACTCTGTTGCCCTAATCACGCCTCGGTGGCGCCGATATTTTTTTCAGGCCTTTGTTGAAATGAAGCGTGTCCTCATTCCGTTATTTCTGTATCACTCGTCGCCGCCAAAGAACCAGCCAAGCCCGAATGCGGCCAACAGCGAAACCAGAAGCGTACTGCCGCTACCGGTTGCCGCCTCTGCTTTGGCCTGACCGCGAATTTCTGCTTCATTGGCCGCTTCCAACTCTGATGTTTTATGCCCGATACAGCGGTTCAACTCGTCAAATTGAGGCGGAGCTCTCAAACGGAACGCTATGGGTAGCACAACCTCACCTTCTGTCGGAAGACCACGCTTTTCCAAAGCCGTGACCGGGTCATCCAGACACCCGGTCAGTTCGTCAATGAAGTCTTGAACTTTACTCAGCAGAGCACGATAGGTTTCCCAAAGCAGGGACCAAACCTTGCGGTCCGTGACACTGCATGATGCCTGCCGAACTTCATCGTAGCCTCCCAGCAGGCCATCCAGGTGCACTTCCATGCGGGCAACAGCCCGATACACATCGGCGTCCGGCGCATCTGCATCGGAAATTACCTTGCCAAGCCCGCTGTTGACCTCATCGGCCAACGCATTGACATTGTCTGCGATCATGTCCAAGTGATGCGACGAGAATTCCACAATGTCCAGGACCCTCTGCTGTTGGCGCGGCGGCTTATCCAGACGCGTCCGTAATTTTCGGGAAATGGGCTGTAGAGCTTCGCGCAATACAATCAGAGGCTGTGGCAGAACTGATTCCTTGCTCATCTCCAGGGCCTTGTTACAACATGCAGGTCCCATGATAGGGTTTGCGGGATAGACACGCCAGCGACAGTCTTTTCCAACAGCAGTTCTCACTATGGTAGCTGATCGTATGCGACGAAAGTTATCCCTGGCATTTCTGCCTCTCCTTTTTCCTGCTTTCCACAGCGAACTGCATGTCGCATTAATTCCGCCATTGCTCACCACCATCAACTATTTCGGCAACTTGCCAACCTCTTCCCTTGAGCGTGGCAATGTTTTGATCGAGTGCCAGTTCGCAGCCTAACGCCGAACGTTGAACCGCAAGACAAATCAAATGGCTGGGACGAGTCATCGCCACATAAGTATGCAGAAGACGCTGAATATTCCTTTTTCCAGCTCCTTTTCCGTTGATCTTTTCTCCAAGCAACCAAGGCATCATTTCCTTCGCAGAATGAGCGTGCCAGTAGGTGCTTAGCAGAAGCGTGGCAAGATGTGTCTGTCCCTTCACGGAATGGATCGATCCCAACCGGATGTCGATGGTTCCACTGCTGCTGTTGGCACGAAAGATATTTGGACCGGCGTCGCCCGATGAAGAAGAATCCACCGCGCCGAGAGAGGGGTCGTCGTTGGGCCACGCCAGAAACTGTTCAGCCCTGCTTGGGTCTGTCTCACCCCTGCAAAGATCGGCAGCAACCGCAGTTAAGTCCTCCGCATGGGAAAGCCAACCGTCCTTAGAAAGGGCCGTTCCCTCAACCAGAAAACGCCTGAGACAGCCCCTGTAGGCTGTCAGCGAAGCGGTGGCGCCCTCAAGCGCGCCCACGACTGCTCGGTGTGTACGCGCCTTGCGCTTCAGGTCGCCGATGTCACCTAATCGCCGTGCCAATTCAAGAATACCGTAGGCAATCTTTTCGACGCCTGGAGATAATGCTCGCCCGTGGGCAACGAGCCCCTGCGCTGCGCGAATGTACTGGGCAAGGGTTCGGGGATTAGGGTCCTTGCGGGATATCTCGAAGGCGTAGCCGTCCCAGTAATCGCCAACCGACTTTGGATAGTGAGTGTGCCCGGGCGAGACTTCAGAATTCTCCTGGTGAATATGACCAACCGCATTAATAGTTCCTTTGGGGATGAGTACTTCACCTAGAACATCAAGCGCATGCTTGCCAAAGGCCTCAAGGACACCGTCGGTACTATCATCCGGGAAAACAAATATAGCGTGCTTGGAGTCTTGAGCGGCGACGCCCGGTCCCATGGGGCCGATGCCGGACAACCCGCCATTACCGACTGGCCGAACAGCAAAGGGCGAAGCCAGCTCCGCGATCTCGCGGCCGAACCGGTAGCTGTTTGGAATCCCGAGGCAGCACGCCGGATCGGGGTCGGGGTAGGGCTCCACCGTACTGGAGTTCGAGTCAGGCAAATCGAAGATTTCCTGATTTGGATCGCCGACTCTTTGAACAACGACTCTGTCCGAGTTTCGAGCGAAGACCGTATTCAAAAATAACTTCTGGCGCTCAAATGTATCCTGCATCTCGTCGAGAATTACCAACGGAAAGCGATGCGCGAGCCAGGTGGGTAAATGCTTTTGATCTTCAAGAAGGGCGTTGGCCCATACGAACATCTCGTCGTAACAGAAGTACCCGGCCTGAGCGGCTGTCTCTATCGCGCGTTTGGCGTGCTGGAAACTCAGCGTAGAAGTATTGGCAGGAAAAGGCTTCCCGCCAAGACCAAAGCTCAAATCACGATTGAGGATGCGGAGCCTGTCAAAGCCAGAGCGTTTCTTGTCGAGAAAGTTCTGTACAACCCAATATTTCTGGCCCAGGACGCCGCGTCGATAAGCGGTCGTCACGTCGTCGTCAATCGTCGGGGACGGGTAGTTGTTGGAGTAAAGCCAGGGAAGGGCCAGAAAACGATTCATAAAGCCATGTATCGTGTCGATGAAATGGGGATATGCGAGAAGCCTCTGTCCGACAACTGTCCGACCGAGCCGTTGCTCGATCTGCTCACGCGCTACATTGGTATGGGAGAGGACGCAGATTCCCTTGGTTCGGTGTGGCCACTTTTTGGCGAGAATGGCGAGCTTGGCGACGATGAGCGTTGTCTTGCCGCTGCCGGGGCAAGCAGACAGGTCGACAGTCGTGCGTCGCTTGAGAAAATCGCGCCGGGGCTTATCGAAACGATCGAGCCCCATAAGCAAACGAACCCACTCAATGTCATCGTCGGTGATTTCAGGTATGAGGGATTCTGCATTAGACATCTTCTCCCCCGTCTATCGAGGCGGGTTCGGAAGCTTGTTGCGGCAGTTGGGCTGTCGCATAGTCGATAGCATTCACAAGATAGGTTGGCAACAATTTGCGGAATCCAGCCGCATTAATGCCGCCATTCTCGCAATATTGTGTTAACAGTTCGGAAAGATGCTGTACAGCTACGGCCTTGGAAGCACTGCCAGAATGGAAAAGGCGGTAAATAAGTGAGCATAAGACCTCGTCGTCATCGCCTGAACAGGATTTAAGAGTCGAGAATCTGGTCTTTGCCTCGGCAACTACATCTTCGCGGTTCTTCTTTTCTTCATTCAACGAATTTTCGTTCTTAGCCAGACAAGCCGCGACATAGACCAGTTCGGCCAGCCCAGACCGAGCGAGATCGTATTCGAGCGTCCAATGATCGGCGACAAAAGTCCGAACTCCCTGGCCGTCGTTCTTTTTCAATCTGTCACGCAGCTCAACCAGCCCATTCTTGCATTGTTCTGCATTATCGCCGAAGTCCCGAACTGCCTTCCATCTGCGTTTGCTGTTTTGCCATTTCACGTCGTTGTCGCCTTCGACCAAACCGAGGATTTTCGGCGCGCAGTCCGGCATCACATCAATATCGGCAAGACACGCAACCGGAACGCCTATCCTCTGAGCGCCTTCCTCCTTCCGTTGGAAGATACGGCTAAAACGCCGCAATCCCGTACCGCCTACGTTGACAATGGATACTCCGTGTTCGGTAAGATCGTTACCGATGAGCTTGGCAAGCGTAGGTAAGATGATGGCCTCGGCAACCCCCTCGACTATCAGTACGCCTTGCGCGAAAAACAGATTGGCCTTCGTCACATCGAGAAATCGTTCAAGAAAGCTATAGTCTCCTGTCTCCAACAGCGTATGATCTTTTGCGAGCGGGAAAGCCTGCCGGCCTTGCAAAAGAACCAAGTTCGTAAGAGGAATTTTCGAGGCGAGATTGGGGCTGTGCGTTGAAAGCAGAACCTGAACCGCGCGGTTTGCCCCTTCAATTTCCCTTTCGGCGGCCTGCTGTAAAAACTCCATTAGGCGGAGCTGGCGCTGCGGATGAAGATGAGCTTCCGGCTCCTCAATCAGAAGCAACGGAAGTCCTTCGGGTTCTTTTCCAAGCAACAGAAGCTCGCACGCCATGAACAGCAGATTGTTTGAACCAAGGCCGTAGCGGCCCATAAGGTTCCCGGTTGTTGAATCCAGCAGACCAAGCTCAAGACGTTCCAGGATTTGCCGGAGTCGCGCACTCTCCGTGCCGCCTTCGGAAACATCGATTTTGCTTTGCAGTTCGTCTCCGCTCAAAGACAATGAAGTCAGATACTGCTTGTTGATCGTGTCCTGTGCACTCCCGACCCCAGTGTGATTTTTGACGTTGTGGCGCATGTAGTCCGATAGCCCGACAAGACCAAGCTTCCCAACGGCATCTGCATCCTTGGGGATATTTGCTGAGTCGAAACTTTCGCCTTCAGAGATTTCCGGGACATTAGAAAGGATTTGAGACAGGCGTGAGCGTCTCCCCGGAGACATCTCGCGTTCCGCATCCCGTAGCGGACGAAGGTACGTGGCGGAAAGTAATTCGCGAACCGATGTATCGAATGGCGGCCCTGCACCGTCAATGCCGCTACGCACCGACAAATCAATCCAACGGCGTGTGCCCGGTGTTTCGCTTAGCTTGCGGGCGGTCCAGGTAACGTAGAGGATGACATCATCGCCCTCATAAGAAAGATACTCAATTAACGCACCCTTTTCCGCGTCAGTGAGATCGGCAAGCTTGCATAAGATGTAGATTTCACTGGCCTGATTGCCCGCATTGTCAATATGGAAGTCTTCTGGCTGGACACGGATGAATTCCTGATCTCGCGTGAGCAATGCATAACGGACAGCGTCAATGACGGCGGATTTGCCGGAGTCGTTCCGACCGACTAAAGCGGTAACACCCGGCTGAAAATAAATATGTAGCATGGCGTCGCCGTCGCCGAACTGACGAAAATTCCTGGCAGTGAGTTGTGATAGATACATACTTCCCCACAAATTCACCAAAGAACCGTTGGATCATTGGAGTATTAGGAAAAATTAAACACGTACCATCACCCTGTTCAGAGTATGGCATCAGCATTTTCCAACAGTCGGAATGAAACAAACAGCCTTTCAGATAGAAAAAGTGCTTTCCTGCCCGACTGAAAAACGAACAGACTGTGTCGGTTTCGAGGTTCTTACTGATAGGTACCTCGTCGAGGAACCCCAAGCCTTAGTAACCTTGTGGCCAGTGATCGAATAGGCCCGCAGGAGGCAAACGGTTTCTTGTCTGACATCCTGCATTTGCTCATCTGAAGGCTTTATTGTCACAGCGTACTCCCTCTGTTTGCGATTTGGCGAGAAAACACCGTGAAATCGTGTCAAGTTGACTCCTGGTTAGGGAACCGGTACCGCGAGTCTTCTAATGAAATCCATAGGGTTCAGAATCCCAAGCCCAATAAAGGACACCCAGCTCTGTTGGCGGCACCGATCTTTTTCTGATTTTTTTGAAATGTTGAGTGTCCCGTTTCTCAGCCTTGTATACGAACTGTAGATCCTTTCGTCGATGGTCCGAAGGCTCTACAGCTTATACGGTTCGCTGATCCTCCTGATAGTTGCCGACAACCCAGATAAAGCTCTGGATGTCAATCCCATCGCGTGGGGCGAGGTCGGCCAGTTCTTCTGCGGTCTTCTTGGCGAGATCGAGTAGGGACTCATAGACATCAAGATCAAGACGCGCCCCATACAGGGAAGCAAATGGGTGTCCAACACGCGCTGCGAAATCGTTGGTTGCTTGTGGTTTTAGAAACATGTGCGCATCCGGTAGCCAAAGGTGCGGAAGATACGTTGTTACAGTCCACTTCGCACACTCATCGGATTTAAGCGCCCGTTCAAGATTAGACAGACTTAGTTTTGTCGCGTCCTTAGTAAATTTCGCAGAGGCCTGAATAAACACATCCGCGTTCCGTCCCCGCAACAACTCCTGGACCCGTATCATCTCGAACTTTGAAAGCAGGTTCGTCGCTCGAAAAGCACCCAAAACGGCCTCGCCAAATCCTTGTCCCGCGACAGCCTCCTCCAGAGGAGCGGCCGCATCAAGCCTTTCCTTGGCCGCGAGCTTGTAGCCTCGCTCCTGGGAGACATAGCTGTCCGAATGAAAGCCATCAGGAAAGAATTGAAGAAATCTCGCCCGAGCACCTTCATATCCAAAATATCTCGGGTCCGACTTACCCGCATCGTCTTGCAGCCGCTGCCAGACATTGTCCGGGTTATTACCTTTCGTGCATACCTTACCGTCAGCCATCCCGTAGAAGCTGGTCCCCTTCCTCACTAAGCGCAACCGTCGTGCGCCCAACTTTCCGTATCGAATTGTTTCAGCCATGCTCTTGTCGCCGACTCCTCATGTCTTTAGCGAATCATCCTATCTCGTGTGCCGCTCAGCCAGATGCTTACGTATCGTACTACTCCCGAGTTTGAAATACATGACCTAGTTGTCCAGCCGACATGCGTGAATCAGGCTACGACCCATTACCGTATGGTAAACAGACGTGAAAATCTCCCCACCGTCCCATGCGGTAGGTAACCCAATGCATCCTAACCGCGAGAGGTTTGCGAGCGAGATTGTAACTTCTGGGCTCGGTTGGACGAGACCGTTCTGCTCTGATGAGCCTACATCACGAACGGAAACGGTGTCTGGTAGCCCGCCGGTAAGTACATGGAGATTCTGGTGAGTGTCGTGAGGAATCGCATAAATCTTATCAAGAATATTGGCGTCCATTTGGGTGAGCTGTACAAGTATGTCAATGTAGGCCCGCCGCAGTTCTATGCCATGCGAAGCCACAGACGAATTGACTAGCAGCCTCGCCCAAATATCTTGTAGATCGTCGTCGTCCTCAAGAGACGCCGCTTGAAATAGAGGAATTGCCAATTTCAACTCCAACGGCTTAATCTGTTTGTTCCCACAGACGTCTGCCATTAGCTCATTGACCTTTTCCATCAAGCGAAGCTGGCGTTTAAACCTAGCGAAGCGCAGCTGATCTTCGAATATGCCGACGCTTTGTTCTAATGGTCCAGCGACAAACTTGGCAACAAAAGTGCCGAATCTGTCCGCCAAATCCACGACTTTCCCGGTGGCAACCGCCGTCTCCTTCACAGCCCTGCTTGTCTCAGTAACAGTATCTGATTCGATGGTCATCCCTTCAACTCTGCTAAATGTTTACTTTCGCGCGTTTGAATTAGCGACACCTTCGTACGATCAGCACTGTATCTCAGAATCAAGTCCTACATCCTCATTTCGTCCGCCGAATTAGAGATCGACTAGCCCGATGGCGTGTTGGACCGGCTTCATATCCGCCTCCAATGGGGTGCGTGTGAATCATCTCATAGATTTTAAACGGGTAGAAACACGGCTCATCAATGGCGGGAAGCATTGCTCAGCAATTTACAACTGCAATAAGCAGGTCCAACCGATCCACCAGACAAGGTGCGCGATCGATTCACGCGAAGCCAGCTCGCCAGCCACTCCACTGAAGGTCGCACTCGGCGCGCATGCCCATAGCTCTTCCTTCCGCATCCACTGATCGGTGGTGCCCTAACCGATTTGCTCCAGCGCTACCGTCTCGGTCGATTAAAAGAGGTCGGTGACACTTGAGAACAAAACTCATTCTCAAGTGTCACCGACCCTTTTACTCTCCCGGTGTTGCCGACTCCCGACAGTGTGGCGCGACAATCAAGATAATCCTGGCGCGGCAATCAGGATGATCCTCTCGGGGAGCGATCTGAAGCGCTGTGAGGTTGTCATCTGACCGGCACCTCCGGCTGCCCGATCTGTTCCAAGTGTAATGCTGGCGGGCACTGTATTGAAAGTCAGTCCTGGGCCGCGGACGCATGGCGCCTCTCAATCCGTGCCGCGATTTCCTGACTGAGTCGCTGGCCCTTGGCGACTTGAGCTGAGGCCATGCGTACTTCCAGTTCGCCAAGAGATTCCCTCGCGGCTTCATTGCCTTGTGACGCGGCGAGGTTATTCCACGCATATGCTGTAACATAGTTCTTGGGAACACCTACGCCGTATTCATAATTGAGCCCCAGATATCTCTGTGCACCGGCGCGGCCCTGCTCGGCGGCTTTGCGATACCAGTTCACGGCTTGGGCGACATTCCTGGGAACACCCCAGCCGAGATCGTACATGAATCCCAAGCTTTCCTGCGCATCTGCGTGGCCCTGCTCGGCGGCTTTGCGATACCAGTTCACGGCTTGGGAGTCGTCCTTGGGAACACCATCGCCGTATCGATATATAAGCCCCATGGTGTACTGCGCACCGGCGTGGCCCTGCTCGGCGGCTTTGCGGAACCAGTTCACGGCTTGGGCGTCGTCCTTGGAAACACCTTCGCCATTGCCGTACATCTTTCCCAGATTGATTTGTGCACCTGTATGGCCCCGCTCGGCGGCTTTACGGAACCAGTTCACGGCTTGGGCGTCGTCCTTGGGAACGCCCTCGCCGTTGTAGTGCTTCAATCCCAGGTTGAACTGTGCCTCAAGGCCAATTGGAAACAACATCCAGACGGCAAGCGCTGCCGCCGCCACGCCCACCCCGACAGCCCATGCCTTCCACCGACGTTTGCCGTGGTGGCCTGCTTCGCCGTCCGGTTGGGTGGAGTGCCGACGGATTTTTTTCTGTTTCATGTGAAGCCTCATTTGTTGATCGGTTATATGGCTGCCAGACACCTTGTACTCTTTTCATCGAGAAATTGACAAGACTACAATCCAGCTAGCCGCAAGTGCCAACTACGCCTTTTTCATCATCGCCGGTACATCAACCGCAGACGGCGAAACGGGAGGCGAAACGGGACACCCACCTCTTTTGGCGGCACCGATTATTTTTTCTGATTTTTCTTGAAATCATAGGTGTCCCGTTTCGACCCCTATAAATGCCGCGTTGACAGCATCCGATCATGCAACACACGGATTACTGCAATCCCATAATCTGTCTGTTGGATGTAAATAGCATGTCGCCCCACTCTGCTGCGCCGGTACCCTTTACGGATGTGATCGCAGGGTGTCGCGGTTTTCGGATTAACAGCCAGTCGAGCAAACGCATCCGTCAACACATCGGTGTAACGATTGGCCTGTTCCAGACCCCAGCCTTTGAGCGAGTAAAGCCAAATGGCTTCCATATCGCGTTCGGCTTCAGGTGCTAACCGATATTCAGCGGGTTTTACTGGCATGTTTGGCGGCCATTTCTTCCTTGAACAGCTCGCCGTCAAACGGCTGTGGTTCGCCGCTCTGCTCCCCTTTGATTAACTCCTCCCGAATAGCATTGGTTTCGGAATTTCGGGCTTGGTCGCTGCGGATCAGGGCGCGGATATACTCACTGTCATTGGTGAAGTCGCCGCCCTTGATCTGTGCTTTAATCCACTCGTCTTGCTGGTCGGTAACCGTGATGGTCTTGCGGGTCGTCCCCATTTTGGTCTCCAATGTCATGTGAATCTACATACTATTGCATCATAATAGCACGTTTTTACGTATCTATTGCGTAAACCGCTGAAGCCTGCCACACGGAGCTGGGCAAAGCTGCCACTCCTTCAGCCTGCCCCCAATATCAGTTATATTTAGCAGTACAGGTCACCCACCATTTTGGTGGTAGCAATACAGGACACCCACCATTTTGGTGGCGCCGATTGTTTTTCTATCTTTTCTGGGTATGACGATCGGTGTCCCGCTTCGGTTCTCCGTTTCGGTTCAGCAAGCACTCGAAGCAACCGTTACCCTCCAGATACCATAAAGAAATTGTCGGCATCTAGCTCCTGAAGTGAAGCCACGCCCCCGAATGCTTGGCCTTGCTGAACACCCAAGGAAATATTGGCAAGGGAACAGGCGCAATTGAACAAACATCATCGGAAATGAATACAATGCGCCCTTCCAACGAGGATGAGTACATGAGATCAACACGCAATTGCCTTAGGCACCTGACGGCCGATACCTGCCAATGAGTAACAGCTTTCAGGGTGTACTGGGCCAAATCCGCGCCATTGCCGATTCAGAAGCCCACAAGGGCCGCCTATTTGAACGGCTGATCAAGACATACTTTCTCCAGGATCCGCTCTACCAGAATCGTTTTACCGAGGTCTGGCTGTGGACCGAATGGGCGGCGACACGCCCGGACTTCGATGGCGCCGATACTGGGATTGACCTGGTCGCGCAAGAAGGCGAGGACCGCTACTGTGCCATCCAGTGCAAGTGCTATGCGCAGGGCACACGGATTTCGAAACCACACCTCGATTCCTTCATTTCCGCTTCGGCACGCGACCCGTTTACAGCGCGTATCGTCGTCGATACCGGCGACGAGTGGGGGCCGAACGCAAGAAAAATTATTGAGAAGGTGAAGCCCGACTGTCATGTACTTCGTTTCGGTGATCTCGCGGAGCGGCCTTTCGACTGGCCCGATCTGGGCCGCGAAGACCCGGAAGCCTTGTCTCTGCGCCGTGAACTGTTTCACCTGCGGCCCCATCAACAGGTTGCGTTCGACGAAGTGATGGCAGGATTTCAGGAACAGGATCGCGGCAAGCTGATCATGGCATGCGGCACTGGCAAAACCTTCGCTGCGCTGCGCATCGCAGAGGCTGTTTCTGGCCTCGATGGCCGGGTGTTGTTCCTGGTGCCCTCTATCTCTCTGTTTCAGCAGGCGATGCGGGAATGGGCGGAACAAAAGGTGCTGCCGCACCGCTACATCGGCATCTGCTCCGATACCCGCGCCGGCCGCAACGACGAGGATGCCTCCCTGCAGGAATTGGAGATTCCGGTTACAACGGACCCGGAAGCGATTTCTCGAGCCTTGCGGGAGGCGGCCCCGGAGGCAATGACGGTGGTTTTCTGCACATATCACTCACTGGCCCTGGTGGAAAGCGCTCAGGACAGTGGCGCTCCCGCCTTCGACCTCGTGCTTTGCGACGAGGCTCACCGCACCACCGGTATCGACCGTCCAGAGGACGACACCTCGCCGTTTGTGCTGGTGCACGATGCGCAAAGAATTCGCGCCAACAAGCGTCTTTACATGACCGCCACGCCGCGTCTCTACACTGAAGGCGCCAAGTCGAAAGCGGCGAATCACGAAATCGAAGTGTTTTCCATGGACGACCCGGCCACCTACGGGCCGGAGTTTCATCGTCTACCTTTCTCACAGGCGGTTGAACAGGACTTGCTGTCCGACTACAAGGTGGTGGTCTTCGCCATGTCCGAAAAGCAGGTGGACGCCGCATTGCAGGTGCATCTGGCCTCGGGCGACAGCGAAATCAACATCACCGATGCCGCGAAGATTATCGGTTGCTGGCAGGCCTTGCAGAACCCGGAACACAAGCGCCCTGGAGAGGGAGTTGTCCGACCTCTGCGCCGTGTAATTGCCTTTACCAACAGAATCATTGACTCGAAAAATCTTGAGACGTACTGGGACACCATCGTCACACAAGCCATTGATTTGCTACCTGAGGCACAGCAGCCGCGGGCGCTGCGCTGTGAAACTCGCCATGTAGATGGGCAGCATCATGCCCTGGACCGCAAGGCCCGGATTGAATGGCTGAAGGGTGATGCCGACAACACCTGCCGTATTCTCTCGAATGCGCGCTGCCTTTCCGAGGGTATAGATGTTCCTGCGCTGGATGCAGTGCTGTTCTTGAGCTCGCGTAAATCGCATGTCGATATTGTTCAGTCCGTTGGGCGCGCCATGCGCAAGTCGCCCGGCAAGGAATACGGCTACATCATACTGCCCATCGCCATTCCGGCAGGAATTGACCCGGCTGCCGCGCTCAATGACAACGAGCGCTTCGCCACCGTCTGGAGTGTGCTGCGCGCACTGCGTTCCCACGACGACCGTTTCGATGCAGAGATCAACCAGATAGACCTGAACAGCAAACCAACGGACCGGATCATCTTCAGCCATGCCGATGAATCGGGGATAAGTGAGAAAGCGGCGCCCCATACGCTGGATCTGTTTGGGCCGCTTGAACTGCCGCCCGGTGCGATCTTTGCGAAGATTGTCGAGAAATGCGGCGACCGAAAATACTGGGAGAACTGGGCTGGGGATGTTGCCGATATCTTCTCGCGGCTGGTGATGCGCATTGAGGGGCTGCTCGACAACCCCGAGAACGATGCACTGCAGGAATGGTTCGAAGCTTTCCATGAGGAACTCAGGGTCTCGATCAACGAGTCAATTACTCGCGCCAGCGCTATCGACATGATGTCCCAACACATCCTGACCCGTCCTGTATTCGAGGCGCTGTTCGAACAATACGACTTTTCCGGGAACAACCCGGTAGCCCAGGCGCTGGATTCCCTGCGCAAAGACTTTGGCGAGTTCGGTCTGGAGAACGAAACGCGTGACCTGGAGCCCTTCTATGAGAGCGTGCGGCAGCGTGCGCGGGGCCTGGACAACAGTGCGGCGCGCCAGCGCGTGCTGATGGAGTTGTACGAGAAATTTTTCGCCAGGGCCATGAAGAAAGAAGCGGACCGTCTCGGCATCGTGTACACCCCGGTGGAGATCGTGGATTTCATTCTGGCGAGCGCCAATCAGGTCTTGCGTGAAGAATTTGGCCGCTCTCTGAGTGACGAGGGCGTACATGTTCTAGACCCTTTCACCGGCACTGGCATCTTTCTCGTGCGACTGTTGCATTCACAATTGATTCGAGACGAGGATCTGGAAAGGAAATACCGCCAGGAACTGCACGCCAATGAGATCATACTGCTGGCTTACTACATCGCGGCCATTCACATTGAGGAGGCGTTTCATGGCAGGCGCGGGGCGGACAGTAGTTATGAGCCGTTCGGCGGTATAGTTCTGACCGATACGTTCAACCTGCATACTCAGCGCACGGGCTTTCCGAATGAGTGGCTGCCGGACAACAGCGCTCGCGCCGAGCGCCAGCAGAAGCTGCCGATTCAGGTGATCGTCGGTAATCCGCCATGGTCAGTGGGGCAGAGAAGCTCGGCGGACGACAACCCGAATGTGAATTACCCGGAACTTGAGCAACGGATTGCAGTAACCTATGCCGCCCAGTCCACGGCTACAAATAGGAACAGCCTCTATAACAGTTACAAGATGGCGATTCGCTGGGCTTCGGACCGGGTTGGCGAGCAGGGCATTATTGCCTTGGTCACCAGCGGTACCTGGATTTACGGCAATGTGGATACGGGGGTGCGGGCGTGCTTGGCTGAGGAGTTTAGTTCGGTTTATGTGCTGAATTTACGAGGGAATCAGCGGACGCAAGGAGAACTTTCTCTCCGGGAAGGAGGAAAAATCTTTGGTCAAGGCTCCCGGGAGCCGGTGGCGATTACGATCCTGGTGCGTAATCCGCAAGCTGGCCATGAGGGTTGCCGCATTCGCTACCGTGATATCGGCGATTATCTGAAACGCGAGGAAAAACTGGCGATCCTGCGTGAGGCCGGTTCGATTGCGGGGATCAAGGACTGGCGAACAGTTACGCCCGACCGGCACAACGACTGGATCAGTCACCGCAGCGAGGCATTCCAGGAGTTCTACCCGATGGGTTCGAAGGATTCGAAAGCGGGCAGGGCGGATGATACGATCTTCAAGCTATTCAGTAACGGCTACAAAACTGGCCGAGACGCTTATATCTACAACTTCTCCCATGATGCATGCGCGGACAATGCACGCAAGATGGTCGAGGATTATCAGGGTGCCTTGCTTGAGTTGATGGAAGGTGGGTCTGAATCCCTGGATTTGGAAAACATCACAGACCGCTATAAATCAAATTTTCGATGGGACCGTGAGGCAAAGAATAATCTACGTCGCCTCAAAGAAGTTTCGTATTCCTCGGACTGGATATGGACCACCCAGTATCGTCCTTACGTCAAACAACACTGCTATGTGGAGTACCTTCTTGTAAGTAATAAATACAAGATGGACGGCATCTTCCCGGCCGCCGACACCATCAATCGCGCAATCTGTGTGCCGGGTGTTGGCTCGACCAAGCCTTTCTCCGTCCTTATCGTCGATACGATGCCGGATCTTCACTTGGTGGCGTTTGGTCAATGCTTCCCCCGATACCGCTATGAGCAACAAGACGACAAGCAGGGAGATTTTCTCGATGACAGCCCGGAATTGCAGCGTATCGACAATATTTCGGAACTGGCCCTGCGCGCGTTCCAGACTCATTACCAGGACAACACGATCACCAGGGACAGCATATTCGATTACGTTTACGGCATCCTTCATGCGCCTGACTATCAGGAACAGTTCGCCAATGATCTGAGCAAACTCATCCCACGCGTTCCCATGGCGCCTGATTTCCATCTCTTCGCCAAGGCCGGCAAGGAACTGGCCGAACTGCATCTGAGCTATGAAACCTGTCCGGAGTACCCGCTTGATGTAGTGGCGGAACACGGAAAACCAAAGCCGGAACATTACCGGATTGGGCAGCGGAAGATGCGCTTCGCCGATACAGAAAGGACGGTGCTCATCGTCAATGAGCATATTCGGCTCGGCGAGATTCCCCACGAAGCGCACCAATATGAGGTCAATGGCCGCACCCCCTTGGGCTGGTTCATCGACCGTTACCGGGTCACCCGGGATACGCAAAGCGGCATCCTCAATGACCCCAACGGCTGGTTCAACGACCCGAAAGACCTGATCACGGCCATCCGCCGCATTGTTCATCTCAGCGTGGAAACCACGCGTATCGTTGCGGGTTTGCCCGTACCATTTGAACCCGATGCGGAGTCCGAAAAACCTTAATTCCGTTGACCAAGGATCTGTAAATCGTTCGATGAAGCCGATCAATTGGAAACATCAACCTCACTTGGCAGTACCGATTATTTTCCGGAATTTTCTTAAAATGATGGGTATCTCATTTAGGTCCGTTTCGGTTCAAGATTTTCACAAACTGCTGGCGTAACGCCAGTACGGTCGCGAAGCTCGGTAGGCTTCGCTTGCATGACCTTCGGCGCATGGCAGTGAGCCATGCCGTCATATCGGGCGAGGATCTGGGCCTAGTGAGTAGGCCGCTAGGCCACCGGCGCCACTGTACGACGACTGGTCACTCCCACCTTGCCAACGGGAATCTCGTCGATACTGCGGAGAGGGTGAGAGTGAATATTTTCAAAATACGGGAGGCGAAGGGGGGTTGAGCCTAACTCAAAATTCGTATTCCTAGGGCACCGAAAATTCGGGTAGCTTCATTAACCAAGGTCAATATGTCGTACCGGCTGAGTGGGCGGCTATGAGCAATAGCTTTCCTCACTGGGTGGAGCCGACGAAGTGATACGATGAGGTCGTCTCTATTTCTAAAGATTGGTTCAAACCCATCTCTCCAATTGTCGGTTTGTCCAATTACATCGGCTAACTCCATAAAATTGGCATACTCGATAGGCTTGTATACTGTCCTACCTGCTTTACGTTCTTCTTCTTGGCGTTGCTCCCAACCTTGTCGCACAGATGGGGCGACCCTTTTCCGAATCCACTTCGGACCAGACAATTCCGTCAGAGTTTTTTCGACAGTATGTCGTAATCGCCTTTCAACTTCGGTTAACACCTGCCAGTGAGCGGGATCGAGCACCGCGCCTGAGTCATCTGGCTCGACGGCTTGTGCCGCGGGTAGCCGTGCAAATCGGAAGTTAAAACCTGCGGCGAGAACAACTTCATTGTACGCATCGGTCGGAAATGAGATTAGCTCCGAGTTTAGACCGGCACAAACAGCAGCTGCATCGCGGTCACTCGCACTGTTGTCGGGGAAAGTTTCGAGACCATCACCAAGTTCGCTAGCGACCAACTCTACAACTGGTGCGGAATAGGGTTTTTCCGTATGTGCGGCATCACTGAGACGTGACAAGCGTGCGAACCCAATTAAGGACTTCTCAAAATGCTCCGGTAACACCCATGAAGTCTTTATTAACTCCATGCGGGCAACCAAACTTTTTTCCCAGCTTGCCAATGAAGTAATGACCCCCTTGTAGGGTTCAACCGTGCGGGCAAGATCCGCGCTGAGGGCTTCGATCTTTTGGGTGGCCGGTCGATATGGAGCGGTAAGTTCACTCAATGTATTTGCACACTGAGTCGCTTGTCTATGCGCTTGGGCAAGTCCTTCGGCTTGTCTTTGTAGTTCGGTACCCCATAGTACGTTAGCTTGACCCAGAGCGGTGGCAAGTTGCTCCACCTGCCGGCTCTGCTTCTTGGCCATCGACCGAAGTGTCTCGGCAGATTGCACCAGCAGGCGAAAGTGTTCGAGAGCAGGATTCTCAATTATCCTCAACTTGTTCATATGATACCGGTCGTACAGTTTTGTGGGTGGGGGATGGAATTGTCAGGTGGATTGCGAATGGGCCTGCGTGCAATATCTGCCAATTACATCAGGCTAAAATTATAACTCACCTGTCTACTTTTGTGTTCAAATATCTGGATTAAGTCATGAAGATATTTTGATATCAATTCATCTTATCCATCCCTTTGTGCGCCTCGCAGAGAAACATAATTTTGCAAGCGATCAAAGGAAGCGCGTAGGCCGGTACGCATTCAGGTGTCTCGCACGGTGTCGGTCCAACACCGTACACGCACACCGTGCATCTCGCGCTTGGAAGACTGTGCTTGAGTTATAACTGAATGTGGTGTTTGAGGAATTGAAAAGAGGCGGCGTATCTGGTTGATTTGTTGTTTCGCCACAAGTCACCAACCAAAAGGATACGCCGCTATGACCAAGAGTAACGTGATTGACCTGGAAGGTCGAGAATCGAGTATTGATCCATTGACCGAATTGTTGAGAACAGGTGCCCGACAGCTGCTTCAGCAGGCGATCGGGGCCGAATTGCAGGAGTTGCTCAGTACCCATGCCGAGAGACGCCTGGAGGATGGCAGAGCCGGCGTGGTTCGCAATGGTTTCTTGCCTGAGCGCCAGATCCAGACCGGCATTGGACCGGTGACTGTCGCAATACCCAAGGTGCGGGCCAAAACCGGTGAACCGGTGACTTTCCGCTCAGCACTGGTGCCGCCCTATGTTCGTAAGACGCAATCCCTTGAGGCAGCGCTTCCCTGGCTGTACCTGAAGGGGATTTCCACCGGTGAAATGGGCGCTGCGCTGGACGTGCTGGTGGGGCCGGAAGCCAAAGGCCTGTCAGCCAGTACAGTATCGCGATTGAAGCATGCCTGGGCCCAGGAATATCAAGCATGGCGAGATGAGCGGTTGGACAAGGATCGTTGGGTCTATCTCTGGGCTGACGGCGTATACAGCGGCTTGAGAGCGGAACAGGCCAAGCTCTGCGCCCTGGTAATCATCGGCGTAAACGAGCGCGGAGAAAAGCATTTTCTGGCCATAGAGGACGGCGTCCGGGAATCGACACAAAGTTGGCGGGAGGTGCTGCTGAATCTGAAGTCACGGGGTATGCACAAGCCTCAGTTGGCCATCGGCGATGGCGCCATGGGTTTCTGGGCGGCCTTGGACGAAATCTACCCGGAGACACGGCAGCAGCGGTGCTGGATGCACAAAACTGGCAATGTGCTGAACTGCCTGCCAAAGTCGACCCAGGCCAAGGCCAAACAGGCGTTGCATGAGATCTGGCAGGCAGCTACCAGGGAGGATGCGGAGAAAGCCTTTGATCTCTTTATCACCGCCTATGAGCCCAAATACCCGAAGGCCACGCTCTGCTTGCAAAAAGACCGGGAAGAACTGATGGCCTTCTATGATTTTCCAGCTCAGCACTGGCAGAGCCTGCGAACAAGCAATCCGATTGAGTCGACCTTCGGCACCATCCGCCATCGCACCAAGCGCTCGAAGGGCTGTCTGACGCGGGATGGGATGCTGCATATGATATTCAAGTTGGGCATGTGTGCCGAGAAAAATTGGCGTCGCCAGCGAGGCTTCAATTCCCTGGCAAAAGTCATTACGGGAGTGAAATTCAAAGATGGAATCGAGGTAACAGAATCAGACCAGGTAGCCGCTTGATTCAGATCCTTGAACACCACTTTTGACAATAACTCCACTGTGCTTCCGCGTTACCGCCAGTTGGCCAATTAGCAGAAGAAAATGATTGAATTTCAGCTGCATACTATTACGGGTAGACCGCTCGGATCAGATCAATTTCTTGATAATATTGAACTGCAGACTGGTCGGGTTGTAAGAAAACAAAAGCCTGGGCCAAAGGTCGTTGCTAGGAGATAAGTATCGTGTCCCTGGAATTCGGCGATGATTTGCTAGAGTACTTATCGGCGGTTTCTATTATTTCTTTTCTCTCTTCTTCTAGTCATTTATAAACTCATAACTATGCATTCAGCGGCTTGTCTGTTTCCACGTTTTGCTGTGAGAAATCACGCTGTGCCATTTCCATAGAAAACCCTATTCATTACTTCTTTTTCAGTATTTCAGCCTTCGTTTGATGAAATGTCAACTTAAACATGTTTTAAATATCTAACGATACGGCCGACATCTTTTTGAATTTTTTCAAGACTATTTGCGATAACATACATATTGGGCTTTCCGAGTTGGTAACTGCCTTTAAGCTCGCTCATATCTATAATTATTTTTTCGGAATACACTTTCCCGGAGGTACTTTTGTAGTTGATCTTGAACGATAAAATAGAAGCTAATTTACCATCATGGTCTTCTGCTATCTTAGTATAAGCAGAGTAAATATTCTTTCCTGGACCAAAATTACGAAGTCCAGTTTTAAAGAAATTTGACTCAGTCAATTCCTTTAATAGCTTCTCTGCCGATTCGCCGCCAGAAATAACCGATGGTTCGAATTGTAAGTCTGTTGCAGGGCCCATGCCAATATTTTGTATATTTAATCTAATAAAGTGAATGGCAAAATCAAAGCTTTCTATAGTGATATGTAACTTTGGCTCCGTTTGAACTTCTCGCATTTTCCTGGTTTCAGCTACCAATTTTGCCGTGAGGACTGCATAAACAACTGTGGAAAATGTTACTACAGCCGTAAATATTACAGTAAGTGCTTCAGAATTTTGCTTAAGAAAATCCATGACTTCCACCAATTAATTACTCCTTTTGACAAATACCTCCGATAACTGAGGCGGGCCACGCAAAGGGAAGTTCCTGCTTGATTTGCCTTGTTAAGCGTGCGTTTCATTTTCGGGAGACCTAAAGCTTGCTGGGTCTTGTGGAGTTATAACCGAATCTGGCGTATGTGCAGGTTGATTAAAAGCGGCGTATCCAGTTACTTTGAAGTTGCTACACAAACAAAGTAAAACAGGAGATGCGCCACCATGAATAAGAGTACCGTTATTAAGATTGGGAGTCGATAGGGAATTGATCCGTTGAATGTCATGCTGATCACTTGCGCCAAGCAGCTGATCACCAGCGCCGCTGCAGTGGAACTGCAAGAGTTTCATGTATGAGTGGCGGACGGCCCCGGCGGGTACGCTACGGTGGGCTGCAAGGACTATCAGCCAGAGCGCGAGCTACAAACAGGTATTGGTCCTGTCACGGTCGGCATACCGAAAGTGTGCGGTCACGCAACGGCGAACCAGTGATTTTCCACTCTGCACTGGCGCCGCCAAATGTGCGTATGACGTGTTTGCTGTAAGCGGCGTTACCCTAGTTGTACCTGAAAGAGCCAATAATGGACACCCACCTCTATTGGCAGCACCGATCAATGTTCTGATTTTTCTTGAAATGATGGGTGTCCTTTTATATATCATTCGAACAATGGAGCCATTTAATTCGTGGCTAAGCCATCTCTGAAGACAAAACACCTGCAATTTCAAACAATAGCGGAGCGAGAACTCTATGATCCGTCTCTGATATGGCTAATTCAATTCCCGACGAATAATGTCCACGCTCTGGAAGCCTGTCCGCCTGTTCACAGATGGCTCTTGCTGCATGTCCTAGCACTTCCTGCTCCGGCGCACGGTCACCTTGTACTCGCGACACAATCTCGGACTTAAGCGCGTCAACATCCCCTTCCTCTCCCTTCAACGCGATTACCGCGCTGGCGCACAATCCTCTCTCAAGGACCCCCCATCCTGTACTGTGTTTCCCACCCCTGAACGTCCAGGAGAGAAGGTATCCCGAGATTTCTTTCGCGATGTTATCGCAACCGCGATCATGTGCGTTCAATGCGGCTTCGAATAATTTCTCGGTCATCTGAAAGGTCTCAACGAATGTCACCGTGTCCCTGTCATCAGGGATCCAGGTCAACGTTGCGATAAGCCAACTCGCATGCTTCCGTAGCTTTTTTTGGCTGTGATGGTCGCATGCAGGTGCGTTTGACACTGCTAACAGGATCTCAGTCACACCCGTTATCCAATAAATCATGTCTAACGTAAATTGGGACTTCACCTTTATGGCTGCGAGAAGCAACTCCTTTTCCGTTTGGTGAAGACCTTTTGCCCACTGTTCAATGTTTCGTATTACGGATTGGGCTCCGCTATCATCTGGTTGGGTCTCGGAGAGATCGTTTACCATTTTAGTGAGCCGAGCCCTTAAACTCTGCGTGCTTGTCGACGAATAATATGGACCCAAGTATGTGCTATGGATGCTCGTTAGGCGTGTATCCGGCACGTCAAGAAACAACTTCGCAACCGAAGAAACACCCTGCCGGACTTCCTTAACAATGAAAGGGATGTCGCGAATCCTGGAGCGAAGTAGACCAAAAGTCAGATTCGCGAGCTGCGAAATGCCTTCCATAGTAACGGGGTGGTAATCTTCTTTCGCGCACCCAGTGCATGCGATTAAAGTAATCTTCTCGCTGAGCACTGCTATGTAGTTCGGATCCCCATGGACGAGGAAACCTTGCGCAGTTTTTCCTACAAGCCGTTGTCCTTCCAATAAAACATCGGCCATGTCATGAGGAACAACATCTTGTACAGCGCCCGTAAGGTAGTGTGCAGCGATTTGTGCGTGGTTTTTCGTGGCATATGGGTTCGAGTAATCGATGCGGAGATATACCTGAACAAGTCCTTCTATGGTCCGCAATGTCTGCAAGAGTTGCTGCTCATCCCGGCACGCAATTCCATTCTGCGCGGTTTGTCTAAGGTGCTCCAGTGTGTCGTTGATGAAGCTGTCGTTGGAAAGAGGATTGTCTAAAAATGGGGCGTTGGCGTAGAAAGTTTTCCCCTTGGACATAATGTATGCCGCATTGATGCGGACGACGGTGTTCAGTGCCTCGCCGGAAATTTCATAATCTCCATGTTCTGCATAGCGGCGCGCAAACGATATTGCATGACGGATCGCCCGTTTCGCGCCATTGGTCCATGGACTGTTGATCTGAAAGAATGCTGTACGGGCCAGGTCGTGCGTAGAGTCCAGGGATGATGAAGTGGCGCCTGCACCTTCTTCGCGATTGAAGAGAGGTGTTACCCGCTTAGCCCGTCGGGCCCACATCCGCAATTCCTTTTGGGAACTGTGAATGAGTAAATCCAGTTGCCTCAGGGGATTGATCAGGTCCAATGCACGCCGATAGGCGTGCCGGAACAAGAATAATATGTATACGACAGCCCATAATGCTGTGAGCACGACAAGCGCCAGCCGAGACTGCTCAACGAATACCGACAGCGTGGCGACAGCAATTGCCAAGAAAAATGCCAACGCGAATGCGCCGAGCAAATTCAGGTCCTCACTCAAACGACGAAATAGTCCGTGAGGCATACGCTCAATGTTCACCTGCATGGCAAACAGTACGAGCGACGTAACAATAGCAGCAGCACCTATCAGTGCGCTTCCCGTGTTCAAAATCAGGTCACTCAGTCCCTCGATTGCACCGTCTGTGGCAAAGTGAGGCTCAAGCTTGGTCTGTAGAATGGGCGACAAATAAACAAATGCGGGTGCAAGAAGAAGGAGAACCGCAGAACATGCGATGTTCCGGTAGCGAAGAAGCCATTGTCCTATCCTGAATTGAGTTCTAAACGCGTATTGCCACAGTGCTGCAATTCGTCGCGGAAAATACATTCTCGTGCGCACAAGAACAGTATCTATAATATTTAGCAACGGCAGGCCCTCTGCGCCAATGTTAGTGAGATATTTGTTCTGTAGGGAAAAAAGCGGTCAGTGACACACGAGAATGGGAGTTGTTCTCAAGTCACCGGCCCCTTTTGGTTTTTGTTTGGTTCCTTACTATGGTTTTCTACTGGTCTTTTCACCCCGTTGACTGATTAGCCCAGTGCAGAATTGGACAGGCTCTTTAAATTCATTAGCTTGAATTGTGCGAGCGATTGCGAACCCCTTTACGACAACTCCTGGTATGTCACTATTTAGCCGTTGTATACACGCGAATAGAGTCGACCCGGTAGTGACAACATCATCCACGACTGTAATTCTGCATGATTGAAACAAGTCTCTGTCTTTTCCGCCCACAATCCTAATGCTCTCGAAATGATCTCGCCATGTTGGACGCTGTGCTGGCTGACACCAAGCGGATTTTGGAACTGTACGCTCTCGTTCGAGCCAGCAATGCACTTTACCAAGCCCCTCATTCTCCATAGCTTCTGCCAGGGTTCGGGTGGGCCACTGGCTATCAGGCTTCCTTACCGAGTGGCCTGGAACAGGCACGAGTATCACGTCTTCACCAAAGAAATCTTCACCCTTTTTATTAAGAGGTACTTGACTGTTAACTAGTTTAGCAACTTTTTGCACAACCACCGGATTGGCACACTTTAATTGGAGGATTGAATTGCGTGTGTTATTAGCCAGGGATTGGTCGGTCTGAGAGCTCCCCTTGGGCGGATAAGCCAATATAGAGGCAAACGGGACTGACTCAGAATGGGACACTTTCTACCGGTGTGCTTGGGAGCTCGTTTAGCAGTTCTTTTAAGCGCACCTCTTCCAAGCTTACCGCTCCATAATTCAGCATTTCCTTTGGCCACGTGAGGTCTTCACGTGATAATAGTTTAGGAGAGAACAAAACGGGTCTGCCACAACGAATTGATTCCCATCCCTGATGCCTCGTACCACTCGTTTCCCCGGCTTCCACGATAATAGTCGCGTCAGAAAGAATCGCCATTGTGCGATTCCGCATTGGGAAGTTTCTTCGGACAACAGGTGAGTTCGGTTTAAATTGAGAGATGAGCAAATGACCGCGACCGATCTTGTCCTGTAAAGTGCGGTTGGAGCGAACCGCATAACCACCTGGAGGGGTTGCCAAAACCGCTATGGTTCTACCCCCGGTGTTTATTGCTGCCGTATGAGCAGCGGTATCTATGCCCAAAGCCAACCCACTGACAATGGTTGCACCTTGCTTGACAAGCTTAATCGCTAAATCCTTTGCCATCTCGGTCCCTTCTGTTGACGCTTTCCGGGAACCCACAATGGCTATTCGTGGACCAGTTATGAGTAACTGCTTATCACCCTGCCAATATAGGATTCCAGGCATGGCCTTTAGCTCTTCTGGGCTTAACGGCCCCAACAGCTCTTCCACGGTGTTCTGTTGCCAAGTCAAGTCTGTTTTCTCCATCCCTCAGTAGACTAGTACCAATCTTACACCTTATACATTCTCTGCACGACAGAAACGAATAATGAGCGAAAAAAGCGGTCGGTGACACATGAGAACAACCCCTGTGTAAACCTCAGAAGTTTTCCATCCATTACATTTGAAGCCTACCACACCGAGCTGGGCAAAGCCGCCACTCCCGCAGCCTTCCCCGGTATCATCGATACTTCAAAAAAGCCGTCAATCCACCATGTGCCCGGGCAATAGCCCATGTTCCTGCATGCTGAGCAGGGCGTCGATGGCCATACCGTAGTCCATGCGCTCACCGCACCAGGCGGATTGACACGTTTCAGCTGAAACGTTTTTGGAATGATTCTCAATAACGAGCACTTCCGCATCCGGCCCCTCCTGCTCCGGAAACTGGGGCCAGTCGGCAGCTAGAATCTCGTTACCGAACACGTCATGAAAGCGAAACTCCCCGGCAATAGCCCCCGGCGTGATGGTGAATTCCCCCTGGTGGTGGGCGCGGTGGTGATAGCGGCACTGAATTACAAGATTGTCCAGGCAGGTCTCGCCGCCGTCCGCCCAGTGTTTCACATGGTGAGCGTCCGTATAGCGCGAATTCTCGCAGCCGGTTATGTGTCGCGACACATAACCGGATTTATGTGGCGCTCAGGATTATGTGGCGTACCATCCGTAACTCTGGGTTTTAATTAGAGTTTCAGGCATGAATGCGCCACATAACGGTTTCAGCTTTCGAGGAGGGCCATTATGGCATCGGGCGGTTTCTAGAGTTTGGCCGCATTGGCTGATGTGACATTTGCGGCCTCCAGTGCTCTTCGCTTCATCTCAACATCAGCCTCAAGGTAGTCGTGGGTGGTCTGGATACTGGCATGGCCGAGCCATGACCGTATGGAGGCAAGATCGACGCCGGCCTGTAGCAGGAAGACACTCGCACGTTATGTGTCGTGATTCTAAGTTAAGGTCACCAAA
>JAPOQD010000159.1 GCA_026710905.1 Halieaceae bacterium
AGGGGTCAAAGCCCTTTAAGCAGTGCTCGGTGCCACGGTCGCAGGTCACGAGTGCTTAAAGGGCTTTGACCCCTTTAGTGGATTCTGACTTGGGCCTGGAGACCAACTATACTTAAGAAGTAACTACTCACGCCCCCACAGGCTGTAGGGACGACCCATGTGTTGCCCGCACATTATTTTATGTATTGTAGTAACTACTCGCCCCCGCAGGTTGTAGGGGCCGCGCATGCGCGGCCCGCGGGCTCGCCATGGCGAGCCCCTACGGAATTGTGGGCGGCGTGTAGGGGCGACGCACGCTTCGCACCTGTGGGGGGGGTGAGTAGTTACCTTAAGAAACTGCGCAGGTAACTTCGGGCTCAAAAGTTCCGCGGGATGGAAGATTTTCCCATCGGTAACGGCAAGGGCCTGCCGTACCTGGACGTCCAGCCGCCTATACCAATGGCGGGGGTAAGAATATGCTTAAACAATTACGAATAAAAAATTTCAAGGCCTGGAAAGATACCGGCGCCATTCGCATGGCCCCCATTACCCTGTTTTTCGGCGCCAACAGCTCCGGGAAGTCCAGCATCGGCCAGTTTTTGATGATGCTGAAACAGACCGTCGAATCCCCCGACCGGAAAGCGGTGTTCTATCCCGGCGGGAAAAACTCCGCGGTGCAACTCGGTTCCTACCAGGAGATGGTTTTCCACCACGACCCGCAAAACCGGATCGCCTTCGAATATCGTTGGTCACTGGCGGACGTGTTGAAGTTCAGAGACCCCGTTTCGGGGCAGTCATTTTGCGCAGACGGCATGGCTTTTCAGGCGGAAGCCGGGCTGGGCGGCAAGGACCAGCACACGCTGGCGCTTGATCACCTTCAGTATGAATTGCTGGAGGACGAGGCATCCAAGCTCTCTATCGGCATGCAAAGAAAATCCGGCGCCAGGTCCGAATACCGGGTTGATGCTGTCAATTATTCACTGAAACGCAAGCTGGGGCGGGTCTGGTACCCCGGCGCCCCGGTACGCTTTTACGGCTTTCCCGATGAAGTGGTGGCCTATCATCAAAATGCGGATTTTGTGCAGGCGCTGAATTTGCGGCATGAAAAACTGTTCCGCTCACTGTCCTACCTTGGTCCGATTCGCACCAGGGCCGAACGGCTCTACTCGTGGACCGGCATCGAGCCGGAAAGTGTCGGTCATACCGGTGAATACACGGTCGCCGCCATTCTGGCTGCTCGCAAACGCAAGATCAGCCTTGGCTACCAGCGCCCGGCAAAACCATTCGAGCAAATTATTGCGATAAAACTCAAGGAAATGCGGCTCATCGAGGAGTTCAAGGTCAGCCCGATTTCCGAGCAGCGGCAGGAATACGAAGTCAAGGTTCGAACCAGGGGTTCAAGGGACTGGGTGGACCTGCCGGATGCCGGATTCGGCATATCGCAAGTACTCCCGGTGCTGGTGCAGTGTTTCCACGCGCCGCCCGGTTCGATCATTCTCATGGAACAACCGGAAATCCATTTACATCCGAGCGCGCAGGCCGCCCTCGCGGATGTAATGATCGATGTGATCAATTCCCGGGAAAATGGAGCGGACAGGAATATCCAGTTGCTGGTGGAAACCCACTCGGAACATTTTCTGCGGCGGCTGCAACGGCGCATAGCCGAAGGTCGGGTCCCGCAGAACAAGGTGTCGGCGTACTTCTCCGGTATCGCCAGGAAGCCGGCCACGCTGAAACCCCTGGAAATCGACATTTTCGGCAACATCCTCAACTGGCCGGAAAACTTCTTTGGCGATGAGTTGGACGATTTTACCGAGCGGGCCAGGGCGGTCATGAAAAAACGGCAGCAACAGGCCGATGTGGGGATACCTGATGAATCCGCGTGAGTTTGCCGAAGCGTTTCCCTGTGCACGGGAACGTCCCCGATACAGCCCGGCGCACAAATGAAAAAGCTGGCCGCCAGATGAAACTTTTGCACACCTCCGACTGGCACCTGGGACGGTCCCTCTACGGCCGCAATCGGTACGGGGAATTCGAAGCTTTTTTGCACTGGCTGTCCGAGACCATTCAACAGCAAGGTGTCGATGCCCTGCTGGTGGCGGGTGACATTTTCGATACCAGCACCCCAGGCAATCGCGCCCAGGAACTCTACTACCGCTTCCTGTGCCGGGTGGCGGCATCATCCTGCCGCCATGTGGTGGTTATCGCGGGCAACCACGATTCCCCCTCCTTTCTCGATGCTCCCAAAGAACTGCTACGGGCGCTCGAAGTTCATGTAACAGGCAGTGCGGCTGACAATCGGGAAGATGAGGTATTGGTGCTCTCCGACCCGGCGGGTGCGCCACAATTGATTGTCTGCGCCGTACCCTACCTGCGGGACCGTGACATCCGCGTGTCTGAAGCCGGAGAAAGTATCGAAGACAAGGGGCGCAAGCTGGTCGAAGGTATCCGCGGTCACTACGCCGAGGTTGCCGCCCTGGCCGGGCGCAAGCGCAAGGAACCCAAGGCCAAAATACCGATCGTCGCCATGGGGCACCTGTTCACGGCCGGTGGCCAAACCGTTGATGGCGACGGGGTAAGGGAATTGTATGTCGGCTCCCTGGCGCATGTTTCCGCCGGCATCTTCCCGAAGAATCTGGACTACCTGGCGCTTGGACACTTGCATGTGCCGCAAAAAGTGAACGATTCCGAGTTGATTCGCTACTGCGGCTCCCCGCTACCCATGGGTTTTGGCGAGGCGGGACAACAGAAGAGTGTTTGCCTGGTCACCTTTGAACAGACAAGGGGCCGCGCCAGGGGATCCGTTCAGTTACTTGATGTCCCCGTGTTTCAGAAACTTGAGCGCGTCAGGGGAGACTGGGGCGAGATATCCGCCCGGCTTTTTGAGTTGTCGGCCGAGGGTTCCCGAGCCTGGCTTGAGATTATCCATGAGGGAGACGAGGTGATCGGCGATTTGCGCAAGCGCCTGGATGAAGCAATCGAAGGATCGGAGCTGGAAATCCTGCGGGTAAAAAACATGCGCATCATCGAGCGGGCGCTGGGGCAACTTCACGATCGGGAGAAGCTGCCTGACTTGACCGAACAGGATGTATTCGAGCGTTGCCTCACTGCCCATGAGGTGCCGGAAGAACAGCGGCCCGAATTGCTTCGCACTTACCGGGAGACGCTCGCGTCTCTCTCTGATGACGACCCGCGGGCGGAATAGAGAGAACGTTGATGCGCATACTTCAGGTACGATTCAAGAATCTGAACTCGCTGAACGGCGAGTGGCTGATTGACCTCACCCATCCTGTTTTTGCCGCTGACGGAATCTTCGCCATTACCGGCCCGACCGGCGCCGGGAAATCAACCATACTAGATGCGATCTGCCTGGCCCTCTACGGCCGCACACCACGGCTGAGCAAAGTCAACAGGAGCGGCAATGAAATCATGTCGCGGCAGACCGGGGAATGTTTCTCGGAAGTGACCTTTGAGACCCGGGCGGGCCATTACCGTTGCCACTGGAGTCAGCACCGGGCCAGGAAAAAACCCGATGGCGAACTTCAGGCTCCGAAGCACGAAATCGCCGATGCCGGCTCCGGGAAGATTTTCGAGACAAAAATTCGCGGTGTGGCCCAGCAGATTGAAGATGTCACCGGCATGGATTTTGATCGATTCACCCGCTCCATGCTCCTGGCCCAGGGTGACTTCGCAAAGTTTCTGCAAGCGGCCGCCGACGAACGGGCGCCGATTCTGGAGCAGATAACCGGCACCGAAATCTACAGCCGAATATCCGTACGTGTTCATGAACTCCGTTCCGGTGAGCGCGGCAAACTTGAAGAGATCGAGGCGGAGTTGGCCGGTATATTGCTTCTCGCTCCCGAAGATGAACAGCAGCTCGGCGAAAGCCTGGAGCAGCAAATCCGGCAGGAGGCGGCCCTTGCCAAGCAGATCGACCAGGCAAATGAGGCGCTGGTGTGGCTCAAGGAAATTGCCGAACTTGAACAGGATTTGCAGAAACTTGGCAAGAGAAAGGAGGCGTGGCGGCTCAGCCGGGATGCTTTTGCTGCCGAGCAGGAAAGGCTCGGAAACGCCAATCGGGCGCTGGAACTGTCTGGAGATTACGCCAGCCTGGAGGCCCTTCGCGGCCAACAAAAGTCCGACCGCAAAATTCTGAAAGGAAAGCAGGCAGCCCTGCCCGCGAGTGAGGCGGCTGTAAAAGACGCGGAAGCAGCCAGGGCCCTGGCCGCAGAACAACTTGTGACCAGGAGGTCGGAGCAGCAAAGCGCGCTTCCTGCCATCCGCCGGGTTCGGGACCTGGACTTGAAGATCGACCAAATAGCAACGCCCATCAACAAGGCCGAAACGTCCATTGCGGAGCTTTCCGGGAAACTCGGCGCCCAGCGTCTCGTTCAGGAAAAGGACAGCGCCGAACTCGAAGGCGCCCGCGTAACCCTGCAGGAGTTACAACGGAAGTTGCAGGCGACGCAGACCGATGAAGGCCTGGTGGAGCACCTCGCGGGTATTCGGGGCCGCTGTGAGACCTTGCAGAAACTCCACGGCCGGCTGACAGGCAAGCGTGAGGAAATCGCCGAGGCTGAAGGCCAGTTTCAGGAAGCTTCCCGCCTGAGCGAGGAACAGTCGGAAAATCTGCTCTCTTCAAAGCGCGCCAGGGATAAGCTCAATGGCCTTCTGGCGGAAAAGCAGGAGGAACTGATACAGGTTCTTGAAAATGAAGACCTTGCGGATTGGCGTGACAGTCTATCGATGTTGACTGAGCAAAAAGCGCTGATCGCCAGCACCCTTGGGGCAGTTCAAACCTTGTCGCAATCGCAACAGGCGCTTGCGAAACTCGGCGAACAGAAAGCTGCCCTCAGTGCGGAAAAAACTGCCCTGAACAACCAGCTCGTCAGTGAGGCCGGGAAACAGGCTGCGCTTGAGCAGCAATTGGAGTTGCTGGAATCCCGCTTCAGCTTGCTAAAAAAAATAGAGGATCTTGAGGAAGCCCGCCAACGGCTCCAGGACGGTGAGCCCTGCCCCTTGTGCGGCGCCGAAGAGCACCCCTTTGCCGAAGGCAATATCCCGGCTGTGGATGAAACCCGGCAAGGCCTCACCGAGGTGAGGAGTGAATTGAAATCCTCGACCGGGGCGATCTCCGAGTTGAAGGTCAAGTCGGCCAGGGTGGACAAGGACCTCCAGGCGGCGGTATCCGCCCTTGAGCGGCATGCCGGGGAAATCGACGAAACCAGCCGATTGATCGCCAAGGCCTGTTTGCAGCTATCGGTGAATGCCGCCGATTCTTACTTTGAACTGAAACTGAAAGAGCTTCGGGACAGGAATCTCCAGGATCTGGATCATGCAGACGGGGTGGTGCAGGCCGCCGGGAAGATCGAGAACGAAACAAACAGTCTGCGGCAAAGGCTGGAAAATACCGGGGAAGAAGTACGGAATGCCGAGCGGGACTCTCTGGCTGCCGCCCACCAAAAAGAGTTGTCCGGGCAACAACTGGAGCGGATCAAACGAGAGACTGATGTGCAACAAAGCCAGCTCGAAGAAGCCCTCGGTATTCTAAACGATGAGCTACAGGCCTTCACTGTGGAAACCTTTTCCTTTGAGACATTGGATTCGGTTCTGGAACAATTGACGGCCCGGCGCGACCAGTGGCGGGCGCGGAAAAAGGAACAGGAAAAACTCGGCAAAACCTGTACCGAGCTTGAAATCAGGACGCGCCACCAGAAGGAACAGATTCAAACTTTCGAAACCGGGATCGGTGAACAACAGAAAATCCTGGATAGCCTGCTGCAGGAGCGGGAGGCGCTGAGAAGTGAGCGGCGCAAGGCTTTTGGAGACCGGGATGCCGGCCGGGAAGAACAGCGTCTTTCCTCCGCCGTCAACGCTGCGGAGCAGGTTCGCGAGGAAGCCCGGCAGAAATCCAGCGTTGCCGAGCGGGAACTCCACAAGCTGCAATCCAGGATTGCGGAACTGAAAGAGCTGATTGCGACCCGGGACAATCCGTTGAAGGAAAAGGAAAAAAGATTCCTGGAGCAGCTCGGGGAGGCAGGATTTTCCAGCAAAAGGCGTTTTCTGGCGGCACGGCTGCCGGAAAGTGAGCGTAATGAACTGGCCCGGCAATCGCAAAAACTGGAGCAGGAGAAAATCGAGTTCACCTCGATGGAGGCGGAAAAGAACCGGCTTCTGGATGCAGCGCGGCGCCAGCGGATTAGCAAACGGCCCCGGAGTGAACTCGAGGGCGAGCGGAAAACGCAGATCACCAAACAGAGAAAAGTTCAGCAGGATATTGGCGCCACCAGGCAGAAACTCGAGACCAATGCAAAACTGAAGCAGCGGCAACAGGTACAGTTGCAGGCTATCGAAGCGCAACAGGATGAGTGCTCGCGCTGGGACCTGCTGCACGAACTGATCGGTTCGGCGGACGGCAAGAAATACCGCAACTTCGCCCAGGGGCTGACCTTTGAAACCGTGATCGGTCACGCCAACCGGCAACTACAGAAAATGACCGACCGTTACCTGCTGAGCCGTGACAGCGCTCAACCGCTGGAACTCAATGTGATGGACAATTATCAAGCCGGCGAAGTCCGCTCCACCAAGAACCTCTCTGGTGGTGAGAGTTTCATTGTCAGTTTGTCGCTGGCGCTGGGTCTGTCGCGGATGGCCAGCGAGAACGTCAGGGTGGACTCACTTTTTCTCGACGAGGGCTTTGGCGCACTGGACGAGGAGGCCCTTGACACTGCCCTCGAAACCCTCTCCAGCCTGCAACAGGACGGCAAACTGATCGGTGTCATTTCCCATGTACCTGCTCTCAAGGAGCGAATCGGCGTCCAGATTCAGGTGACCCCTCAAACCGGCGGAAGAAGCATGATCGATGGCCCGGGTTGTGGGGGCGGCTAGCCCGCATATTGCACCCTCCGGGCACATGGGAGTACTAAAGGGGTCAAAGCCCTTTAAGCATTGCTCGTAGTGCTACGGTCGCAGGTCACCCGAGTGCTTAAAGGGCTTTGACCCCTTTAGTGGACGAGTCCTGAATGGAATCGCTGTCACAGGATCAGCAAGCCCGCGAAAAGGAATGCAAGCGCCGCGATGCCCGCGCAAATCAGCGCGTAGGGCAGTTGGGTGCGCACATGGTCGATATGGTCCGTAGCCGAGGCCATGGAGGCGACGACCGTGGTATCGCTGATCGGTGAAGCGTGGTCACCGAACACAGCACCCGACAGGACAGCGGCGAGGAATACCGGGGCGGATACATCCAGTGCAACGGCCAACTGCACAGCCAGGGGAATCATGATGGCGAAAGTGCCCCAACTGGTCCCCATGGAAAAGGCAATGAAGCCGGACAGCAGAAACAACAACGGCAGCAACCAGTAGACCGGAACCGACTCCTGGGCGAGTTGCGCAACATAAATTCCGGTACCCAGCAAATTGGCGATATCCCCCAGCGCCAGGGCAAACAGCAGAATCATGGCGACCGGCAAAAAATCACCCGCCCCCTTGAGGAAGGTCTGCATTAACTCATCCAGGCCGGCCCGCCGGTGCAGCAAGACCAGGACCCAATTGGTCAAAAGGGCCAGTAGCACCGCCCAAAGCACCGCCGTTGAACCGGAGCCCTTGGCCATTTCCCCACCACCGGTAATAAACAGCCCGAGGGGCATGGCGATGACCATCATCACAATCGGCGCCAGCATGAAGCGGGCCTTGTCCCTGGTATCGGCCTGGGTCATTGAAAGTTGCGGCGGGTCGAACATGGGTTTTGCGTTGGGCCAGAGTATTTGTCCTGCCTGGGTGCGCTGTTCGGCCCTGCGCATCGGGCCGATGTCAAGCTTGCGCCAGATAACCACCGCGGAAAAAACAATCACGGTGATGGGGTAGAAGTTGAGAGGAATGGAGGAAAGAAAGACGCCTACCGGGTTGGAGACTGAGGCCGCGGCCAGCAAACCCGCCACGAAAGCGCCCCAGGAGTTCAGAGGAATCAGGATACAAATCGGCGCCGAGGTGGAATCAATGATGTACGCCAGTTTTTCCCGTGAGATCCGGTAACGGTCGAACAACGGCCGGGAAATGGAGCCCGCCACCAACAGGGTAATGTTGGATTCGACAAACACCACTACGCCGACCAGGTACGCCAGCCATTGCGCCTTGGCCGGACTATTCACCCAGGCCCGTTGCCGGAGAAGCTGAACGAATCCGCCGACCCCTCCCACTTTTTCCATGGTGGTTATCAAACCGCCGATGACCAGGGTGAATACCAGCACCCGGGTATTCCCGGCGTCGCTGAATACCTGAATCACTCCCTCGATTGCGAGGGCGACACCGGCCACGGGGTTGACCGATTCGAGAATACAAAAACCAGCCCAAATACCCATACCCAGTGAAATAACGACCTGGCGGGTGAGGATGGCCAGGATAATTGCCAGCAGCGGCGGCAGCACAGACATCCAATTGGGTTCATGCATGGTAACTACTCACGCCCCCACAGGTTGTAGGGGCCGCGCATGCGCCGCCCGCACATCCGGGGAGACAAACCGCCAAATGCAAACATTGCGCGGGCCGCGCCCCTACGCACCTGCCTGCCGGCGCACCAATTCCCAACCCCGGGCAGAGCAGGGGGGGGCGAGTAGTTACCATGCATGTTTCATTTCCCCTCGCTCCGTAAAGCGATAAGTGGACCCGGGCTCAAGGAACCTGCATCTGGGGAGTACTGCAGGCTAGGGCATATAGGCGCCGCCGCTGACGCTGATTAACTGGCCGGTGATATAGCCCGAGAGATCAGAAGCCAGAAACAGGCTGAGCCAGGCAATATCTTCCGGACGGCCGAGCCGCGGGATAGGCAGGCTGCTCATGTTGTACAAGCTGCCCTCTTCCAGCGCCTGCTGCATCTGCTCGGGGGTGCCCATGGTCTCGAAGCCAAAGCGATTCCAGAAACTGCCCTGGCCCACGTCCTCGGCTTTTTCCGGGACGATCCAGCCAGGGCAAATATTGTTCACCCGCACGCCTTTTTTGGCCCACTCAAAGGCCAGCGCCTTGCTGAAGGAATTGACGAAACCCTTGACCCCGCCGTAGTGAATGATATTGGCGGCAGCTTCACCGAGCAGCGAGGAATTGGAAGAAATATTGATGATGGAGCCCCAGCCGCGGCCCAGCATGTCTGCCGAGACTGCCTGGCAGCAATTCACTACTCCGTCGATGTTGAGCGCAATTTCCCATTGCCGCGAAGGGGCATCCAAATCCTCAAAATCAGATGGCCGGGCGACCCCGCCGGCATTGTTCACCAGCACATCAACCGGGCCGAACTTCGCATGGCAGCTTTCGATCATGGCGTCAACCGAGGCGCGGTCGGTGATATCCGTTGCTACCGCCAGCACCTTGCCGGGCAAGCCCTGGGCGGTGGCTTCCCGTTCCAGTCCGGCGCCGGTTTTCGCGTCGCGCGAGGCGCTGACCACATTGAGGCCCTCGCGTGCAAATTCCAGCACCAGGCCACGGCCGATTCCACCGCTGCCGCCGGTGATGACCGCGGTTTTTCCTTGCAAGCCAAGTTCCATGTTCAGATTCCTCCAGGGGTGTTGTTGTTCAGTCGGTCATGTTGCCCTGTGGGAGACAACAATCCGGCGCGAATGCCCGCCAGGGTTTGGGGTTAAAACCTGCTCACTTCGCTTCGGGCGTATACCAGATCGGGGAACTCCAGGCGCGCTCCTGCTGGGATTTTGGATGCATGACCGTATCAATGTCGCAATCGGCAGGCCGATCATCGCCTTCCAGTGTCATACACTGCCAGGCGTCGTAGCGGCAACTGGGATTCTCCACGGCGCGTAAATAGTAAACGGCGCGCCTCGATGCATCAAAATCGGGGTCTTCCCAGACCGTGCAGAGTTGGGCAAAACCCTCACCGGATTGCTCGCAAGTTGAAGTATCCACGCCGGCGCCGTTCTTCGGGTCACCGGCAACATCAAAAACAGCGTTGCGGCGCTGGCCCTCACCGTCAACCCAACCCTTGATGATCTGCAGGCGCTGTAGCGGAGTCCCGGGAAATTCCGCGGTGCCTGGGTCGGCTGCGGCAATGGCGGCGAAGCGCGGCGCCGCTGATGACGCGGAAGGCAGGTCGCCACCCATGGGAACGCCTTGCTGATACAGTGTTTGCAGACGCTCTTCATCCTGCAGGCTCGGGCTGCAGAGGTCGCCGGAATAGTCCCAGCCGCCAAACAGGCGAGCCCTGATACGTGGGCCACTGGTGCCGAACACTTCCTTGCGGCGCATCGCCTCAAAGATGGCGCCACGATTATTCTCCTCGGCCCACACCCCGATTATGCCCCCTGGCCCATTCGCGGAATTGCCGCGATTTTCCATAGCGTAGGGGATGCGTTTCACCGCGCTGGCATCGGCCTCGCCGAGGTGGCCCTCATAGCTGCGCTCCTGAACTCCGCCCGCCATGCCGTTATGGGTGTCCGTGGCGGCGCTTAGGCCAAACTTGAAAGGGTTGACGCCAATGCGCTGTTCTTCGGCCAGGCCCTCCACCAATGCGTAGCGGGCATAGCTGAGCGGCGAAAAGCAATTGGGTCCGGGGTGGGGCATCCACTCGCCCCAGAAACCGGTGGGGCAGCCATCCTCTGTCGGGTCCTTCTCCCAATTGCCGATGATGGGCATGTCTTCAAACTGTTCGAAATCACACAGTTCATCTTCCGTGCCGGGAATGCCGATAATGCCGTTGCGGCACTCGGAATCACCCTTGTGCTGCATCACTTCGATGATCGGTTCGATCTCCATGCGCAGCGCCGCCCTGGCGGCCTGTTCCTGTTGGTCCGCCGCGCCGTAATAATCGACATTGAACATGCGGCCGTTGCTGATATTGGAATTGTGCGGGATGGCGATGGCGTCGCAGCCTGTGCCGGAGTCCTTGCAGAGTTGCTTGAGGCGGCGCCACAAATTCCATTCAAGGGGTTCTTCGATATGGCTGATCGGTAGCCTGGGCACCACATTGTTTTTGAAGATCACGTTGCGGTGCAGGTTGGAGCCCATCCGGAAAGAAGAGTATTCGTAGGCGATAAATGCCGTGCGTTCACAATGACTGCTTTTGTCGTCCCAACGCTCGGCGGCGGCAATGGTCTGCTGCCAGAAATTGGGGGCGAGTTCACGGCAGCGCTGGCCGTCCCTGCCACAGGCTTTGCTGTTCCTGAAGCCCCAGGGGCTGAAAATGTGCCGTGCGAAGTAGAGTGAGAGCGAGTCGCTGCCACGATATTTCTTGCAATAGTCACTGTTGTAATCGGGGTTGTCGATACTGGCGCCCGCGGGGCCGGGTACTTTTTCGACCGTGCACATCCACGCTTCGCCGAGGAACTCGGCATGGTCGGTGACGGCAACGAAATCCAGGGGGCGATCGATGCGCACTTCCCGGGCCGCATTGCCATCCTTGTCGTATGGCGGCAACTGCAACGGCCCACCGAAACCATAGCGATAGGCATCGTCCGGCATATTCCGCACCCCATACAGGTACGCATCCACCGATATTGCGGTGTGTACATGGGTGTCTCCCCAGTACAGGTTGCGCAGCGGATTGCGGTTGTCGCAGGGGGTTTCGGTTTCGACCTGGGGGCCCTGGCTGTCGACTTCAAAGTCGGCCACCGGCCAGGGATCATCAGAGCAGCCTGCGCCCAGCAAAGCCGGCAGCAGGAACAGGGCTGCCAAGCTGATTCGACTGGTTTCGCCAATGGCCATCCGTGCTGCCTCCAGTACTTTTCCCGCTGGCTTTCCATTCATGGCTGCATAGTCCTCTTCAGTTGCCCCTACAGCGGAGCTTATTCCACCGCGGTGGAACCGTCATCAGGGCACGGCGTTGCAGCGGAAATGAACTGCCAATATCCCAACATCATGAACCGGCAAGCCCGCATGTGGCGCCAGGCTTCCGGGAAAAAAGGGGTCTGACCCCTTTTTTGTTGGGGCCTTTCACCTGGGATTGGATTAAAGGGCTCTGACCCCTTTTTTGACCATAGCCACCACTATGCTTTCGGTCGCCAGCAGCCTTCGGGCACATGGCCCACGTCTCGACGTAAAATCCTGCGCGATCATCGCATCCACTGATGCAATATGCGGGCTAGCCCTCAACGCGCGTTTTCGCCGACTTCGATCTTTTTTATTTTACTGGCCTCCCATCCGTAGCGTACAGAGCGAACTTCCACCTGCAGCGCCCCCTTGATGTCCACCGGGGAGGTGTAGAGCCGCCACGGCCCGCCATCCAGGCGGTAACCCAGGGAACTTCCCACGCTTGCCGGCTCCAGGGTGAGCTTGCCGTCGGTGACGCTTGCCAGGGGCTGCTGAGTCACCCGGCGCTCACCGTCCCGGGTAAAACTTTCGACCATGGCGGCTTCGCTCTGTTCGCTCCAGTCACCGATTTCTGACAGACGCTGTTCCAGCACAGTGCGCAATCGCAGCAAATCATCCCGGTAGCCCGGGTCGCCACTCACATCCTCCAATTCAAAAGGGTCGCGTTCCAGGTCGAACAAGCGCTCCTCGCCCGGCGCTTCAAACCAGGCGCGCTGCGCGGCATTGAGCTTTCCCGCCAGATACAACTCGCGCATTTCACGGACCATTTCGAGATTGTCCCGAAAAGCCAACTCATGCCCGCCGATTTGCTGCGGCCGCCAGCTACGGATGTACTTGAAGCGCCGATCACGAACCGCGCGCTGCCGGTCCGGCACCTCGTCAATACGATCACGTGAGGCAAGGATATATTGGCGTTCGGGCGCATCCGGGACGGTAAAATCCTGCCCGTGCAAGTACTCCGGCAGGTCGGCGCCGGCCATGCCGAGAATTGCCGGAGCCAGGTCCACAAAACTGACCAATCGTGTATCGATGGCGCCCGCAACGACCCCTTCCGGCCGAAACGCTTCCGGCCAACGGATGATCATCGGGACATTCAGCCCCGAGTCGTAAAGCTCGCGCTTGGCCCGGGGTAAACCATCGCCGTGGTCGGTGGTCCAGATCAGGATGGTGGAGTCAGCCAGCCCGTCCGCTTCCAGTTGCGCCAGCAGGGCCGCCACCTCCCGGTCCATATGGGCGATGTTGTTGTAATGGCGCGCCATGTCCCGACGGACAACCGGCGTGTCCGGGTAATACGGGGGCAACAACAGGGCAGCCGGGCTGACCACGGCCGCGGGTGTTTCATCCATCATCCACCAGCGCATCACCTGCATCAGCAAGTGGGTCGAACTATGGGGCATGGTCCCCAATGGCCGGAAGACGCCGCTTTCATGGGTTGCGAGAAAGCTGAGAAATCCGAAAAAGGGCTGCCCCGGCGCCCGGCCTGCCCAGCCGGGATGCTTTGTTCCCTCTGCATCCCAGATAGTGAAGGGCCCGCTACCCGAAAGGGTTCCGCTGAACTGGTAGTCCAGCTTGCGACCGGTATAGGTGTAGTATCCCGCGGCCCGCAATAGCTCGGGATACGCCTTGACCTCGGGCGGGGGGACGGCGAAATAAGCGCCATCGGGGGCCGAGGAGGTACGCATATGCTGCGCGCCGGTGGAAATCTGATGCATGCCCAGGATATGGCTCGCCCGGCTCGGCGCACAGACCCCGGCGGTGGTAAACGTATTCGGGTACCTTACCCCCTCCGCCGCGAGGACATCCAGGTTTGGGGTAACGGCTACCGAATCTCCAAAGGCGCCAAGCCGGGGGCTCAAGTCCTCGGCCATCAGCAACAGAATATTGGGACGCTCCCGCGCCAGGGCCCAGTTCCCGCATAGCAGGCCAGCCAACAGGCCGAACAGTATTTTTTTGATCACGGGGCCTCTTCGATAATTCTTGTCAGAATGGTGTGGGCGAGTATGTCAGTTACTGCGGGTGTCATCCTGTGATTGATCCCCTGTTTCATGCTCAAACACCGAGTTGAGGAATATATTCCGTAGTTGCGCAACAATTGATCATAAATACGTAACTATATGATTCTGGGGCATTTTTGGGGCATTTTTGGGGCATTTTCGATCACAACGGCGAATTTCCATGTTGTATGGGGTTCCATTCTATAGTGCTGGGCCAGGGTTTTTCCTGGTAATTGGTATTATACGGTATTGCGTACAATTGGTGAGTATTAAAATTTATTCATTTTTGCCGGTTTCGTGTCTCAAGGCGGGCCTGAAAGTCCACATCATCCCGTGCTTCAGGCCGCTCCCCGAGAGGATCATCCTGATTGTTGCGCTATAGCCGCACGATGAGTAACGCAATAATCCATCCAGGCACCCATCATGTGGTGTCAGACATCATCGATACAGGGTGTGAAATTATCAGCCGCCGTGAAAGTCAAGGATTCGTCCGGCGTTTAAACGACGTACCGGATAACCTTTTTATCCCCGCTACAAATACTGCAAATATCCTTTCGTCGGACAAATCCAGGCTTGTACTCTAACTCGCGGGTCTTATGGTTTGCGTGCTGTCTGACGGTAAGGCCGAGCTTATCTGCAATACAGTCGTCACATGCTGCCGCAGGAGAAATAGTGACCAAGAAGCTTTGTACATCTTCCAAGACTGTCATAACCAAACTCCTTTTTGCTTTCTGCAAAAGTTGCGAAGTAGGACGGCTAAGCGCGTGTAAGTCAATAGGCAGATTTTGAGTGTTGCGTAAGAGCAGTAATAGCCCTGTTTGCTAACGCCGAAGTGAAAATGTAGTGAATCCACCGATTTGAAAATGCGTAAGCGCAAAATTAACCCCGCCCTTGCATTGAGGCAAGACCTTTGCTCCGGCGTGTAGCGGCAAAACAGTAATGTCCCCTTTCGGCAATTTAGAAATGTCCCCTTTTTGTAATTTTACAATGCCCCCTTTTTGGTTGATGTGGGGGGTGCATTTTGAACAAACAGGGGATGATGAGTATGGCGGAGGTAGACCG
>JAPOQD010000046.1 GCA_026710905.1 Halieaceae bacterium
CCTGAAGCGGTCCGGCAGCTGCTCAAGGCCGGTGCCAGACCTGCGGCCAAGGATGCCAGGGGCACCACGCCAGCCGATCTGGGCCGCTTCAAGGCGAAACAGGCCAACCCGGCTGATCGTCAGAAATTCGAGCAGATTATCCAGCTGCTGGAGCCACCGGAACCGGAGCCGGTTTACTCGAACGATTTCTCGATGTAGGCGCCGGGCGGATGTCCCGGAGGCAGTGTTTGCACAGGCCCTGCCGGCACGGCCAGCCGGACGCCTGATTTCCCCATCTCCCGGAACCGGTCTGCGGAAACACCCTCCTGCAGCGTAGGGAGATGCCTGACCGGAATCCGTTCGGCTTCGTTCCAGGGCAAGCAGGAAAACAGGTTTCGTCAGGCATGGACCTTGAGAGCAGTTGGAGCGCCAGCGACCTCGAACTGGCAGCCACGGCTGCCTGGCCGGTGGCAAAGGCCACCGTCAGAATGCGACCAGGGCCGGGCTGGCTTTGGGCAGGCGGCGCAGCCGGGTGGCCCTGGCCCTGGTCGCCATGCGCCGAAGGCGGCATCCCGGATGGACAGGGAAGACAACCCGGACACTCCTGAAGATGATCGACGCGAACACCGCGATGCCAAACTTCAATGCTGCGGGAATGTCGAAATCAAAAACAGGGAACGAAGGACAAGAGGAACAGGAACTGCCGCCGCTCTTGCCGATCACCGGTTCCACCAGGAAAAGATATCGTTTCGCGGTGCATGCGCTTGCCGGTTATACTGGAAACGCGACGGCTGAATCGGGATTGCTGATGATCGGAACACGGGCTGTGTTGGGTTGGTTTCTTGGAAAAATAGATTGAAAACTCCTCGAGGAGTTAGACTCACGTGTTAGTACTGAGTTACGGGTAGCTTTCAATAGTATAACCATTTGTTTTGTTGGAAGTTTTTTCATGAGGAGGTAGTTGATACCCCGATTCAGGGTAGTTGATACCCCGATTCAGGGTAGTTGATACCCCGATTCAGGGTAGTTGATACCCGTATTGCGGATATCAATGACCGGTTGTAAGAAGCTATTATGAGCGAGAGACCTTTGCGCCCGATGTATCCGGTGCGCCACCAACCAAATCTGTTCAGCATCGATGTCAGTTCGATCTCACTGAAAGACGTACGACAACAACTGGAGTTCCCTTTCTTCTCGCTGTCAAAGAATCCTGACCTTGAAATCCGCCGCTACGAGGATCGCCACGGCAACACGCTTGAAATACGGCCATCAGTCAGTGGGCTGCCGACGATCTATGACAAGGATGTGCTGATCTTTGCCATCTCCCAGATTATGGACCACCTGAACCGCGGCAAGCAGGCGTCACGACGCATTGTAATTTATGCTGCGGACATGCTGGAATTTGCCAACCGCACCAAGGGCGGCAAGGATTATAAGGCGTTGGAAGAATCATTGTTCCGTCTTCGCGGCTGTACAATAGCAACCAACATCCGAACAGGGGACATGGTTCAAACCAGCATGTTTGGTTTAATTGAGAAGGGTGGATTTCATCGAAAATACGGCACCAACGGCCGCCTGATGTATGCTGAGATCACCCTTTCCGAATGGTTGTGGAATGCCATTGAGGCCCGCCAGGTGCTTACATTGCACCCGGATTATTTCCGTCTGCGCAAACCGATTGAAAGACGAATATACGAGATTGCCCGAAGACATTGCGGCAAGCAGGCAGAATGGCAGATAGGTCTTGGTCTCCTACGTCAGAAATGTGGCGCAAAAACGATCTTGAAACAATTTCGCCAAGCTATCCGCAGATTGGTTAATGAAGGCGATCTTCTGGACTATGCTGTGACATTCGACAGCGAGCGGGACATGGTGACCTTCCGGCGCCTGGAGGGATCGCTGGTCGACCGCATCCCTGCCCCGTACAGTTCCAGCGAGATTGAGCTACCGGAATCCGTAACGACCGAGGCCCGCAGGCAGCATGGCCCTGCCGTTGACCTCGCCGCCGCTGAGCGGGACTGGCGGCGCTGGATGGACCGCAAGGGCG
>JAPOQD010000190.1 GCA_026710905.1 Halieaceae bacterium
AGGAAATCTTTCATTTTGATGTCCAGCCCAGCGGCAACTGAACGCACGGCCGCCATAATTGCGGCGCGTTCCCAGCGAGGCTGTGATTCGAGCCGCCAAAATACGAATTGCAGGGCTTTGACGATCTCATCCCGGCTACTCCTGCACACCGCGAAAGCCTCTGCTTCTACGGGCAACTCGCCAGCCACCAGAAACCCTGTCAGGGGTGCAAAATCGCTGAACGTTTCCATGCGTGGGCGGGCATGGGGCAATACGGCGTGGAGTTGGTCCCTGTTGAATGCCCATTGCACCAGGCTGTCGGCCAATTCCTGGTCACTCAGGTTTTCGCGAATCCACAGACCATTCAGCCAGCGCAACTTGTCCGGGTCGAACACCGGGCCGCCAAGGGATATCCGCTGAATATCGAAGTTTTCCAGCATCTCGGCAAGGCTAAACTTCTCCCTTTCATCGGGCATGGACCAGCCCATGCGGCCCAGGTAGTTAAGCAGCGCCTGTGGTAGAAAACCCATGCGCTGGTAATAGAGAATGCTGACCGGATTGTTGCGTTTGCTCAGCTTGCTTTGATCCGGATTGCGCAGCAGCGGCAAGTGACACAAGGCCGGCATCTCCCAACCGAAGTATTCATAGAGCAACTGGTGTTTGGGGGCGGAATTGATCCACTCTTCCCCTCTCAGGACATGAGTAATACCCATCAGGTGGTCATCCACTACATTGGCCAGGTGATAGGTGGGCATCCCATCCGACTTCAGCAAGACCTGGGCATCCACCATGCTCCACTCCAGTTCGATGTCGCCTCGCAGCATATCCGTTACGGTGCAATGACCCTCTTCCTCCGGGACCATCATCCGAATTACCGGCGGCTGACCAGCCGCCTCGCGCCTGGCGACCTCGGCATCATCAAGCCTCAGTTCGGAAGGCTTGAGCGCACTGCTATGGCCCACGGCCCGGCGCGATTCTCGCAGTGCATGGAGTTCTTCGGGGCTGCGATAACAGTAGAACGCCCTGCCGCTCTCAACCAATTGCCTGGCGTGGCGGGCATAGGTTTCAATACGTTCGCTCTGGCGATAAGGGCCCTGCTCTCCTCCCACATCCGGGCCCTCATCCCACTCCAGGCCCAACCAGCGCAAGCTGTCGAGAATGGACTGTTCGAATTGGGGAGTACAGCGAGCCTGGTCGGTATCCTCGATGCGCAACAGGAACTGACCGCCGTGAGCGCGGGCAAAGCACAGATTGAATAACGCGATATAGGCAGTACCCAAGTGAGGGGAGCCGGTGGGTGAAGGCGCTACGCGGGTCCGAACAGTCATGGTTTGCAAGCTTGACCTGTCTGCGGTGGGGCCGCAATTATAAGGGACCACGGCCACCGTGCCGAGCCCCGGGACATGCCAGAATGCCTGAACCCTGTGTCCTGCATCACAAATACGCTGGATTAATGACGGCCAAAATGACTTGCCCTGAATGCTCAACGTATTTGTGAGGCAGGACACTAGTTGAAAAATTACCTGGGCAGTGTTGTTCACCGGCATCCACGGGTAAACTTCCGTTCCGGTTTTCCTCCAGTTGAAGCGTTATGGCACAGGGTTTGTCCCACCGGTTTTGCATTGCGCCCATGATGGCCCGATCAGACCGCCATTGCCGGTATTTCTGGCGTCTGCTCTCCAAAAAGGCATTGCTTTATACCGAGATGGTGACCAGCGGGGCGCTGCTGCACGGAGACCGGGCGCGATTGCTTGATTATAGTGAGCAGGAACATCCACTGGCCTTGCAACTGGGCGGCAGCGATGCCGGCGAACTGGCCAAATGCGCCCGCTGGGCCAGGGACTGGGGTTACGACGAAGTGAATCTCAACTGCGGCTGCCCCTCCAGCCGGGTGCAGTCAGGCCGCTTTGGAGCGTGCCTGATGGCGCAGCCGGCACTGGTCAAAGAGTGTGTGGTTGCCATGCGGGAGGCGGCGGCTCTTCCGGTCACTATCAAGCATCGTATCGGCATTGACCATTGGGATTCCTACTCACTGTTGTTGGATTTTGTCGGTACTGTGGCGGAGTCCGGCGCCACGACTTTCATCATTCATGCCCGCAAAGCCTGGCTGAGGGGGCTCAGCCCCAGGGAAAACAGGGAGATTCCAGCACTGCGTTACGATTGGGTCTACCAACTCAAGAGAGACTTTCCGCAACTGGAAATCGTCATCAACGGCGGTATCGGAACCCTGGCGGAAGCCGAGCGGCATCTTGCTCACGTTGACGGTGTCATGCTCGGCCGGGCGATATACCGCAACCCTTATCTTTTGGCCAAGGTCGACCAACGCCTGTTCAATGAGCCGCGGGATGTGGCGACCAGGGAGAGCATTCTGCTAGAGTTGCTGACTTATTCGCAGCAACAACTGGAGGTTGGCGTCCGTATGCACCACATTACCCGGCACATTCCGGGCTTGTTTCGCCACGAGCCTGGGGCACGGAAGTTTCGCCGCCATCTCGGCGAACGCAGCGGCGCCGGCATTGAGTTGCTGAGCACAGCGCTGCATTTGGTGCGCGACGAAATCCCCGGCAGGGAAGTGAATGCACCGTGAGCAGCAAACTGGAACAGCTCAAGCAAATGTCGCTGGTGGTCGCCGACACGGGAGACATTGAAGCAATTCAGAAATTCCAGCCGGTAGATGCCACCACCAACCCTTCCCTGTTGTTCAAGGCCGCCCAGTTACCCCAGTATCGGCCGCTGCTGCAAGCCGTGCGGGAACAGGCCGCCGATGCCAGCGGCAGCAGCGAGGAACAATTGGCCCACTGCTGTGACTTGCTGGCGGTCGCCATCGGCCGCCGAATTCTGGACCTGGTGCCGGGGCGGGTGTCTACCGAAGCCGATGCCAGGCTTTCCTTTCATAGCCAGGCCAGCGCGGAGCGAGCCCGCAAGCTGATCGGTCTGTACGAGGCCGCGGGTATTGATCGTAAACGAATTCTTATCAAGATCGCCTCCACCTGGGAGGGCATTCGAGCGGCGGAACAACTTGAAAAAGAGGGCATAAACTGCAACCTCACCCTGCTGTTTGGTTTTGCCCAGGCCGCGGCCTGCGCTGACGCCGGCGTATTTCTGATTTCTCCCTTTGTAGGGAGGATTCTGGACTGGTACCTGGCCAATACCAAGCTCAGAATCAAGACAGCGGAAGATGACCCCGGCGTGCAATCGGTAAGCCGTATCTACCGCTACTACAAGCAACACGGCTACCGGACCATTGTCATGGGCGCCAGCTTTCGCAACTGTGGCGAGATAGAGGCGCTGGCGGGCTGTGACCGCTTGACCATTTCACCGCAACTGCTCGGTGAACTGGCGGCGGACCGTGGAGAGATGCCCCGGAGATTGTCCCCGGAGTCAAAACATGAGGTGGAGCAACCCTTGCATCTGGAAGAAGCAGAATTTCGTTATCGCAATAACGCTGACGCCATGGTAACCGAGAAATTGGCAAGCGGAATCCGCAACTTTGTCGCCGACCAGGTCAAACTTGAGCAATTGTTGAAAAATACCCGTGATTGAAAACCTCAAATCTCTGTTCAGCGCGCCTGATGAGGAGGACCCCGCCGAGTTGGAGAGCCACTCACAGTTGGCCGCTGCCGCCCTGCTGATCGAAATTACCCGGGCCGACCACAGCGTCGCTACAGAAGAACAACAGGCGCTGAAGGACTTGCTGCAAACGGCGCTGGAGATACCGCCGGGGCAAGTGGAGGAACTGCTTGGCCTCGCTGGAGAAGCGGCTGACCGGGCCACCTCACTGTACGAATTTACCCGCCTGATCAATTCACACTACGGCCGCCGGCAGAAATTGACGTTGATTCATTCCATGTGGCGCGTGGCCTACGTGGATGGCGACCTGGACAAATATGAAGAGGGCCTGATACGGCAAGTGGCGGAACTGATTCATGTTCCGCATAAAGAGTTTATCCGTATGAAACTCAAGGCTGCTGAAGCCTAGCCAGTATCCAGTGTATTTTGCAAGTGTGGCGAAGTTGAGAAAACAGCAATAACTCTTTGATAAATAAAAATTATCTTATCAATTCTGCTTGAGGGATGTTATCAGGTCCTGAAAGCGAACGCGGTTTTGTTCACTGAGGTCCATCAGCGCGCCATGCGCCTCGATAACTTTTTGTTTTACTTGCGCGGTATCCTTCAACACGGTGGGTAGTTCGGAAACAGGTTCCGGACCGCTGGCGTCCTCTTTGTGAATTTCGAAAATTTGATCAAATGCCATGCTTTCCAGCAGACGATTGATAGACGCATCGCAAGAACAAATTATCGGCTTGAAGCCACATTCGCGTCTGGCGCGCAACGCCATTCTGGCAAGTATACCCAGGGTGGTGCTGTCGATTCCCTCTGCCTCACGGAGATTCACCGTCACACTTTGTAAACCGTTGTCTTCAAACATGCGCTCAAGGTAGTCTTCCAATGCTGCACACAAGGTAAGGCGCACATCTCCGATCAGCTTGATGACGTAAGCGCCATTCTGTTGCCCCGCCAGAATTCGCCCGTTCAAACCTGCGCCCCCCTGCTGATGAACATGGCGGCAATATCGTCCGGAGCGTCACTCACCTTGTCCAGGCCGAGCTGCTTTACTACCTGTTCCGGTGAATCGGCGGCGCCGTCGAAAACCTGTAGAAAGTAACGCTCCTTCTCCAGCAGTTTTTCGGCAGGTAAAATTTCAAGAATACCGTCCGTAAACAACGCCAAAGTAAATTGCTCGGGTAGTTGCCTCTGATATTCCCGATAGTCGGCATCTTCCAACATACCCACCGCGGGCCCCTCCCCGGGCAAATAGACGGCGCCCCCACCGGACACCAGTACCGGTAGCGGCAAATGTGCCGCAACACTGTAACGCAGGGAATTTTCGCTGAGGTCAATCACTCCCACGATCAAGGTGGCGAACTTGTCGATGGCCAGTTCCTGCAGGTCGCGGTTGGCTCTTTCCAACATTCGGGTAGGGCTGAGAATGGTGTCATCATTACGATGGATAAAGTCGGAGCGCTTGCGGGCAAACAGGTTTTTAAGCAACACAGTGACGAACGCGGAGGAAGAGCCGTGCCCGGAGACATCGGCGATCACAAAGCTGGCGTGCCGGTCACCGACCAGGAAGTAGTCGGTAAAGTCGCCGCTGAGAAAAAGTGAAGGAATGACCGTATGGCTGAACACGTAATCCCCCAGAAACAGTGGCGATTCCGGCAGCATTCGCATCTGCACATGGCGGCCGGCTTGCTGGTCCTGCTCAAGGATGCGCACATTTGCCTCCAGACTGCGCCGATAAGCCTGATTTTGCCGCTGCATGCCCCGCTGCGCCATACAGCGATCCAGGGAAGTGAACAGCGCATCCCAGTCATCGATGGGCAAGGTGAAAAAGTCGTGGAAGCCCAAACGCAGAGCCGTCATCACTTGAAGCTGGTCGGTGTTGGTAGACAGCATGATGGCAGTGGCTTCGAATTGACGCTGAGTGAGAAACTGCAGCACCCGGTCCCAGGAAATGTCCGGCATGGCAATATCACAAAGCACCACGTCAACATCCTCATCGACGCCCCTCAGCACCGGGCCTGCGTCCCCGGCAATCTGAACACGAAAGCCGCGAAGAGTCAGTTGGTTGACAATGGGCTCGGCAAGCTCGGCCCGGTGTTCCAACAACAGGATGTGTCCCTTGCGATCGCTCATCGGGGCTTAGTTCGGTGACAGTGCGCGGAACACTACTCCCGCAGGACGCGGGTCGCAAGAAAATCAGCGGCAACTACAAAGGATTTCACAAATCGGGTGGGGTTACTCGTCCCAATCGAAGTCCTCGTCATAATCGGAGAAGGAATCTTCAACCTCACCACCTGACATCAATGCCTCCCGATGTTGCAGGTAGACATCGCGAATGAAGATATAGCGGTCGCCGAAAATCAAGCCTTCGGCCTCAACCAGGTCGGCGCGGTCTTCAACCAATTCCAGGCCGGACAGGGCAACGCGGGCGGGCAGGCTGTCAATGGCCGACTGCGCTGACACCAGTGTGTCAAAGATATAACCGGTACCGCTGCGCAAGGTACGCGGCCCAAACGCTGGCACCATCAGGTAGGGGCCGGGGTTTACGCCCCAGATGGCGAGGGTATGACCGAAATCCGTGCGGTACGAATCTACGCCCATTACCGTAGCGATGTCTACAAAACCCAGCAGGCCGCCGGTGGAATTCAGCAGGAAACGTCCGCCGTTGCGAGTAGCTCCATCCAGTTTGCCCTGCATCAGCGCATTGATGGCACTATTGAAATCCTCAAGGTTGGAAAAAAAATTGCGCACGCCCTGCTCCGCAAAAGCCGGCATCAAGAACCGGTAGCCCCGGGAAACCGGCAACAAAAAATTACGGTCCAGGCTGTCGTTGAAAGCAAAAATCTTGCGATTGATCTCTTCATATGGGTCGTTGACGTCAGTCTGATTGGTAGTGGCGCAAGCTTGCACAAGCAACAGCGCCAAGAGGAGTGAAATACGGCGGCAGAGCAGCGGCAAGCTTGAGGCACTGGCAGACTGGAAGGATTTTTGCACTGCTTTCAATGCACAGGCACGAACCTGGAACCTGCGTTTCCAACCTCGCCGAAAACTAGACACGCACGCCACTGACGATATCCAGTTCGGCGAACCGACGCAACATCCGTGCTCCGAAATCCACTAACGAGGGCACGGATTTCGCCTTCATTTCCAAGGCCAGTTGCCGCAGCAATTCGTCACCGGTTTGGCCACGATGATTCTCGCGCAAAAGTTCCAGCAACTTCGCCGTGGCGGCATTGGTCTCTAAAAATTTCACCTTGTCATCCCGATTGCGATAGACAACCAGAAAAGTGTCTTCCGCCGCGAACCGTTGGGGCTCGGTATCTGGAGTAATCCGGTGCACCGGATAGTTGTATTTCAAGCTCCATACCAGGGGAGATAACACCGGTGCGCCAGCCAGAAGATCACCTTTGGGGTCGACCCCGGCCTGGTCTACTTCCTGTTCATCAATGTTCAGCGCCAGTCTAAGCCATTCGTAGTGCGCCAGTTCTGTCAGAAAGGGCGGGTCAACTGGGCAAGGCCGGTAATCCTGCATCAAAAACTGTACAAATTCCTGGCTGATCTCATAAAAATAAGGAGTGTGGCAGCGATATTCACGCACGAAGCAGCGCACCAGGCGGCGCCAATCCCGCTTGCCATACAGGCGGCGCACGACCGGGAAACCACCACTCAGGAAATTCTCGATATTGTTGAAAATCAGGTCGCGATAGACCTTCATGCGCCGGCTTTCGATGTCCACCGGAGCTGTGGCCTCGGCGGGATTGCGCAGGTGAGAGGTAAACTCCCGTTGCTGCTCACGCAGAGTAACCGACTCAGGCACAGACCTTGAACTCCGCAGCGCCAGCCTGGGTCCGAATCTCACGGATTCGCTCTACCTCAAGCAGTAATGTTTCCAGCGGGGGAATATTGAAATCCCGTTCCAGCAGTGTCGGCAGTAATCCACACAACCGGTAGGCTTCCGCCAAAAGATCCCACACCGGGTCAATCACCGTGGCGGCATGGGTATCGATCTTGAGATCTTCCGCCTCATCATAGTGCCCGGCTATATGTATATATCGAGCACGTTCTAGTGGTAACGACCGCAGAAAATCGACAGCATCGTAGTTGTGGTTGACGCTATTGACATAAATGTTGTTTACATCCAATAGCAGGTCACAGTCAGCTTCCGTCAACACGGCATTGATGAATTCGCTCTCCGTCATTCCCTGATGAGGCGCCGCATAGTAGGAGGCATTTTCCAGGGCGATACGCCGGCCCAGTATTTCCTGTACTTCGCCAACCCTGGCGGCCACATGCTTTACACCTTCATCAGTGAAGGGAATGGGTAACAGGTCGTAGAGGTGACCTTCATCGGCGCAATAGGTCAGATGTTCGCTATAGCTGGGACAGTGGAATTCATCCATGAAAGCGCCAACCGCCGCCACCAAATCGCGGTCAATGGGTTCAGCGCCGCCGATATTGAGAGATAAACCATGTAAAATCACGGGGAAGCGCTCAGCGATACCGCGGAACTGGCGGCCAAAACGGCCACCTACGCCGATCCAGTTTTCCGGCGCCACTTCAAGGAAATCCACCGTTTCCGGTTGGACACAAGAAAACGGGCCCAGAAGGGCCCGTCGAAGACCGAGTCCAGTTCCCTGAAAACCCGGTTTTTCTTTAGGCAAATTACTCTTCGCCGCCTTCTTCAGCTTCGGCTTCTTCTTCCTCACCGTCGCCGTCGCCGTCGCCTTCGCCGCACTTGCCTTCGCCGCAGCTACCTTCTTCAGCCTCATCGCCGTAATTCACCAGATCGTAACCACCACTCAGTTGCGTAGCTGCGAACGGGTCCGTTTCAGCGGAGACCAAAGGCGACAGTGCAGTTGCCAGAAAAGCCGCACCCAATGCAGCGGCCAGGGGTTTTTTTGAAAGATCCATAATGCGTCCTATATATCAGTGTCGTCTAGTTTCAGTGTTGCCGACAAGCACCGTGAGTTGCTGCCACACTGCCTCATCGCGCAAACGCGAAGGCAGAGTGTAAACAACAATTTTCCGGCGTGCCACTTTTTTTCCATCATTTTTGTGAAATAATCACGTTTTAAATTCGCCTCTTTCACATAACAAAATTGAAACAATCCGGGCAAATTGTTGTCGTTTAGTCCTTGTGGGCGCAGGGCCTGGACAGGTAAGTCAGGCTGTCAACCCTTAAAACGTGAGATGACTGTTTATAAAGGTCTGCACGGAAGCGAGTTCATTCGGCAACACCTGGAAACGCTCGGTTCGTGCATACAAATCGCTCAATTGGGCTGGCAAGGCAGGTTCTACATCAATCCCGGCCCTGGCCACTGCCTCGGGAAACTTCACCGGGTGCGCCGTTGCAAGGCTGATCATTATGCTGTGCTGGTCACGGCGTAAATCCCGGGCCGCCCTGAGAGCGATGGCTGAATGCGGGTCCAGCAGGTAGCCACTGGAGGCGTAGACCTCCGCTATCAGTTGGCAGGTCTGTTCGTCATTCACGGACTGGCTGCTGAACAGGGCTCGCACCCGCTGCATGGCCGATTCACTGAGGGTGATGGCGGAACTCTTGAATTGTTGCATCAGGTCGGCGATTGCTTTCCCGTCGCGCTGGTACAAGTCAAACAACAGGCGTTCAAAATTACTTGATACGGAGATATCCATACTCGGTGACAGGGTGTGCTGTAACACGCCGCGAGCATAGACTCTGGTATTCATGATGCGGTGCAACACATCGTTGCTGTTGGTGGCGATGATCAACTGCTTGACCGGCAGCCCCATTTCCCTGCTCAGGTATCCCGCAAAGATGTCACCAAAATTACCGGTCGGTACGGAAAAAGCGACTTCCCGCACTGGGGCGCCGAATTGCACGGCGGCATAAAAATAGTAGACGATTTGCGCCATGATACGAGCCCAGTTGATGGAATTGACCGCCACCAGGCTACGCTCCCGTGGCAGAAAGCCGCGTTCGGCAAAGCTGGCTTTTACCATCGCCTGACAATCGTCAAAATTACCCTGCACGGCAATGTTATGGATGTTGTTTCCGGGGACCGTGGTCATCTGCCGGCGTTGCACCTCGGATATGCGCTGGTGTGGGTGTAAAATGAAAATGTCGACATTGTCGCAACGCTTGCAGCCTTCAATGGCCGCGGAACCGGTATCTCCGGAGGTAGCGCCCAGAAGAACCACCTTGCACTGCCGGCGCTGCATCAGGTAGTCCAACAGCCGGCCCAGCAACTGCAAGGCGAAGTCCTTGAAAGCCAGGGTTGGGCCATGGAATAGCTCCAGTACCCATTCATTGGTCTCCAGGGGCACCAGCGGCGCTACCGCCGGGTGGTGAAACTCAGCGTAACAATCCGTAATCAGCTGCTCCAGATCGGCATCGGGAATGCAGCCACCGATAAACGGACGGACAATTTCAAAAGCCAGTCGTGAGTAGTCCATTCCGGCCATCGCGGCAATCTGCCCGGGGGAAAACCGGGGCAATTCCCGTGGAACGTAGAGCCCCCCATCCGCCGCCAGGCCGGTCAGCAACACCTCCTCGAAATTGAGCGTCGGTGCTGTGCCGCGAGTACTGACGTATTCCACGCTCCGGTTTCTCAGCTCAGCCGTCCAGGCTCTCTACCCGAATACGGGTAATACTACCCGCTATCGAGGGCAGCGCCTCAAGGGAAGTGACCGCAGCGCGCAAATCCGCCTCGCGAACTGTATCGGTAAGGATGGTCACCGGCACCTGGGTCTGTCCCACTTCGGGCGGCTTCTGAAGCAGTGCTTCAATACTGATACCCGCCGCACTGAAGATACTTGCTATCGCCGACATGACACCGGGCTGGTCTGCCGCCGACATGCGCAGATAATACGCTGCCTGCATATCCTCAACCGGCAACATCGGTAAATTCCGGTTGATGAAGGTATAACCCAGGCCCCCGCTTACCGGCCGCTGAGCTCGACCCAGCGCCCTGGCCAGGTCAACTACATCCGCCAGCACTGCCGAGGCGGTCGGCTCGCCGCCGGCGCCGTCGCCATAGTACAGGCTTGTACCTACTGCATCCGCTTCCACCAACACCGCGTTCTTGACTCCATTGACACTGGCCAGCAGGCAATCCTGTGGAATAAGAGCCGGGGTCACTCGCATTTCGACAGCACCGTTGCTGCGTTGCGCCACTGCCAGATGTTTGACGCGATAACCCAGTTCACTGGCGTAAGCCAGATCCTGGGGTGCGATAGTACAGATGCCTTCGGTATATACCCCATCGATTTGCAGCGGCATTCCAAAGGCGATGGCAGCCATGATGGACAGCTTGTGCGCAGCATCGACGCCCTCTATGTCGAAGCTCGGGTCTGCCTCCGCATAGCCCAGTTGCTGAGCTTCCCGCAACACCTCGGCAAATTCCCTGCGCTGCTCCCACATGGCGCTGAGGACAAAGTTGGTGGTACCGTTGATGATGCCGGCCAACCGCTGTATGCGGTTTCCCGACAGCCCTTCTCGCAGCGTCTTGATGATCGGAATGCCGCCGCCAACTGCTGCTTCATAGGCAATACTGACACCGGCGGCTTCGGCCTCGGCAAACAATTCGTTACCGTATTCGGCGATCAGCGCCTTGTTGGCAGTAACCACATGCTTGCCATTGGCAAGCGCCTCGCGCACCAGTTCCAAGGCAATATCCGTACCGCCGACCAATTCAATGACCAGGTTCACATTCGGGTCGCGGGGTACCGCAAGAATGTCGTGGTTAACCGGCAACCCACCCAGATCACAGGCGGGGTTAGTACGGCGCGATGCCACATGCGTCAGGCTGACTTCACATCCGGCCCTGGCGGCAATGACCGCGGCATTTCGCTGCAACACATTAACCAGGCTGCTGCCGACGGTGCCCAGCCCACACAGGCCCAGTCTCACCCCGCTCATTTCAGGCGAATCCATCTTGTTTGAACATGCGCTTGACACTGCGGATAGCCTGGCGGGTCCGGTGTTCGTTTTCTATCAGGCTGAATCTCACGTAGCCCTCTCCCGCCTCACCGAAACCCACACCTGGTGATACTGCCAGCTTGGCTTCCTGCAACAACTTTTTGCTGAATTCCAGCGCACCCAACTCGAGGTAAAACTCCGGGATACGCGCCCATACAAACATGGTGGCCCTGGGTGGCTGCACTGGCCACCCCGCCGAGTTGAGGCCGTTACACAACACATTGCGGCGCTTCAAATACGACTGCCGGATTTTTTCCACACAACCCTGATCGCCCTCCAGGGCGGTAATGGCCGCCACCTGAATTGGGGTGAACATGCCGTAATCCAGGTAGGATTTCATTCGCGCAAGGGCGCCGATCAACTGGGAGTTGCCGACACAATAGCCCACCCTCCAGCCGGGCATGTTGTAACTCTTGGACATGCTGAAAAATTCTACGGCCACTTCTCTCGCACCCTTTACCTGGTGTATTGAAGGTGGCCGGTAGCCGTCATAACACAGATCCGCGTAGGCCAGATCCTGCACCACCCAAATACCGTGTTCACGGGCAATCGCCACTACCTTTTCAAAAAAAGGCAACTCCACGCAGTGGGTGGTTGGGTTTGAGGGAAAATTCAGCACCAGCATCTTGGGTTTGGGCCAGGTATTGCGAATGGCCTGTTCCAGCTCTTCAAAGAACTCATCTTCGTCAGCCAACATGGGCACATGGCGAATGTCCGCGCCGGCAATCACAAACCCGTAAGGGTGGACCGGATAGCTGGGGCTGGGCACCAGAATTGCGTCTCCCGGCCCAGTGGTGGCCAGCGCCAGATGGGCAAGACCTTCTTTCGAACCCAAAGTGACAATGGCCTCGCTTTCGGGGTCCAGGGTCACCCCGTAACGCTGTTGATACCACGTACAAATGGCCTTGCGCAGCCGTGGAATTCCCTTGGATTGGGAATAGCGATGCGTATCCCCACGACGGGCGGTTTCCACCAGTTTGTCGACGATGTGGGTGGGCGTGGGTTGATCGGGATTACCCATACCGAAATCGATGATGTCCTGGCCTTCGGCGCGCGCCCGCTGCTTCAATTCTCCGATGATATTGAAAACATAGGGAGGCAGACGCCGAATTCTCTGAAATTCGCCTTCCACGATTTTTCCAGGCTGAAATCAAGGGAGGCAACAGTACTTAGCCAACCCAGCACTGTCAACGCGGGCTGGGCGGGCCGAAGGAAATGAACTCCCTGCTCACAACACGCTTTAGAGAACACCCAGGCGCTGGGCGATCTCGGTCGCGGGGAGATAACCCGGAAGCATTTGCCCTGCCTCCAGCACCAGCGCCGGTGTGCCGCGCACGCCCATCCTCTGGCCCAGGGCGAATTGCTCGGCTACCGGGTTTCCGGAGCAGACATTCTCGGCAATCGTCTCCAGGTTCTTGAGCCTGGTGATGGCAGCATGCGGATCATCCGCACACCAGGCGCTGGCGATCTTGCGATAGGACTCGCCGCCGATGCCTGAGCGGGGATAGGCCAGGTAGCGCACCTCAATTCCCATGGCATTCATTTCCGGGACTTCGCGGTGCAATTTCTGACAATAAAAACAATCCACATCAGTAAACACGGTAATGCTGGCCTTGGCGCCCTTCTCTGGGGAAAAGATGATCATTTCGCTCGGGTCAATTGCGGCCAACAGTTCCTTGCGTTGCTCATCGCGCTGCTGTTCAGCCAGATTGACCAGCCCCGAGGTTTCCACGGAAAACAGGTCGCCCAGGAAAAAATACTTGCCATCAGCCGTCGAGTAGATCATCTGCCCAGGGCCGAGACGCACCTCGTAGATACCTGCCGCGGCGCTGGGTGTGATTGAGGTGATTTCAAAATCCGGCCGCGCCTGCAGCAGTTTGCCGCGAATCGTTTCTTCATCGGTAGCGGGAAATGCATGTCCGGCAAGAGCCAGCAACGCCACGGTTAAAATTTTCCGTAAACTGTTCATGAGTATTGCTGTTTCCTTTGTCAAGTTCACTTTTCTCAGCCGCGCGGGTGGTGCTGCGCATGCAATTCTTTCATCCGCTCCCTGGCTACATGGGTGTAGATCTGGGTCGTGGTCAGGTTACTGTGCCCCAACAGCATTTGCACCACTCGCAGGTCGGCGCCGTGATTCAGCAAATGCGTCGCAAATGCGTGCCGGAGTGTGTGGGGCGACAAGGGGCTTTTGATTTCCGCGCGCCGTGCATAGATTTTAATACGATACCAGAATGCCTGGCGAGTCATTTGTTGACCCCTCCGGCTGGGGAACACCACTTCGACGGGAGCATCGCCCAGCAGGTCCCGGCGCGGCCCTCGCAGGTATTGTTGCAACCAGGAAAGCGCCTCCTCGCCCATGGGCACCAGGCGCTCACGGTCCCCCTTGCCGAGAATCCTCAACACACCCTGGTTGAGACCCACCTGTAATAGACGCAGTGAAACCAGCTCGGTTACCCGCAAACCGGAGGCATAGAGCAGTTCCAGCATGGTGCGGTCACGAAATTCCAGGGGTTTGTCCAGTTGCGGGGCCGCAAGCAGTCGCTCCACCTCAGCTTCACTCAGGGATTTCGGCAGGGCGCGTCCCAGTTTGGGGCTGTCGATGTCCAGACTGGGGTCCTGGAGCAGCAAGCCCTCGCGCAGTTGATATTGGTAAAAACCCCGTACACAGGAGAGAAAACGAGCCGTGGAACGAGCCGACCGGCCCTGACCGGTGCGCCAGCCCAGGTAGCCCAGTAACTGGCTGTGCTCAGCCTGCAACAGGCTGCAATCGCAGTTTTCCTGCAACCAGTCCGCGTACTGATGCAGGTCGCGCCGGTAGGAAGCCAGCGTATTGTCGCTGAGGCCTTTTTCCAGCCACAGGGCATCGAGCCAGGTTTCAATAACGGGGCAATTTTCTTGTCTGGTCACTACCTGCGGCACCGGACCGCGTTACCAGCGCGGCTTACTTGCCGAGCTTTTCCTTGATCCGGGCAGCCTTGCCACTGCGTTGGCGCAGATAGTACAGCTTGGCCTTGCGTACATCGCCGCTGCGTTTGACCTGAATACTGTCCAGCAGCGGGCTGTAGGTTTGAAAAGTACGCTCCACACCGATGCCGTGAGATATCTTGCGCACAGTAAAAGCGGAATTGAGGCCGCGGTTGCGCTTGCCCAGCACTACACCTTCGAAGGCCTGCAAGCGTTCGCGATTGCCTTCCTTTACCCGCACCTGCACCACCACGGTATCACCCGGGCCAAACTCGGGCAGTTTTTTTTGCATCTGCTCAGCTTCAAGCTGCGAAATAATTGGGTTGTTGCTCATGTCTCACTCCCGTTTGAAATTTCCCTGTAATATTCAGCCAGCAATTGTTGCTCTTCTGGGGTCAGTTGCCGCTGCTCAAGTAGTTCGGGACGCCGCTCGGCAGTTCTGCCCAATGCCTGTTTCAACCGCCAACGGCGAATTTCCTGGTGATTGCCGCTCAGTAAGACCTCGGGTACCGGAACCCCGCGATACCTCTCGGGCCTTGTGTATTGGGGGAAATCCAGCAGACCGTCCACAAAGGAATCCTGCTGTGCCGAGAGCTGGCCCCCCAATACGCCAGGCAGTTGCCGGGCCACGGCGTCAATCACCACCATGGCGGGTAATTCTCCGCCACTGATCACATAGTCGCCGATCGAAATTTCCTCATCCACCTCATCCTGGATCAGGCGTTCATCAACGCCTTCGTAGCGTCCCGCAATCAATATCATCGAGTCCAGCCGCGCCAATTCGGCAGCGGCGCCATGGCCGAACAGCCGCCCCTGGGGCGACAGGTATAACACCCGGCTGGCCGCACCCACTTGCTGCCGGGCTGCTGTTATTGCAGAGGCCATGGTTTCAGCCTTCATCAACATGCCGGGGCCACCACCATAGGGCCGATCATCCACCGTACCATGTTGGTCCGTCGCATGATCACGGGGGTTACTAAAGTGCAAAGTGACCCGCCCGTTTTGAATCGCCCTGCCGGTTACACCATACCCGGTCAGTGCCTGAAACATTTCCGGAAACAGGCTGACCACGGCGATTTTCATTGCATGGCCCGCATATCCCGAGCGTACTGGCGCCATGTGCCCGAAGGGTGCCATGTGCCCGAAGGGTACAACATTGCAGCTAGTACTCCGGGTCCCAGTCCACGTCCAGGCATGCCTCGGTGAGGTTGACCCTGGTGACAACGCCGCCCCGCAGCCAGGGAATCAAACGCTGGCGGCGGTCGCGGCTGCCAGAACAGGGATTCACCACCAGAACATCGTTGGCTCCGGTCTCCAGCAAATGGCCAACCCGGCCCAGCAATTCCTCGCCGCAACGAACTTCCAGACCCTGCAATTGATGCCAGTAAAACTCATCCTCCCGCAACGGCGGTAATTCCGCCGCTGCCACGGCCACCTCGCAACCCGCCACGGCCTCGGCGGCATTACGGCTATCCACATCCCGCAAACGGGCGACCAGACCCTTGCCATGCCGCCTGCCCTCCTCAAACTGGACTGCGCCCCAAACACCCTTGCGTTTGATATGGTGATTGCGATAGTCGAGCAGACCTTCTATCGGTTCGGTAAAGGAGCGAATTTTCACCCAGCCCCGAATGCCGTAGGGACCGCCAATTCGACCAATGATCAGGCGTTCTTCAGCGGTTTCAGCCATTGCCCAAGCCTATGCGGCAGCGGCGGCTGCTTCCTTGATCAGGCTGGCTACACGCGGAGAAACCTGGGCGCCCTGTGATACCCAGTGATCAATACGCTCCCGGTCAACACTCAGACGCTGTTCCCCGCCACGGGCGATAGGGTTGAAAAAACCAACCCGTTCAATAAAGCGGCCGTCGCGAGGATGGCGGCTGTCCGTTACCGTCAGGTGGTAGAATGGGCGTTTCCTGGAACCTGAACGAGCCAAGCGAATGCTTACCATGATTTCGAACTAACCTCGCTGCACCAGTGCCGCAGCCCGGTCGGCTGCTGGCCAAAAAGGCGCGTATTCTACGTTACCGGGAGCAAGTTTTCCACTACAGAACTGTCCAGCGCTTTATGAACCTGAACGCAGGGGCCGAATCCAACCCAAGGTGAGTTTGAAAGACCGATGTCTTCCACGCCGTGGGCAAAGGCCGCGGTGGAAATCAAGGCCAGCAGTAACAATAACCCTGAGCGAAAGCCAGATATAAGCCCTGAGCGAAAGTCAAATATAAGCCCTAAGCGGCGGATAAACTGCTTACTCAACATGGGCTGCCTCTTTAGGCATGTGAGGCTCATTGCGATGCAGCATCCGATAAAGCGCCGGGACCACAAACAACGTCAGTAAGGTCGATGAAATCACACCGCCAATCACCACGGTGGCCAACGGTCGTTGCACTTCCGAACCGATACCGGTATTCAGTGCCATGGGAACAAAGCCCAGGGAGGCGACTAGTGCTGTGGTAAGCACCGGACGCAAACGTGTTAAGGCGCCTTCGGTAATGGCCTGAACCAAAGGCAATTTATCTTTGATCAATTCCCGGATAAACGACACCATCACCAGGCCGTTGAGAATAGCGATACCCGACAGTGCGATAAATCCCACAGCAGCGGAAATGGAAAAGGGAATATCCCGCAACATCAGCGCAGCAACGCCGCCGGTCAACGCCAGCGGCACACCAGAAAAAATAATCATGGCGTCTTTAAAAGATCCCAGTGCCAGCACCAACAAGCCAACGATCATGAGCAGTGTGACCGGCACCACTATCGACAGACGCTGTGTGGCCGACTGCAATTTCTGATAGGTGCCGCCGTACTCCACCCAGTAACCCGCGGGCAGTTCGACCGAGTTGTTAATGGCGCTCTGAATATCCGCTACAAAACTCCCCAGATCACGGTCCCGCACGTTGGCGGTAACCACAACTCGGCGCTTGCCGTTTTCACGGTTAATCTGATTGACCCCTTCCATGCTCTCCAGTGTCGCCAGCTCCTGCAAGGGAACACTCATACCATCGGATAGATGGATGGGTAGACGGAGCATGGCATCCACATCATTACGCAGGGACTCATCGAGTCGCACAACAATATCCGCACGCCGGTCTCCCTCGTAAAACTTGCCAGCTACACGCCCACCAAAGGCCGTCGCCAGTTGTTCCTGTACCTCCATTTTACTGACACCATACTGGGCCAGCTTGTCCAGCTTCGGTACGATCACCAGCATCGGTAGGCCGGTGGTCTGTTCCGCCTGCACATCGGCAATACCCTCAACAGCCCCTATAGCAGCTTCAATAGCATCACCCAGTGTCGCTAGCATCTCCAGGTCATCTCCAAACACTTTAATGGCCAGCTCCGCCCGCACACCGGACAACAGCTCGTTAAAACGCATTTGAATCGGCTGCAAAAATTCGTAGCGGTTGCCGGGAATATCGCTGACCAATGCATCCAGCTCAGCCACTACCTGGTTTTTGGGCTTACTCGGGTCGGGCCACTGACCGCGGGGTTTCAGAATAATAAAATTGTCCGCCACGCTAGGGGGTACCGCATCGGTAGCGACATTCGCCGTACCGATTTTGGCGAAGACCCGCTCAACTTCCGGCAGGGCTTTAATGCGCTCTTCCAACGTCTCCTGCATGGCAATCGCCTGGCTCAGGGACGTTCCAGGAATGCGCAGTGCGTGCATGGCAATATCACCTTCGTCCAGATTGGGCGCAAATTCGCTGCCCAGACGCGTCGCGCCAAAACCACTGATGATAACCAAAAGCGTGGCAAGTCCAACAACCAGCCCACGATGATTGAGCGCCCGAGCCAATGCAGGCTGATACAGCGATAATGCACCACTGGTAATAACATTGCGCTTTTCCTGTACCGGCCTTTTAAACAGCAGCGCTATCATCGCTGGAACAAAGGCGACAGACAGCACCATAGCACTGAGCAGGGCTATCACCACGGTAATGGCCATCGGATGGAACATTTTGCCCTCGGTGCCTTCCAGGGCAAATATCGGCAGGTAGACCGCGGTGATAATGAATACACCAAACAGCGCTGGCCGTATGACTTCGCGGGTTGCTTCAAACACCACTTCGAGACGTTCACGAACCGCCAGTACTTGTCCGCTGGCACTGGACTGACTTAGTCGCCGCAGGCAGTTTTCAACAATAATAATGGCGCCATCAACCAGCAAGCCAAAATCCAGAGCGCCGAGGCTCATCAGGTTGGCGCTGACCCGCGTTTGCACCATGCCGGTGATGGTCATCAGCATGGCGAAGGGAATCACCAACGCGGTCAGAAACGCCGCACGGATATTGCCCAGTAACAGGAACAAAATAACGATAACCAGCAGCGCCCCTTCGGCCAGGTTGGTCCGCACGGTAGTCAGGGTTTTATCCACCAGTTTGGTTCGATCATAAACCGCCGTCGCCACCACCCCTTCCGGCAGGTTCTCATTGATCTCCTTCAGCTTTTCAGCGACGCCATTGGCAACGGTGCGACTGTTTTCGCCAATCAGAATAAACACCGTACTCATGACCACTTCACGCCCGTTCTGTGTTGCCGCGCCGGTACGAAGTCCTTTCCCTTCACTGACCTGCGCCACATCAGCGATTCTGACTGTGGCGCCATCCCGAGTGGCGAGGGGAATCTGGCCGATATCTTCGATGACTTCCGCCTGTCCGGGGATTCGCATCAACCACTGGGCACCGTTGCGCTCTATAAACCCGGCACCCTGATTGCTGTTATTTGCGTTGATCGCCGCCACCACATCGGCTTGGGTTAAGACAAATGCCAGCAGACGTGCCGGATCAAAGGCGACCAGAATCTCGCGCTCGTAGCCACCGATGGGATTGACTTCCACCACGCCGGGCACCCGCATCAGTTGCGGGCGAATAATCCAGTCATGCACCGCCCGCAGGTCCATGGGCGTAATGGGCTGGCCGTCTTCGTTGGTGGCGCCGGGTTCGGCATCTACCGTGAACATAAAGATTTCACCGAGACCGGTGGCAATCGGCCCCATTTCAGGCTCCAGTCCACTCGGCAGTTTGGAGCGGGCGGCCGAAAGCCGCTCATTAACCAGCTGGCGGGCAAAATAGATATCGGTGTCATCGCTAAAAATAGCGACCACCTGTGACAGCCCATAGCGGGAGACCGAGCGGGTATGTGCTAATCCAGGCAATCCCGCTAACGAGGTTTCCAGCGGCAGGAAGCGCTGTTCCACTTCCAGGGGGGTAAAGCCCGGCGCTTCGGTGTTGATCATCACCTGTACATTGGTGATGTCGGGTACGGCATCAATGGGTAGCCTGGTGAAATTCCAGGCACCCAGCGCCGCCAGCGCCAAAACCATCAGGATCACGACACCACTGCGGTGTATGGAAAACCGTAAAATCTTGTCCAGCATGGGCTGCTCCTAGTGGTCGTGCGACGCGTCGGATTTTTCGATATCGGCTTTGATGATGTAGCTGTTCTCAGTCACGTATTCTGTGCCAGGCTCCAATCCACCCAACACTTCCACCCAGGGGCCCGCTTCACGGCCCAGCTCCAGCATCCGTACCTCATATTCTTCTCCAACCTTGGCATAAACGACGGCGAAGTTACGGAAACTCTGCAAGCCACTGCGTTTTACCGCCAGTGGCACGTCAACGGTGTCGACTTCGATATCGCCGCTGACAAACAGCCCGGCACTCAACAACCCATTGTTGTTAATTTCGGCCAGGAATAGCCGCGCCTGATCACTGCGCAAAGCCGCTCTCGATCCACTGACGGTGCTGCTCAGTGGCGCATCAACACCGTTAATCGACAGGGTTACCGGAGCGCCAACGTTGACCTTACTTCTGTCCGCCGGATAAATCGCCAATTCGGCCAGCAGGGTATCGGCATTGGTCATTTCCAATAATGTGCGCCCGGCCGTCTGCTCACCGGCGCTTGCAAATTGCTCGCTGGCCACACCAGCCATGGGTGCCTGAATCGGATAGGTTTTCAGGCTCTCATTGCCTTCTACCGTAATCAGTATCTGGCCTTTGCTGACCGAATCTCCGAGGCTGACGTGCATCTGTTTGATTACACCGTCAAAGCGGGCCTGAATCTGCCGTTTGGCGCTTGGGGGATAAACGAGCTTGCCATAAACCCGGATGGTCTGATGCAGAGTGGCGCTGCCAGCGGTTTCTGTGGCAATACCCATGGCTTTAGCGACGCCGTCGCCTATGAGGGTACGGCCTTCAAAGTTGTCGTATTCCCAACGATGGGTTTTGCCTTGGTATTGCGCGATAAGGGTGACGGCAAATGAATGCGGTTCGTAAATCACCGTATCGCCACGCAGGTAGTCCCCTTCGGCTCTAAAACGGATATCGTCAACGACATTGCCCAGGCGCGTGAGCTTGACCTGAAGGTCCACCGCATCGGGTGATAACGGTTCACCGTCATCACTTACCCAGACACGAAATTCCGGCGGTACGCCGGTTTCAAAAATAGCCAGCTCCACCGCAAAATCGCCATCGCGCAACATCCGACCCCGGTGCGGCCCTTTTTCGGGTTCTGCTTCCTGAGCCCCCGACTCTGAGGCAGCGGCGGCGATTGAAGGCAGAAACATGGCGCCCAGTACTACCTGGCACACCAGGAATAATCGTAGAGCATAGCGGTTCATAATGGTTTCTCTCACGGTAGCGGCGTCCTTAGAATGTCAGCGTGGTGCCGGTGAGGCGCTGAAGTTCGATATGTTGTAAATGGATCGCTTCAAAGGCACTTAACAGAGCCTGTTGCGCGCCCAGTATTTTATTCAGAAGGATGACCCACTGCTGATAACCCAGCTTGCCGGTTTCATAGGCATGCGTGGCCTGTGCATGGGCAGTGTTTAAGGCGGGGATAATTCGCTTTTGCAGCGTCTCAATTACATGATGGCTGTGTTTAATTTCCTGGAGCAGGACATAAAGCTGCTTATCCAACTGGCGTTGCAGTGCTTCGGATTCACTGGCAAATTCAGCCTGCCTGGCCTGAAGGCTTCTGATCTTCCCGGTGCTACTGCGATCCTTACCGAGCGGCACAGAAACACCGGCTACCATGCCGAAATCATCGCTTGCCTCCAAACGCCGAACACTAACCGAAAACTGCCACTGCGGCTTGGCCTCAATTCTGGCAAGCTCTATTTCTGATTCTGCAATACGCTGCTGGTTCGCCAGCAATGCCAATGTGGGGTTTTGTTTCAGTTGATCAAATTGCTGTTCAACACTTCCCAGTGTTGGAATGGTAAGAAGCTCACCCACTAACCGAAAGTCATTACGCTCACCACCCCATTGCGCGCGCAACTGGTAACGCGTTGACGTCAGCAAGTGCTGCAGGTCTTCGGCCTCCAATTCCCTTTGCGCCATTTCCACCTCCGCCTGGAGACGTTCGAATTCCGGGCTTTTACCTGCCTCGACCCGCTTTTTGAGGGCGTTGACGGTGCTTCTGGCCTGTTGTTGCGCCTGTCGAGCCAGCGTTAAACGCCGTTCTTCGACCAGTGCCCGAAGAAATAACCGGGCAGTCTGAGCAGACAGGTCTAGCGCTTTGATTTGTCGTTGGATATCCACCTGAGTGGCGGTAACCTGTGCTGCCTGAATCCGTTGATCGATTCGTGCTCCTTGCATTACCCAACTAATGGATAACGTAGACTGAGCGCTATCAAAGCCGTTGTAATCACCATCACCACCAAAATCTTCAATTGTTAAGCCGATACTGGGCCGCTGTCCCACGCTGACTTGTTCTACCAAGCCTTGATAAGCTTCGCGTTGGTGGAGAAACGTACCCAACTGTGGATGCTGTTCCAAAGTGAGCAGCACCGCTTTCTCCAGTGACAACAGGGTGGGTTCTGACTCACTCTGTGCGTGAACAGCTGAAACAGTTAGGCGCATTGCAGCGAAAACGACTACAGACAACCCAAATGGCCTCATAAACCGATCGGCAATCGGTATTTTTTGCAAACTGAAAGAGCGCAGATTCATTCATCAGCCTTCTTGATTTTAAAATTAGTGGGAAAAAATCGCTTCGACCAGATGGTGCAAGGTATCAACCCCGCCGATTGACAGGGTCGTTGTTAGCATCATGATCAACAGGCAGTGCGCCCAGGGAAACGATCGAAATGTTTGCGGTGCCAGCAAAGCTCTAACCCGCACATCAACGTCGTCGGCAATAAAATAGTTTATGCTGACCGTATTCACACTGTTCCCAGAGAAGCGCCGAATTCTGGCCGCGTTAACCAGGGTTTGGGCGACATCGAAAACACTGTAGGATTGACTGACGTGTGCATCAGCCAATTGCTCAGTGGCTAGCGAGAACAACCGATTTAATCGCTGTGCTATAGGCTTCGGGTAAAGCGATGCCAATAGCGCAAAAAACAATTTTTTCTGGGTATCTTTGTGCTTGATATGCGCTCGCTCGTGGGCAAGAATGATATCCAGCTCCGCCTCGGTGACCTGCCGAATAAGACCGGTTGTCACGTAACACCTGGGACTTAACAGACCTGCGGCAAACGCTACCGGGGTGCGGGATTCAAGCACAATGTTGTCCCGCCCAATTTTCCACTGCCTGGAATTGCTCTGAATTCGACCACCGGGGCTCTCCTTGGAAAGGCGCGTCAGTAAATCCAGTGCGTTCAAGTGGCGAGCTGCACCTAGCCCGTTCTTGATGAACACATACGCAGTACCCAGCATAAACAGGAACAGTGCCGCTCCGTGCCAGCTATCCGGGTAAAACACGTACGGATGATGCCAGTGCACCAGCGAGGTCAGCCACAGCGTACTTTCTAATTGAAACACCGAGGGTAAAAAAATGAATAGGCAAAGAATGCTTGCTACCCAAGGTGTAACCACAAACAGCCACAGCAGTTTTTTTTGTGTAGCGGCAGAAAACAGCGTGATATGGCGAGCCATTAACGGCCAGATCAAAGCAAGCAGTGCTGCCGCCGCCAACAGCTCCATCAGCGCAATACTCAGCAGATTGAAAACAATCGCCCACTCATCAATTAGCATCGCTGTCTTCCTGACTGCGCAATTGACGTTGTTGTTGAATCAACTTTTCCAATTGTGACAGCTTATCGTCATCCAGTCCTGCCGAGAAGGAAGAAAAGGCAGCTATCAAATGGTCTTCACCTTCACGGACAAAATCGCTGGTCACATTCTGAATCAGCTGGGCGATAAGCTCTTCCCTGCCGACCTTAGCGCGATAATCGTAGGCATGCCCCTGCTTCTGACGGGTGAGCAGATCTTTTTTGAACAGTCTGTCCAGAGTGCTCTGAATGGTATTAAGTGTGCCACCCCGGCGCTTGGTTAATGCTGCATGAGTCTGTTTGGCATCGGCCTCTGTCGCCTCCCACAAGTACTGCAGAACGCGTTTTTCCAATTCACCCAATATCACAATACATCTTTCCCAAGTGTAAACCGGGGCTTATACTAGCATACAAATACCGATAGGGAATCGGTTTTTCTTGATTGATTGTAGATAAGTCATAACTTCCAGGACAGTTCGTGTTGTACTTATCCATTTGGAGGAGCAACACGATGACTCATGATGAAAAAGAAATAAAACGCAAACGTACCTACTCACGCCCCCACAGGTTGTAGAGGCGGCGCATGCGCCGCCCGCACATTCGTATCCAGCAAATCCGTACGGACCGGGGCCACGAGTTCCAGGCGCAGTTTCATTGGCATGTGGAAGACCTGGGTATTCGCCATGTGTACATCAAAGCCAGGACCCCTCAGTTAAATGGCAAGGTAGAACGATCTCACCGATCTGATCAGGATGAGTTCTACCATCTACTTTCTTACAAGGATGATCGAGATTTGCACATCAAATTGGCTGAATGGGAGCAGTTTTACAATTTCTCCAGGCCACACGGTGCCCACCTCGGAAAAACACCTTACGAGGCAATGAGAGAAAAGCTATTATGAACTCACGGACTGTCCTGACAGATCGTATCTATCACAGCGGTATCGGTTAAAGGATTCGATACATCAACAGGCACTCTCGGGCGAGGGCTCATGAGATAACTCCCTGATATTCAAGAAGTTGATGCGGTATCCCTATTTTAGCAACAATTCCGTAACACCTATCAGGGAGACGATGGGATTCCAGCAGTTTTTGCTGCGCGGATTGGAGAAGGTGGAGGCGGGATGGGCCTTGGTGACGCTGGCTTGTAACTGCAAGCAATTGAACAACATGAGATTAGCTTGATTTGGTTATACGGGGTGTTTTTCCCACATTTTCATTGTCTCTTAAGCCATCAAGGCGGCATATGGGACGCCAAGACGCCGACTGGTCGGCTTGCTGATTTTCGCCCTTTGAATCGAGTCCCTGAGCAGGGCGCTACAGAGGTCATATGCGCTCCATGATTGCTTCAGAAAAGCCCAAAGTCCGACAGGCTGCCAGGGCGCGAAGCGGGTTTTACCGGCAAAACCTTGCCTAAACCTGCGCCAGTATGGAGAATTCCCATCTTCACCGAATATTGAAATCAGGAGATACAACCATGCCGGAAGCTTTGATCATCGACTCGTGCAGAACTCCACGCGGTATCGGCAAGCCTGGAAAAGGCGCCCTGGCGGAGATTCACCCCCAACGTCTGGGTTCCACGGTGCTGAAAGCGCTTGCGGAGCGCAACGACATCGACACCGGTGAGATTGATGACATTATCTGGGGGACCAGTTCCCAGATGGGGTCCCAATCCGGCGACCTGGGCCGCATGTGCGCCCTGGATGCGGGCTACGATATCAAGACCAGCGCTGTGACCCTCGATCGCTTCTGCGGTTCCGGTATCACTTCGGTCAATATCGCCGCCTCCTCGATTCTCTCTGGGATGGAGCAAATGACCATCGGCGGCGGCACGGAGATGATGTCACTCAGCGGGCAATTCGAACGTTTTCCGGTCATGGATCAGAACAATCTGCACCTGCGGGAATTGCATCCCCAAACCCACCAGGGGCTGTGCGCAGATGCCATCGCCACACTGGAAGACATTTCCCGTACCACCCTCGATGAACTGGCCCTGGTTTCCCAGCAGCGGGCCAATCGGGCCATAAGTAATGGCCATTTTTCGAAAAGCCTGATCCCCGTGTACAAGGACGACGGCAGGGTCGCGCTTGACCGGGAGGAATTCCCCCGGCCGCAGACGACCCTGCAAGGTCTTGGCGAGTTAAAGCCCTCTTTCGCCGCACTTGCGGACTACCCCCTGGATGACAATGGCCTTAGCTTCCGCAGCTTGATCCTGAAAAAGTACCCCGGACTGGAGATCAATCATGTACACCATGCGGGGAATTCTTCCGGGGTCGTGGACGGCGCCGCTGCAGTGCTGATGGCGGAACGGGAGTACGCCAGGGCGCACGGGCTCAAACCGAGGGCACGAATTGTCGCCATGGGCAACATGGGTGATTGCCCCACCTTGATGCTGAATGCGCCAGGGCCCTCGGCCAGAAAAATCCTGCAAAAAGCGGGACTGAGCCTTGACGACATGGACCTGATCGAAATCAATGAAGCCTTTGCCGTTGTGGTGGAAAAATGTATCCGCGACCTCGACCTGGACCGCGACAAAATAAACGTTAACGGCGGCGCCATCGCCCTGGGGCATCCAATCGGGGCAACCGGCTCCATGTTGATCGGCACCCTGCTCGATGAACTGGAACGGCGTGACCTGGAACGCGGCCTGGTCACCATGTGCGCCGGTGGCGGTATGGCCCCGTCGATTATCATTGAGCGTGTCTGATTGGCCACGGCGCGCGAAACCGGTTTTCTGCCATGAGCATTGCCTATCTGAACGGCATCTATTTACCTTTGGCCGAAGCGAGAATCTCCCCACTGGACCGGGGCTTCCTGTTCGGGGATGGTGTTTATGAAGTCATTCCCTGCCACCTTGGCCGCATGGTCGGCTTCTCGCTCCACATTGAACGTCTGCGTAGCGGCCTGAACGCCCTGAACATCCAACTCGGATGGAACACCGGGGAGTGGCGGGAAGTGTGTGAGCAACTGCTGACACGGAATCCCGGTGACCACCTCTCTATCTACCTGCAGGTCAGCCGTGGGACTGCCCAATCCCGCGGACATGCCTACCCGGCGGATATTGAGCCAACCTGTTTTGGCTTCACCATGGAAATAGCTCCGCCGCCGCTGCCCGACCCCGCCCTGGCGGTGACCTACAGCGCCATCACCGCCCCGGACCTGCGCTGGAAACGCTGCCATATCAAGTCCACCTCCCTGCTGGGAAATGTCATGCACTTCAACGAGGGCTTACCTGGCGGCAACACCGAAACCATTCTCTACAATTGCGCCGGCGAGTTGACCGAAGCCAGTGCCTGCAACGTGTATGTGATCAAGAATGGTGCGCTGGCGACACCGCCGCTCAGTGAGCAAATTCTGGCGGGAGTTACTCGCACCCTGCTGCTGCGGATACTCGAAAAGGATGGCGCCATTGCCTTTGCCGAGCGCCCGGTAACCCTGGAGGAATTGCGCGGCGCAGATGAGGTCTGGCTTACCAGTTCAACCAAGGAACTGGCCCCGGTTACCGAAGTGGACAGCGAGCCGGTGGGAAATGGGCAAGTTGGTGAGGTCTGGCAGCGCGCCCAGGGCCTGTTTTCGCAGCACCGGCATGAGCACGGATGAGCCGTCCTGCCAGGGCTGTCATCGATCTGCCGGCGTTGCGCCATAACTACGCTTTGGCCCGCCGTCTCAGCGGCGCCGGCCGGATTCTGCCCATCATCAAGGCCAATGCCTATGGCCACGGCGCCGAACTGGTAGGGCAAACCCTGGAACCACTCGCGCCGGCCCTGGGGGTAGCCTGTGTCGAAGAGGCCGTTGCCCTGCGCGAAGCGGGGCTGCGTAAACCCCTGCTGGTGCTGGAAGGTTGCTTTCGTGCTGAGGAACTGGCGCTGGCCAGCCGGCAGGACTTCTGGCTGATGATCCACAATGAACAGCAGTTGGCCGCACTGGAAAAAACTTGCCTGCCTGCGCCCGTCAACTGCTGGCTGAAAATTGACACGGGCATGCACCGACTCGGGTTTGCGCCGCCACAGGCCGCCACTGTGTTTAACCGGCTCAAGGAAATGACCGCCGTGGCCGAAGAAATCGTGCTGGCCACGCATTTCTCCAGCGCGGACCAGTTGGACAGCGATGTTACGCCACGCCAGATTCGCTGTTTTCAAGACGCTGTCGCCGGCCTGGACGCCCCGCACAGCCTGGCCAACTCCCCTGCCCTGTTGGCCTGGCCTCAATCCAGGGCGGCATGGAACCGGCCGGGTTTCATGCTCTACGGCAACTCCCCTTTCCCGGAACGGCACCCGGAGGCCAGCCAGTTACGGGCGGTGATGACCTTTCGCTCGGAGATTATGGCGCTGCGGGAACTGGCGGCGGGGGAGTCTGTCGGATACGCCAATACCTGGACTGCGTCACAAACCAGCCGTATCGCAATCGTAGCGGGGGGCTACGGAGACGGCTACCCTCGCCAGGTTTCCTCCCAGGCCGCCGTAATGATCAATGGTCGGCGCGCCAAACTGGCCGGCCGGGTTTCCATGGACATGATCAGTGTGGATGTCACACACCTGGGGGAAGTAAATATCGGTGACGAGGTAATTTTCTGGGGGGACGAACCAAGCCTCAACGAGGTGGCCGGCTGGGCCGCTACCAGCGGCTATGAAATCCTGACGCGAATGCCCGGACGGGTTCCAAGAAGCCCCGGGGCCGCTGCATAAGCCGGCGACAGGCCGGAGACACTGGTTTTGGGTATTATGCCGGTTAACTCTTGCACAGCAATCACACAGTCAGCATAACTATCGCAAAGCAACACAGGGGCTTGCCATGAATACCGGAACCATACCCTCCTTTTTGATCCGATGGTGCGGTCGACTGGCGTTGTTGTGCATCGCGGGTATTGTCCTTTCGGTGCTGGGTGTCAGGCTCGGGTTGCTGCACTATTCAACCGGACTGATGGGCTTGATCTTCAGTTGCCAGATCTCGGTGGGGCTGCTGACGACAGTGGCCGCGGTCAGCCTGGTAACCCGCTTCAGGGTACAGCGCCCGGATGCGCTCAAAAGCGTGCTGGCGACCCTGCCCGGGGTACTGCTGGCCATCTACCTGAGGAGCATGGCCGGAGATTACCCGGTCATACATGACATCAGTACCGACACCGAAAATCCCCCTGTATTCCTGCAGGGTGTTACGGAGCGCGGAGCCGGAGCCAACAGCCTGGCCATCAAGCCCGGGAGCATAGAGCAGCAGTTGCTGGCTTATCCCGAGCTCGGCTCCATTCACAGCCGCCTGGGCCCGGAGCCGGCAATGGCCCAGGCCGCCGAAATCGCCACGGCGCTGGGCTGGGAAATATACAACAAGGACCCACAGGCTTTGCTGATCGAAGCCACCCACACTTCTTTCTGGTTCGGCTTTGTCGACGATATTGTGATTCGCTTCAACCCCACTGCCGATGGAACCGTTATCGACCTGCGCTCGGTTTCCCGGGTCGGCCGCGGCGATGTCGGCGCCAATGCCAAGCGTATTCAGGCCTTCGCAAGGGATTGGGCGCTTGTCGAACCGGCCGGAAGGCCGGAATTGCCCCGCTGAACCATGCCCTACCTGATTTTCTTGATGTTGGCATTGCTGCCGCCCGGTACGCAGGCCAACCAGGTTTACCCTGAATTCCAGACCGAAGATGAAGTCAACAGCATGCAGGTTTACCGCCGGGCCAGCCCCGCAGTGGTTCATGTCAGTAATACCGCGCTGCTGCGCAGGGGTTTTTTTTCGCCCAATATCCAGGAAATTCCCCGCGGCTCAGGCACCGGATTCCTGTGGGACAAGAACGGCCTGGTCGTCACCAATTACCATGTTATACAGGGCGCCAACCGCATCGTCATAGAACTGCAGGACCGCAGTGAGTGGCAAGCCGAGGTGATCGGCGTAGCCCCGGAAAAGGATCTGGCTGTGCTGCGTATCGAAGCGCCCAGGGAACGGCTGTTCACCCTGCCCATGGGAGATTCATCAGAACTGGAAGTGGGCCGCAAGGTGCTGGCGATCGGCAATCCCTTTGGCCTGGATACCACGCTCACCACCGGTGTGGTCAGCGCCGTGGGGCGTGAGATCGCCAGTGCCGGCAACCGTAAAATTCGCAATGTGATCCAGACCGATGCCGCCATCAACCCGGGGAATTCCGGTGGGCCGCTGTTGAATTCACTGGGACAACTGGTGGGAGTGAATACTGCGATATACAGCCCAAGCGGCGCCAGCGCGGGAATTGGCTTCGCCATTCCGGTAAACACGGTAAAGGAAGTGGTGCCTCAACTGATCAGTTACGGGCGTCTGTATCGCCCGATTATCGGAGTGGAGTTGGCCAGCGATGCCTGGTTACGGCGCTATCGCATTGAGGGGCTGCCCATCGTGCACGTTTTTCCGGGGCTGCCGGCCGCGACTGCCGGCATGAGCGGCGCCTACAGAAACTCCCGGGGAGAGATTGTGCTGGGAGACGTAATCATCCGCGTCGATGACAAATCAGTGAGCAGCAATGACGACTACCTGAGCTACATGGAAAGTAAACGGCCCGGTGACAAGGTCACTTTCATCACCACCCTCAACGGCAAGGAAAAACAGTATGTGCTGCAATTGGCGCCGCCCCAGTAATAAACAAATACTTCCCTTGATGGTTCAGGCCAGGGTGCCGCCATCCATGCGCACATCTTCACCGGTGATGTGAACGCCATCCTCCGAAGCCAGCATGGCGATCACCGAGGCCACTACCTCGGGTCCCATGATCCCGGTGCGGGAGCTGATACGGATAAGATCGTCCGGCTCCAATTTCGCGGGCATAGTGACGTTCCGGGTAATATTGGTCTTGATATCGCCGGGACTGACTGTATTGGCTCGCAATCCCTGGGCCGCATATTCCACCGCGATAGCGCGGGTCATCGCCAGTATCCCTCCCTTGCTGGCGCAGTAGGCAGAGCCCCAGTTCAAGCCTGCCTGGGCGGCAGTGGATGCTGCGTTGACGATGTTGCCCCTGGTTTGCAGCAGGTGGGGAATAGCCTCCCGGCACAGTAACCAGGTACCGGTAAGGTTGACATCCAGTACTTGTTGCCAATGTTCCAGCGACATCTCGTGGCAGCGCTCGAAACGCAACAACCCGGCCATGTTGATCAGTGTGTCCAGCCGGCCACAACTATCCAGACACGCCTCCACACAGGTCTGAACTTCATCGGCGGAACTGACGTCGCAAGCCCGGGCGATGTGTTGGCCGGGACCGGTCAGGCCGGCGGCCGTCTGCGCGGCGGTATCCGAATTCAGGTCCACGCAGAACACGGAGCCTCCCTCTGCGGCTATGCGCTCCGCGGCCGCCCGGCCAATGCCGCTGCCGGCGCCAGTAATCAGTGCAACTTTTCCCTTGAAGCGTTCCATGAGCCTGGCCTGTCGAGTCAATGAGGCTGCCAGCCTGCTGGTGAGGCTGCAGTTCGTCAAGCATTGCCAGTAACCGGGAAGTACAAATGCCTATACCCTGCTGCGGCAATCCCCTGACTGGAAAATGTTACCATCGCCGCCGATTTTTCGATACACGCACCTCTTTCAGAGCGTGTCACTGCAGAGTGTACCGGGTGAGCATGGAGCCTTTGCAACAGTTTAGAGAAGAAGTTCGCCAATGGCTGGCAGAGAACTGCCCTGCCGCCATGCGTGAGCCCATCAATCCCGGCGAACAATTTTGGGGCGGCCGCAATGCCATCTTCAGTAGCGAGGACAGCCGCCTCTGGTTCGAGCGTATGCGCGAACGGGGCTGGACAGCTCCGGAATGGCCACGGGAATATGGCGGCGGTGGCCTGTCCCCGGCGCAAGGCAAAGTTCTCAAACAGGAGATGCAGGCCATCAATGCCAGGGCGCCCATTTTCAACCTGGGTATCTGGATGTTGGGACCGGCCATTCTCGAATATGGCAGCGAGCAACAGAAACATCGCTTTGTCGCCGCCACCCTGCGCGGTGAAATCCGCTGGTGCCAGGGCTACAGTGAACCTGGCGCCGGCTCGGACCTGGCCAAGCTGCAATGCAAGGCCGAGGACCGGGGCGATCACTTTCTGGTCAACGGCAGCAAAATCTGGACCACCAAGGCGGACCACTGCGACTGGATATTCTGTCTGGTGCGCACCGGCCCGCCAACCAGCAAACAGCAGGGGATCAGCTTTCTACTCATTGATATGGAAACCGAGGGTATCAGCACCTCTCCCATCAGTTTGATATCGGGCGAGTCCGACTTCTGTACGACCTTCTTCGACAACGTGCGGGTGCCACGGGAAAACCTGCTCGGTGAACTCAACCAGGGTTGGTCAGTGGCCAAGTTTCTTCTCGGGCACGAACGCAAGCTGATGTCCGAAATGGGCGCCGATATCCCCAGCGTCGAGCCCGCCTCGCTTCCCATGGAATATGCCAATGGAAAGATGGCCGACCCGGAACTGCGCCGCCAGAGGGTGGAGTACGACATGCTGATGCACAGCCTGCGGCTGACCCATGCCCGGGTCCTCGACGAGCACGTCGCCGGGCTGCAGAGTCACTTGCCGCTGATCATGAAATATCTGGGCACCGAAGCGGAAAAGGTGAAAGGAGAGTTACTGCTGGCCATGCTTGGCAGCGCGGGTCTGGGCTGGGAAGGCGAGGAATTCAGCGTCAGCCAACGCAAGGCGCTACGTCAGTGGGCCATGTCCAAGACCTTGACCATCGCTGGCGGCACGAGTGAAATTCAATTGAACATCATCGCCAAACGTGCCCTGCAACTGCCCCAGCAACCGACTTGAAATGAGCCTGGTGCGCAACGAAGAACAACGGCGATTGCAGGAAACCGCAGAGGACTTTCTGCGCCGTAATGCACCGGTGTCGGCACTGCGCAAATTGCGCGATGAAGGCGATTCCCTGGGCTATTCCCGGAAACTGTGGCAGGAAATGGCCGAGTTGGGCTGGGCCGGGATCATCGTGCCGCAACAATACGGTGGCCTCGAGTTCGGTTTTGCCGGCATGGGCGCCCTGCTTCAGGCCAGCGGCCACACCCTGACGGCATCACCCTTGCTGGCCACGGCGGTAATCGGCGCTTCGACGATCCTGCTGGGTGGCGACGAGGCGCAAAAAGATACCTGGTTGCCAGGTATCGCCAGCGGGCAAACCACCCTAGCGCTGGCGCTGGAAGAAACGCACCACCACGATCCATTGGGCGTGGAACTGAGCGCCGCCGCACAAGGCGACAGCTATGTGCTGCAAGGCCGCAAGCTGTTTGTCGCGGATGGCCACAGCGCCGAACAACTGATTGTGGCTGCCCGCAGCAGCGGCGCAAAACACGGCGAGGACGGTATCTCCCTGTTCCTGGTGGCGGGAGATGCGCTGGGGGTCCTGCGCAAACGCACCATCATGGCCGATAGCCGCAATGCGGCAAACATTGAGTTCGACCGGGTACGTGTTCCCCCCGATGCCTTGCTCGGCGCCGCCGGACAGGGCTGGCCGCTGCTGGAAGCCGTACTGGACCGGGCCCGCATCGCGCTGGCGGCGGAGATGCTCGGCAACTGTTGGGAGTGCTTTAATCGCACCGTGGAATACCTGAAGCAGCGTGAGCAATTCGGCGTGAAAATCGGCAGCTTCCAGGCCCTGCAGCACCGCGCCGCCAATCTCTACACAGAGTTGGAGATGGCCACAAGTGTGGTGTTGCAAGCCTGCGCCAGCGTCGATGACGATCCGCAACAAGTTGCCCTGCTGGCCAGCCTGGCCAAGGCGAAGCTCAACGAGCTGAGCAAACAGGTCACCAATGAGGCGGTGCAGATGCACGGTGGTATCGGAGTCACCGACGAACTGGAAATCGGCTTCTTCCTGAAGCGAGCCCGGGTCGCCATGCAGTTGTTCGGCGACAGCCGTTATCACCGGGACCGTTACGCCGCGCTGTCGGGCTATTAGCACCTGGGGTGCGGTGTTTGAACTGACACGCTCATATGATGAATCCGTTGAAAACGGCTGGACCTGTCAACTTCAGGTCAAAGCGTTGAGGTAGTAAACGCTCAAGCGTTGGATTTTTTTGTCTTCGGAAAACTCGATGAGATCGAGAGCGTATTGCGGTTTATCTGGCGAAAGAGGTGATGTACCGATGAGTTCGGCTGCGCTGGCCGACTCGTCGGCGACAACTCGGCCGATTTCCAGCTTCACTTTGGCAGGAAGAACAATGCCCCCGTAGAACTCGTGGAGCCGAGACTTCCCGGAGAACTCTCCGAAGGGATGGCGCACGACTCCATCATCGCTAAAGTAGTTGAGGACTTCTTCCAGGTCGCCGCCATTGATAGCGTCGAAGAACTCCCGGGTAACGGTTTCGATCTCAACTGAGCTTGGCATGTGGCCCCCGTTCTTGATGGATGAATTCGACAGGAAGTGTCTTGAGACCCGATAGACGGTTGGTCCGGGTCCACGTTGGTTCGCCAATGATTTCGATAATCGACCATCGATCCAGGATAGCGTTGAGCATCACATCCATCTCCAGTCGGGCGAGGTTGGCTCCCAAACAGAAGTGCGGACCGTACCCGAAACCGACGTGATTGTTCGGGCTGCGGGTAATCAGGAACTGGAACGGATTCTCGAAGACGGCAGCATCCCGGTTGGCCGACATCTCCCAGACGACGACCTTCTCACCGGCACGGATCAACTTCCCTCCAAGGTGGGTGTCCTCGGTTGCTGTTCGGCGTTTGTAGACTGACGGAGTGGTCCACCGGATCATCTCTTCGACCGCAGTTGCCATCAGGGAACGATCATCACGTAAGGCATTGAACTGCCCGGGAGCCTTGGTGAGCTCCCAGACGCCACCCGCAATGGCTTTCCTTGTTGTCTCGGCCCCTGCGGTAAACAACAGGCTCCAGAACATTGCCACCTCAGTCTCATCAAGGCGTGGGGGGTCCTGGTCCGGTAGTTCCCCATGGATCACTATGGAGAGAAGATCGTTCTTCGGGTCGGCGGTTCGCTCCTGAATCAGGCGCTGGCCATACTGAAACAGTTGGATGCTCGCTTCCATCAGCTTGGGCTCAGGGTCTTCGAGGCTGTAGTTGTGCGTCACAATGTCTACCCAATCGTACAACATGTGCCGATCTTCACTGGGTACTCCGAGCAGCAGACAAATGGCCTGGAGAGGTAACTCAGCGGCCACGTCGACAACCAGGTCGCAACGGCCGCGCGAACCAGGCGGTGGCGTTAGCGAATCCAGCGTACGCCTGGCCATGTCTTCAAGCCCGTTGCGAAGGCGTGTGATCCTCCTCGCTGTAAATCCCTTGTTGACGAGTTGGCGTATGCGTTGATGGCGGGGGTCATCCATCATGTTGAGGAGCTTCCCGCTCATCTCCATATCGTCGATCGTGGTGCCGCCATACGGTCGATTGCCGCCAGTGTGCGATGAGAAAATCCTGGGATTCCGAAAGACTTCGACGACAAGTTCGTATGTGCTGATGCACCAGAAACCCTCACCATCCGGGGTATGTCCGGTCGGCTCGTGCCACCAGACCGGGGCCTGTTCCCGCAGTTTCACGAATGCGTCGTGCGGGAAACCATTGACAAACGTTTCGAAACTACTCAAATCCGGAATCTGTAGCCGGTCGGTCATGGCTGCTCCTCTGCAGGAGGAATCGGAGCGGTGAAACCGGCATCGGCTTCCAGGATTTCCATTGCGCCAATGAAGAACTTCTCTCCGAGACCTGCCTCAACCGACCGGGCAAGCACCGTCTGGGCCGCCTGGGTAAGTGGCAGCGGTGTTCCAATCTCCTCGGCGGTCTCAAGTGCCAACCGAAGGTCCTTTTCTGCAAGCGAGAGGTCATAATTGGACGATTCCCACTGCCGCTTGATGATCATGTCCGCCAAAGGCATATACATGCCTGCCGAGCTGGCGCGCAGTACTTCGAGGAACAGAGGAATATCGAGGCCGGCCTTGGCGGCAAGGAGGTAGCCCTCTTGGAAGACCTGTGTTGCCACCAGAAACACCTGGTTATTGATCAGCTTCATCAAGGTGCCGGTAGCAGATGGTCCCAGCCACTTGGTGTCGGACTTGCCGAAACATAAGAGAGCGTCACGGACCCGTTCGAAAGCGGATTCATCGCCAGAGGGCATCAGGCTGAGTTCTGCGGCATCGGCGGCCCACACTCCGCCGGACACTGGGCAGTCGATATAGCTAACTCCGGACTTGCGGCACTGCTCGTACAAGCTGCGGACAGTGACCACCGAATTGGTCGATAAATCGACGATGACAAGCCCCTCATGCGCCGAATCCATTACACCCTGGCTGCCGGTCACGACGGTTCGAACGGCTTCGGGCGTTGGAAGAGACAAGAACACGCAGTCACATGCCGTGGCGACTTCCGCGGCTGTCTGCGCAGCTTGCGCGCCTGCGGCGGTAAGGCGGCCCCTGGCCCGCTCATCAAGGTCGGCAACTATCACCTGATGTCCGGCGGCGACAAGGTGCTTGGCGCAGGGAGCACCGATGTTGCCGAGTCCGATAAAGCCGATGTTCATGCCGTGGCGCCTCGCTTCGATGATAGTCCAAAGGCCACAAGCCAGCGGTTGTGAGAGTAGAAGTATACCGAGGGGCACAGGTCGAATAAAGCAAGTATTTCAACTACCAAAGCAGGTCGTTGGCCATCGCCCCGTCCCACTGGCTTCTTTAATTTCGCATTGTTGATAATCGGGAAAAATATCCAGTGGCGGCGAATCCCCGCTTGCATGATAATCGGACATCACTCCAGGGAAGTAACCGGCGAATGAACTCACCAGCCCTTTCCGAACAAATTAAATCCTTGTACGAACGTGATCTGCAGTCCGGGGTAAAACCGGTGGCGGCGGCTGACGTTCCACTCAGCTATGAGACCATCACGCCTCAATGGCTCAGTCAATTCGTATGCGCTGAAAATCCGGCGGCGAGGGTGGTGGATATCCGCCTGGGTCCGGCCGATGACGCCTCCACCAACCGGCGTCACCTGTTCCTGACTTACAACCGGGCCGGGCAGGATGCAGGCTTCCCTTCTTCGGTCTTTTGCAAGGCTTCCCATTCTCTTATCACCCGGTTGAATATGGGCTTGTGCGGCGCCGCGCACGGTGAGGTAATGTTTTATACCAGGCTGCGAGGTTTACTGAATATCGATGCCCCGCACAGCTATCATGCGAACTATGATCCGGAGTCCTTTGCTTCGATTGTCATTCTGGAGGACCTGGCCGGGCAGGTGGAATTTTGCACTCATACTACGGAAATAAATTGGGACCGGGCGGCCAGCATGGTATGCCTGATGGCCAACTACCACGCGGCAATACAGGAGCATCCCGGCTTGCATGCAAAAACTTTCCAGTTGCCCACCTTCCCGGAATTCTGGCAAAAAATTGTGGACCGCGTGTATATGGAGGAATCCAGCAACAACGGTTTTCTGGCATGCGAAGAACTTATTCCCCGACGCCTTTTTGAGCGGTTCCCGGAAGTATGGCCAGCCACACTGCGGGCGGTCGCCAGACACGAGACACTGCCCCAGACATTGGTTCACAGTGATGTGCATCTGAAAAATTGGTATGTGCGCGGTGGCGATCAAATGGGATTGACGGACTGGCATTGTTGCTGCGCCGGAAACTGGTCGCGAGATTTTGCCTATGCCATCTCGGTAGCGTTAACGCCGGAGGACCGCCGTAACTGGGAGCAGGATCTGCTGCGCCTGTATCTCTCGGAGGTCGAAGGCCGGGGAGGCAATGTCATCTCTTTCGATGAGGCATGGGCGCTGTACAGACAACAGCTTTTCACCGCGCTTGCCTTTTGGACCAATACCTTGTGTCCATCAGAGCTGCAACCGCAAGATATGCAGCCGCAGGATGCGGCCCGTGAATTTATTCGCCGGGTCGCCTGCGCCATCGACGATCTCGATGCTTTCGATGACTCGGAATAACCCTGTGGTTTGTGGCTGGCTCGGCCTGAACCGAATCGTTGTAGTATTGATAGCCAGGCGTTCCTTGTTGAAGGGAGAAGTCACATGACAAAAACCGTTACCGAACTTACCCGGGAACTGGGTGATCGAGAAGCGATTCGCGATTGCCTTAGCCGTTATGGCCGAGCCATCGACCGCGCCGATTTTGCCTTGCTAAGCGATATTTTCTGGCCGGATGCGAGCATCGAATTCGAGGGTTTGATCAACGGCCCGATCAGCGAATATATCGAAAAGATCGTGCCGGAGGCAGCCCAGGCCATGGAGCAGACCGCGCATTTCCTTGGCAACATGCTGATTGAAATCGATGGAGATTGTGCGGTAACGGAATCGTATGTTCAGGCCTTTCACCGTCTCGCTAATGAGGACGAGCCCTACGACCTGGTGCTGGGCGGCCGCTATCTCGACCGCCTTGAGAAACGCGATGATTGCTGGCGCATCCTGAGCCGACGCTTCGTCTGTGACTGGTTCAGGGAATATGCGGATTCCGCCGACTGGGAAAAGGGTTTTTATGGCCTGAAAATGAGCGCTGGTGAACGCTTCCCGGCAGACCTCTCCTATTCGTATTTTGCCAGTGCATCGGGCTGAAGACTATTGCACAATGGCCCTTGCGGGCATGTGGATCAGCGGCCGGCATTCGACCTGAGCGTGACGGCGCGAAGTATTCTCAGCATATTGATGGATTCCAGGCGCGACCTGGCATCCGTCACCGCATTTCCGGGCTGGACTTATGACGCTCGCCACGACCCGGGGAGATGAATATGAGTATTGAAATACCGGTTTATCCTGAAGACGTTTCCGCTATCTTTCTCAGCGAATTGGTCGGCGAATTGCGGCCCGGCGTTACTGTCGAGGCGGTGGACGTGCTTGCGGTAAGAGGGTATGGCGATGCGGATACCAGCCACTCAGTTTCGACATCCACACAGGTAAGCTTTGAAGTGCGTTACGGCGGGGCCGCACACGAGGAGTTGCCAACGCGCTTATTGGCCAAAATGCCGATCCCGAACGAAGTCGAGTGCGCGAATCCCGAGCTTGGTCCCCTGTTTGAGAACGAAGTGGAGTTTTATCGCCGCCTCAGACCGGAACTCGATGGCATTGAGGCGCCACTGGGGCTGGGCGGCCGTTTCGATCAGGAAAGTGGCCGCTATATGCTGCTGATGGAGGACATTACGGTTCGTTCTCCGCACATCAATTCCATGATGGACCCGGACAACATCCCGGGGGTGGAAGCCATCCTGGATACCTATGCCAAGCTGCACGCGCGCAATTGGTGTTCGCCACGATTCGAGACCGATCTTTCCTGGGTGCAAGGCCAGGTGGAAGGCAGCATGGAAGACATGTTCGACCGTTTTATTCGTGATCATGTCGTCAACGAACTCGCCAGGGAAAACTACAAACGCGAGTTTGCCGAGGAGGCCGGCGCCACCGAGGCCGGGATGTATTTCGCTGAAAAGGCCCTGAAGCGTCATCACGCGAAACTTCCCCAAACCTTTCTGCATGGCGATGGCCACATCGGCAATACCTATGTGCTACCGGACGGGACCGGCGGCCTGTTTGATTTTCAGGTATGTTGCCGCGGTTACTTCATGTTCGATGTCGCCTATCTTCTTCACACCGGGCTGTCCGTTGACATGAGACGCAGGAAGGAGCGCGATTTGCTGGCGATGTACCTGGACCGGCTGCAATCCCATGGCGTCCGGGATGCTCCGGATATGGTAACCGTCTGGAACGAATACCGGCTTATGGCCCTGCACAGCTTCTACCTGGGCTGGCTGACCGCACCGCGGGAGAATTACGGGCTGGAAGTGTGTGTCATCGGAAATCATCGTACCAAAACGGCATTTCAGGATCTTGAGACCTTGAAGCTTATGCAGGACCTGCTTTGAACCAAACAGGAAGATTTTCCATGTTACCGTCAGTTCCTCACGCCAGGACCGAACTCCCACCCGGTTAACAGAAAAAGGAGAACATCATGCCGATTCCAATACCTGTCAGCCCACAGGAACTGACCCCTGCCCTGTTGACCGAACTCGCCGGAGACCTGCGGCCGGGCCTCGGCATCGGGGCCGTCGACATTGTGGACATAAAAAGTTATGGGGACGCGGATAATAATGTCTCGGTTTCCACCTCGGCCAGAGTCACTATCGATGTTCAATACGGTCCGGGCGCGCCCGCATCGCTGCCGACGCGTTTGCTTGTCAAAATGTCGATACCGGAGGATGCCGAGTGCAGCAATCCGCCACTGGACGCCGAATTTATCAACGAGGTTGCGTTTTACAATCGGCTCAGGCCGGAATTGGAACTGGAGACCCCGCTTGGACTTGGCGGCCGTTACGACCCCGTGAGCCAGCGCTATGTTCTGTTGATGGAGGATGTCAGCGTCAAGTCCGTACATTTCAATTCCATGATCGACGAGAATAATGTCGCGGTTGTCGAGGCGGTTCTGGACACCCTGGCAAAGCTTCATGCGCAATACTGGAACAGCCCCCGCTTTGAGACCGACCTGGCCTGGGTAGAAAACCAGGTGGAGGGAGACCTTGAAGATCTGTTCGACGAATTCGTACACGCTCACATCCTTAACGAGATCGGCCGGGAGAGATACAAGCGAGAACTGGTCGAAGACCTGGGAACCACCGATGCGGAGTTGCAGGCCGGGCTCAAGGCGCTGAAGCGCCACCAGGCTACTCTCCCCCAGACCTTTCTGCATGGCGACGCCCATTACGGAAACAGCTACGTCTTGCCTGACGGGACCGGTGGCCTGCTCGATTGGCAGGTCAATGCCCGGGGATTCCTGACCCACGATATCGCTTACCTGATCCAGACGGCGCTTTCGGTCGAAGCGAGGCGTAAAAACGAACGCGAGTTGCTGGCGTTCTACCGGGACCGGCTGTGCAGCTATGGTGTTGAGGAAGCGCCTGACGCCGAACTGTTGTGGCTCGAATACCGGCGCTCAATGTTGTACGGATTCTATATGGGGTGGATAACCGCCCCGCGAGAAAACTATGGTCTTGAAGTTTGTGTTCTCGGCAATAATCGAACCGCGGCCGCCTACCGTGATCACGAGGCCGGCAAGCTGATCAGGGAAATTCTGTAATGCGATGGATAAGCCGCCTGTATCAAGTAGGCGGTTCCTCTTCCCAGGCTCCATGATCGAGGGCCAGATCCTGATAATCCGTCACCTTCAGGCGGGGAATTTCGCCGGCGGCCATCTGCCCGTCGTAATCACGCAGCAGGCGCAGCCCGGTACGGTACAAGAGGCCGATGGCCAGCAAATTGACCAGCCCCAGCAAGCCCATGGTCAGGTCGGCAAAGGCAAACACGGTGCTCAAGTCCTGCAGGGCTCCCCATAGCACCAGACCCAGCACCAGCAAGCGAAACACATCGAGCAGGGTCCGGTTGTCATCGCTGAGATAGCTGAGGCTGTTTTCCCCCAGGTAGTAGTTGTAGAGAATGGAACTGAAGGCGAACAGCACCAGCGCCAGACTGACAAACTCATCCCCCCATTGGCCCAGGTGCTCAACCAGGGCAAGCTGGGTCAAAACAATTCCGTTTAACGCCTCCGGCCCCGGCTGGTAGACACCGGCCAGCAGAATCATCAGCGCCGTGCAACTGCACAACAGGATGGTATCGATAAAGACACTCAGAGCCTGCGCCAGGCCCTGATCCATGGGGTGCGCCACTTTTGCCGTGGCCGCTACATTGGGGGCGCTGCCGAGCCCGGCTTCGTTGGAAAACAGACCGCGCTTTACCCCCAGCATGATGGCCCCGCCAATACCACCGCCGAGGGCCGGCCCGAAGCCGAAAGCACTCTTGAAGATAGTTTGAAATACTTGAGGTATCTCATTGATATTTATAAGTATAACGACAATCGCAGTTGCCAGGTAAGCCGCCGCCATAAAGGGTACCAGCAATTCCGCCACGGAGGCGATGCGTTGCATTCCGCCACGGATGGTGGCCCCCAGCAGCAGCGCCAGTATCGTGCCGCTCAGCCAGGCGGGAAGGCCAAAGCTGGCCTCTACAGAACTGGCTACCACGAAGGATTGCACCGCGTTGAAACCCAGGCCGAAGGTCACCAGCAGCAACAGGGAATAGAGTAAAGCCAAGCGGTTTTTACCGAGCCCGTAGCGGATATAATAGGCAGGGCCGCCGCGATAGCTGCCTTCAGCAGTACGCCGTTTGTAGAGTTGCGCCAGGGAACACTCCAGCAAACTGGTGGACATGCCGACCAGGCCCACTATCCACATCCAGAATATGGCCCCGGGGCCACCGAGACTGATAGCTACCGCCACACCGGCGATATTGCCGCTGCCGACCAGGCCTGCCACGCTGCCCACTAACC
>JAPOQD010000163.1 GCA_026710905.1 Halieaceae bacterium
CCAGCAAATCAGCTTCCGACATGCGGGTCAGCTGGGTTCCTCCTTTCGTTTCCGGGGGGGTGCTAACCCGTTCCAGGGCAGCACGCGCTGCGGCCATCATGCGGCTGCCGCCGCTGGCATGCACCGTGACCATCCACACCGAAAGATCCGCCGCGGCGCCCACGGCGGCAGCTACCACATGGGGGATGTCGTGAAATTTTAGATCCAGAAAAACCTCGTATCCGGTACGCTGCAGTTCTTCCACCAGGGCTGGGCCGGCCCTGGTAAACAATTGTTTACCCACTTTCACCCTGCATAGCTGCGGGTCCAGCCTTGCGGCGAGAGCCAGCGCCTCGCCGGCGCTGTCAAAATCGAGGGCCACAATCAGTGGTGACCTCATGTTTTCTCCCGCTGCGCTTTTTCCCTGGTCATGCGCAACTGCCAGTTGGCCTTAAGCAGTGCGGCGCGCAACCGCCATAAAACGACAGCCGAGGTCAGCATACCGATGCAACCACCCAGCACAAAGGCCAATAGCACCCATAGGGCAAGGGGTCGCGCAGAGAAGGAAACCAGTAGCAGATCAAGGCTGACCGGCGTGTCGTTCTGGGCCGAGAACAGCACCCCCAGCGCCAAAATCAGCAACAGGATCAGCCAAGTGACTATTCTGAAGATCGTTTTCACCGTGCATCACATACCATAAACATGGCTTTGGACCTGTACTGTCAAACCTGGCCGAATCTACCTGAACAGGCCCAGGTGGTGGGGACCGGTCACAACCTGGTCTGTCTTCCCAGGTTCACCCGCTCCCGCAACTCCTTGCCCGGCTTGAAATGAGGCACATGCTTGCCGGTCAGTTGCACGGTGCTGCCGGTCTTTGGATTACGGCCCCTGCGGGCTTCACGATAATGCAGGGAAAAGCTGCCGAAGCCACGAATTTCAATACGTTCACCACTTTCCAGCGCCTCAGACATGTGTTCCAAAATGGTTTTCACTGCCAATTCCACGTCCTTGGGTGACAACTGTGACTGCCGGGAAGTGATCGAATCGATCAGCTCTGACTTGGTCATACCTTAGCTACCCCTGCCGATGATTTTATAAGCCATTGATTCGTCAAATGATTTTGCCTTCTTCGGCAGAGTAACGCAAGAGGGGATGGCAGTCACGCAACATCTTCCCGTGGACATTGCCAAAGTCTGGTGGAGTGTACCGGCGCAGCCTGAAAACCGGGTGTCTCTCTCCGAAGACCAACTGAAATATGACCCGCGCTGCCGCCTCGACACCTCTGAGGAATTATTCCGCGTTGCGGCTTACCTATTCGATGAAGGGAAACAATCGTAGAATAAGCCCTCTCGACATTCCACTACTTCACGAGTTCCCATGCGCGCCAGCCAGTTCCTTATCGCCACTGTCAGGGAGACCCCTTCTGACGCCGAAGTCATCAGCCATCAATTGATGTTGCGAAGCGGCATGATCCGCAAATTGGCGGCGGGCATCTACACCTGGTTGCCGATGGGTTTACGGGTATTACGCAAGATCGAAAATATCGTACGGGAAGAAATGGACCGCAGCGGCGCCCAGGAATTGAATATGCCGATGGTGCAACCCGCGGAGTTGTGGCAGGAATCCACACGCTGGGAAGAATACGGGACAGAGTTGCTGCGCCTTCAGGACCGCCATCAGCGCTGGTTCTGCCTGGGTCCCACCCACGAGGAAGTCATTACGGAACTGGTACGCAACGAAATCAACAGTTACAAGCAATTGCCGGTAAACTTTTATCAGATTCAAACCAAGTTTCGCGATGAGGTCCGGCCCCGTTTCGGCATCATGCGCGCACGCGAATTCCTGATGAAGGACGCCTACTCGTTTCATCTGAATCAAGCATCCCTGGCACTAACCTACGTTCGGATGCATGAGGCCTACAGCGCAATCCTTACCCGGTTGGGGCTGGAGTTTCGTCCTGTAGCCGCTGATTCAGGCAGCATTGGCGGTCATGTCTCCCATGAATTTCAGGTGCTGGCGGACTCCGGCGAAGATGCCATCGCCTTAAGCGACAGCAGCGACTATGCGGTAAACGTGGAATTGGCTGAAGCACTCCCACACGAGGGTAAACGTCCTCCGGCGACTGAAAAACTCAGGGAAGTGGCTACACCCGGCATGCGCACAGTTGACGAGGTCTGCCGGCATCTGAAAATCGATACCTGCCGAATGCTCAAGACCTTGATTGTCAAAGGTGCGGATCCCTCATCGCCTCTGATCGCCCTGGTGTTGCGGGGAGATCACCAACTCAACCGCATCAAGGCGGAAAAGTTTGATGCGGTTGCCGCGCCACTGGAATTCGCCAGCGAGGAAGCTGTTCGCAAGATCAACAACTGTGGTTTCGGTTCGCTGGGTTGTGTCGGACTGAAGATGCCTCTGATTACCGACCACGCCGCGGCGGAACTTGCGGATTTCTATTGTGGCGCCAATCGTGACGGATACCACTTGGCGGGGGTCAACTGGGAGCGGGACTGTCAACCTGGCCAGGTCGCCGACATTCGCCAGGTCGTGGAGGGGGACCCCAGCCCGGACGGCCACGGCCACTTGCGTATCAAGCGTGGTATTGAAGTGGGCCACATCTTCCAGTTGGGCACACGCTACAGCGAGGCCATGGGCGCCCGCGCCCTTGACGAGCACGGCAGGGAACAGACCTTGAGCATGGGTTGTTACGGCATGGGGATCAGCCGTATCGCCGCTGCCGCCATAGAGCAGAATCATGATGCCAACGGCATTGTCTGGCCTGAAAGTATCGCCCCTTTTCAATTGGTGATCATCGGCGTGAATATGCAAAAGTCCGAGCGGGTAAGCCTGTGCGCGAATGGCCTCTACCGGCAACTCCGTTCGGCAGGGGTGGACGTATTGCTGGATGACCGCAATGAGCGTCCCGGGATCAAGTTCGCAGATATGGAACTGATCGGCATCCCACACCAGCTCGTGATCGGCGAGCGGGGCCTGTCCAAGGGCTGTGTGGAGTACCGGAGCCGCCGCGAGCAAGCTCCCCGGTTGTTGACTCTAAACGAAGCCGGGGATTTCCTGCTGCAACTCCTGGAATAAGGCCGAGAAGGTAACTTCTCAATAAACCCGTGCGTAATTGTTCGGTATTGGCGTGATGACTGGCCGAGACCAGCGCCCTCGCGCAAGGGGCCGCACATGTGCGGCCCGCGGGCATTGCAGCCCCTGTGTCGGGTTCGGGGGCTGTCAATTTGGGCCCGGAAAGTTACCATAGCGTCCCATTTGGGTTTACGGAGGTACACCGTGGGATTCACCATACTATTGTTGATCGGCATTACCTGGCTGTTATGGACCATTCACAAGGACCTGGTGGAAAGTAATGACCGTCAGCGGGGCCTGAAAACCTCAATCAATGAACTAAATACCAAATTGGAGACACTTTCCGGCAGTTCCAGCGTACAGCAAGCCACGGCCGCGGAAGCAGCCGCCATTGTCAACATCAATACCGCCAGCAAGGCCAGACTGCAAACTCTGCCACGCATCGGCACGGTCGGGGCTGAGAGTATTATCGCGGCGCGGCCCTTCGCCGAGGTGGAGGCGCTGCGGCAGGTGCAGGGTATCAGCGCCGGCCTCTATGAAGAAATCAGGAACCGTGTGACGATTTGAGCACGCCGCGGCCTCAAAGGTAGGCCCCAGGCGATTGCCCCGTCCACTTTTTGAAGGAGCGGTGAAATGCGCTGGGGTCACTGAAGCCCACCCTTTCCGCCACTTCACTTACTGTCAATCCCTCGCGGCTTAGCAGGGAAATCGCCAGGTCGCGGCGGGCATTGTCCTTGATCTTCTGATAGGAAGCGCCCTCTTTCTCCAAACGGCGCCGTAGCGTGCGGGGGGACATGTTCATGGCGCTGGTCAGGTCTTCGAAACCAGGCATTTCCCCCACCAGATTCGTGCTCAGCATGCTGCGAATGCGGCTTGAGATACCAGTATCGTTGGCCACCGGTTTGATGACAACGTGATAAGGGGCAACCCGTAGAAACTCCTTGAGTTCCACTTCACTTCGGCGCGGTTTCGCCTCCAGGTGGCGGGCGCTGAAGCTTACTGAATTGCAATCCGCTGCAAAGCGCACCGGGCAGGGGAAGAAATGGCGAACCGGCCCCGGGTTTTCAGGTTCAGGCCCCGCGCAGGTGGCGCTAACCACATCTATGTGCTGACCCACCAGCCAACTGCACAGGCGCAGCCACATGGAGAGCCCGCACAACACACCATCCTGGGCTGGCAACTCCCCCCCGTTTTTGAGAGACAGGTAGCGCAGCGTGGCGAGTTGCTGCTGCCGGTCTATTTGCAAGTCGTTGAGCTGGATTTCCCCGTGCGGCTCCCGACAGCAAGCATTGAACTCAATGGCCCTTTCCAGGACTGCGCGCAGGGTGGCGCAGTGAAGTATTGCGAACAGCAGTAAACGGGTGGCGCCCACCGGAGTGGGATTTCCGATGATCACTCCGCCAGATTCATCACCGATGGCGCGAAACAATTGAACGCAGAGTTTGCTGTATTGCTCCTCGGATATGTATACCGGTTCAGTGGGCGGCGCCATCGGATCAAAGGGAAACCCCGCTGCCGCCAACATGGCGCGGGTGTCGCAACCGTAAGCCCTTGCCTGCACCAGCAGAGCACGGGCGAAGGCCAGGGGGACCGGCTCATTGATCTGTTCAGAAGTACTATCCATTATTGATACTACCAAGAATTATGGGGACACAATACGTAATGGGTTCAGGGGAACAAACGATTCCCTTTTCCCACAAAAAAGGGGTCTGACCCCTTTTTTCAGGTGAAAGGCCCCGCCGAGTAACCGAAGGGATTAAAGGGCTCTGACCCCTTTTTTCTACAGCGCATCCACTGATGCAATATGCAGGCTAATTGGCGCCGTCGAAAAGCTCCTTGAAACCGGAGCGGTCATGCCGTCCGATCACAATGGTTTCCAGGGTGCCGATACCGCTACGCTGGCCCATTTGCGCCTTTACCGCCAGGTGAACATGCAAATTCTGGTACTCCAGTGGGTCCATGCTGTCCAAATCCCACTGCTCACGGCCAGTCTCCAATTCGCCTTTCCAGTATGCGTGGCCCCAACTCGCATGATTATAGCCAATCCCCAACATCTGGAAGCGAAGCATGGGCTGCATGCTGATGTGATAGTCCCGGCCTTCCCGGTCCAGCATACGAACCTCGGCGGAAGCAGCGCGCCGGGTGCCCTTTTCCCAAACAATGTTGTGCTCGATACTGGTCATTTTGATCAAGCCTGCATCTTCGCCCTGGGGAATATCATCCGGGTTGTCGTACAGGGGCAGCAGATCGGCGCTGAGTTGCATGGCCTGGCCATCATGATCTTCAAAGGTACCCATTTGTGTACAGATATCACCAAAATTTATCGGATTCCAACACCAGTAGACCCCGGGCTTACCGGCAAGCAGACCCGGCGCTCCCCCCTGGAACTCGCCCACCGGCCTGACCCCCCAGGACTTGTCGCGAGTACCGTAGGCGCGCTCCACCACCACACGCTCATCATCTACCTGGAAATAGCCGCTCCAGTAGCCCATCTGGGTAAATCTGGAGTTGTGCATGATCAGGTGAGCGCCGTCATACATCAGGTTCTGTGGTTCCTCATGGGGAATACTTGCCGCGGTAAACAGCAGGTCACATTCGATATTGTGCTGCTTTTTTTCCAGCCTTACCCGTACTTGACGCATCGGAGCAATGATTTCCACGGAAAGGGGTCCAACCATGGTTTCAGCCCGCTCCCGGGGCGCCCGGCGTGAGCCGTGGAAGGCATACTGGGTGGCGCCCAGGGTAACGCTGAAATGTCCGTCCATGATATGCCGGTTGGGATACAACCCGAATCCTATTTCAAAGAGGAAACTTCCGGCCCCATCAATGCCATTGAACCAGTAACGATCATAAAAATTGCGATCACTTTGGGCGGGTTGTGCAACCGGCTCGGCGGTTTGGTGGACACAGTAGTCATCAAAGCTGGTTATCATGTTGTGGGAGCCTCTTTGTAGTTTCCATTTTCTCGACAGAGCAGGCGCTATGCTCGCGCATGTGGCGGGCATTATACTCCATGGCCTGTCCCAACCGCAGGAACCAAACTTGTCCAGCCGCTTCGGCAAGACCGAATCACTATTGCTCGCAGGAGCCCTCTGCGGCGCCCTGCTGGCCGCCAGCGGCCTGCTGGAACCAGCGTCCGTTCAACCGGGCGGCGCAGCGGTGGCAGTGATCAACGGAGAGGTAGTCAGTAAAACCGAATACCTGGCGCACCTGAATTTGCTGTCCAGAGACAAGCGTCAAGCACTGACCGAAGCGGACTACCGCCGGGTGCTCGACCGAATCATTGAGGAGCGGCTCATGCTCGAACGCGGTCTGCAACTCGGTCTACTCCGGTCAGATTCCACGGTGCGCAAGGCCATGGTCAATGCCATGATGGAAACCGTACTTGGCGATGCCGCAATGGAGCAGCCGAAGGAACAGGTGCTGGAGGAGTTTTACGCAGCCAATCTTGCCTATTTCACCACGCCCGTACGCCTGCGGGTGCAACGCATGGTTTTTCGAGGTAGCGATGCGCAGCAACGTGCAGACGCCGCTTACCTTGCACTTTCTGCAGGAGCGAACTGGGAGCAGACTGCTGAACAACAAGCCGACCCCGGCCTGTTGGCGCTGCCAGATAGTCTGCTGCCAGTCAACAAACTGCGTGGCTACCTGGGCCCGTCCCTCACCGAGGCAGTCATCAGTCTCCCTGTCGGCGGGCACAGCACGGCATTGAGGGAACAGGCCGGCTACACCATCCTCAAACTACTGCAGCGGCAAACACCCGCCCCCCCGCCATTGCTCGATATCCGCGAGCGAGTCTCCAGAGAATATCTGCGCCGGGCCGGTGAAACGGCGCTGCGCGACTATCTGGAGCAGTTGCGCAGGCAAGCCGATATCACCATTGACGAACAGTTCATTGCCGGAATGCCGCAGCCATCAGTCCCGTGACCAGCACATGTTGAAACCTGGCCAGCAAAGTATTCCAGCCTTCTGCTGCGGTCGTCGAATTACTGGCTCTAGCAGCCTGTCGGACTTGGGACTGTCCTACTGCGGAAAAGCCGTTTTGGCCCTTTTTTCTGCAATTCTTCGTTAAATAGAACCACTATTCGCCTCAGAATTGCAGAAAAAATGACTCAAAACGGTCTTTCCCTCGCTACGGA
>JAPOQD010000164.1 GCA_026710905.1 Halieaceae bacterium
GAAGACTCAACCCCGCCCGCCCCCCCGCCCGCCCCCCGGCAGTCCCACGGCAATTTTCCCCGCGGGGTCAAGGCGGTCTTGATGGCGGGTTTGTGGCCCAGATAAAAAATTTTCTCACCCCCCCGCCGCAGCACGCCACTACCTGTTGATGGCGACAGGCCCGCCAGATAACGCAGCAAGCTGGTCTTGCCCGAGCCGTTCGCGCCCTCGACCCAGACCAGGTCACCCGCAGCCACCTCAAGCTGAAAATTGTGCAGCAGACGAACCCCACCGCGCTCCAGCGTCAACCTTTCAATGCTGAGCAGGCTGGCGGCCATGTCAGAGGTTGACGGCGCGGATGGCAGGCAGATGAATCTCGCGGTCAACTTCCACCCGCAGGGAACTGAAATCGAACAGTTCGGTATCACCCAGTTGTGAGGGAACTACCTGGCAGATACTACGGAAGATGCTGGCGCTACGCCCCGGATACTCCCGTTCCCACTCTCTCAGCATCTTTTTCACCTGCACCCGCTGTAAATTTTCCTGGGAACCGCACAGATTACAGGGAATAAGCGGAAAGTCCCTGTAGCCGGCAAAATCCAGCAAATCCTTTTCCCGGCAATAGGCCAGCGGGCGAATCACCACGTTGCTGCCGTCGTCGCTGAGCAACTTCGGCGGCATTGCCTTGAGCCTGCCATTGAAAAACATATTCAGAAACAGCGTCTCGACAATATCATCCCGATGGTGCCCCAAGGCAATCCGGGTTGCTCCAATGCTTTTGGCAAAGCCGTACAAACTACCCCGGCGCAAGCGCGAACACAGACCGCAGGTAGTCTTTCCCTCGGCGATCACTTGCCGGACCACATTGTAGGTGTCCTTTTCCAGGATGTAGTAGGGGATATTCAGCCGGTCGAGAAATTCAGGCAGCACCCGCTCTGGAAAACCCGGCTGTTTCTGATCCAGATTTACCGCAATCAACTCAAATTCCACCGCTGCGTGGCGCTGTAGATTGAGCAGGATATCGAGCATGGCATAAGAGTCTTTACCACCGGACAGGCACACCATCACCCGGTCTCCCTGTTCGATCATGTGGTAGTCGGCAATCGCCTTGCCGACGTTGCGGCGCAAGCGTTTTTGCAGCTTGTTGAACTCGGTTTTTTCCCGTTTCGAAAGTTCACGCACTGTCGCTGTTACCCGTCTGTGATCGAGCGCGGATTTTACGCGTTTTCCCGGTAAAGCCCAATGCGGCGGCTGTGCGCATGGAACCGATGCTGGAAATCACGCGCCCGGATGACTAGAATGGCGACCGCTGAATCCAGCCACCATCAAGCCCAAGCCAAGGAAACCACTCCCATGAAAGCACCCGTTCGAGTAGCAGTTACCGGCGCCGCAGGCCAGATCGGTTACGCCCTGCTGTTTCGCATCGCCTCCGGCGCCATGCTTGGTGAAGATCAGCCTATTATTTTGCAATTACTCGATATTGAACCAGCCATGGATGCCCTGGAAGGTGTACGCATGGAACTGGACGATTGCGCCTTTCCGCTACTCACCGATATCGTTTGTACTGCCGAGCCCATGCGGGCTTTCGAAGGCAGTGACTACGCGCTGTTGGTCGGCGCCCGCCCGCGCGGACCCGGCATGGAGCGCAACGACTTGTTGGCAGCCAATGCAGCTATCTTTTCAGAGCAGGGACAGGCAATCAATGATGAAGCCAATAGAAATATCAAGGTGCTGGTCGTGGGAAATCCCGCCAACACCAATGCCTTGATAACCCAACGCAACGCGCCGGACATCGACCCCGGCAACTTCACCGCCATGATGCGCCTTGACCACAACCGGGCCAAAGTACAGTTGGCCCGGAAAACAGGACACCCGGTCACGGCGGTTTCCAACATGACTGTATGGGGCAACCATTCCGCGACCCAATTTCCCGATTTATTCCTGGCCAGGGTAAACGGTCAACCGGCCATCAAGCTGGTGGACCAAGCCTGGTACGAGGGTGAATTCATTCCTACCGTGCAACAACGTGGCGCTGCGATCATTCGCGCCCGTGGCGCCTCGTCGGCCGCTTCCGCCGCCAATGCTGCAATCGCTCACATGCGCGATTGGGTGCGCGGAACAGACGGCGGGGATTGGGTTTCCATGGGTATTCACTCCGACGGAAGTTACTGCATCAGCGAGGGCCTGATGTACTCCTATCCCTGCCGCTGCCGCGGTGCTGGCTGGGAAATCGTGCAGGGTCTGGAAATCAACGACTTCAGCCGCAACAGGATGCAGATAACCGAGCGGGAACTGATTGAAGAGCGCGACGCGGTGCGCCACCTGTTACCCTGATTCCCGGTTTGGAGCCTGCACCGCACGGCCGGAGCCTGTGCCCGGCGGAAATTGTGGGCGCCCGCAGGCTCCCTGTGTTCAAAGCTCCCGCAACACGGCCAGCGGTGGGCTGGAAACCACCTTGCGGCAATTCCACACGCCCAGTGAGCCAATAAGTACTACCCCGGTCAGCGGACCGAGCAGCCATAACAGTGGATGCGCGGTATGGCGCATCTCCAACACCTGGGTCTGCAGGACCCATAGCGAAAACTCGGCGCCAATCGTAGCCAGCAGACCAGCGCACAACCCCAGTGCAGAGAATTCGATCAACAGTGATCCCTGCAACAGGGAACGGCGGGCGCCCAGCGAACGCAGTGTCGCGGCCTCCAAAAGGCGGCTATCGACACTGGCCTGCACACCGGCGATCAACACCAGGGCGCCAGCGGCGAGAATACCGCCCAGCACCAGTTCAATGGCCTCCGAGAGCTGGCCTATGATACTGCGCACCTGCCCGATGACCGCATCCATCTCGACCACTGTCACCGTCGGAAACCGGCGCAGAAAATCATTGAGGAAGGGTTTCTGCCCTGCGGGCAGATGAAAGCTGGTGATAAAGGTCGAAGGATAGTTCTGTAAAACCTCCGGCGGCAGCAGCATCCAGAAGTTGGGCTGCATACTCTCCCAATCCGCCCGGCGAATACTCGCTACCCTGGCCTCCAGTACTAGTGAGCCAACCAGGAACCGCAGTTCGTCCCCCACTTCAGCCCCGATCCATTCGGCCATTTGCTCCTCCACCGAGACCAGGGCCTCGCGGCTGTCGCGGGGCCACCAGTCTCCCGCCAGCAGTTGGTTGTCGGAAGGCAGTTCAGCCGCGGCGGACAAATTACTTTCTCGTTCCCCGGTTTCTCCAGTGGGGCCGCCGGTAGCGGCCAGAGCCTGTCCGTTCACATGGGTAACCCTGCCACGAACCGCCGGATATAGTGGCTGAGTGTGCAGAGCTGCACCATTCAGGGTCTGGCGCACCGCATCAACCTGGTGGGGCGCAATATTCAGCAGAAAGTGGTTGGGGGCGCCGGGGGGCAACTGCATGCGCCATTCATCCAGTAGGGAAGTTCGCACCTGCAGCAGAATCAACAGCAACATGATCGTCATTGAGAAGATCACCACCTGCAGGGTACTGTCGCCACCCCGCCGCTGCAGGCCGGCAAGGGCCAGACGCCAGATACTGCCGGCACGCATGCCCAGCTTGCGCCCGCCGCGCAACAGCAACACCGCGCCGGTAGCCGCCAGGCCGGCGGAAAGGACCAGACCCGCCAGCACCGCGGCCACCAGTTTCCAGTCCCCGCTGTACCAGAACATGATCAACACCACCGCAGCCAGGCCCAGCAGGTAGTCAGCGGCTCTGCGCCACCCTTCCGCGGGCAACTCCCGCCGCAACACTCGCAGCGGCGAGGCTTTGCCCAGGCGCCGCAGCGGCGGCCAGGCGAAACTGACGAGGCACACCATGGCGGTGACTGCGCCGATCAGGTAGGGCCGCATACCACTGTGGCCGGGGGTCAGCGGCAGCGCCGCGCTGAATATACGAAAAAAGCTCTCTTGCAGGCCCCAGCCAAACAGGCAACCCAGGGTGGCGGCAACGCCACCCAAGAGTAACAAACTGGTTGCGTAAAGGCGGTTGACGGCCTGCGAAGTGCTGCCCAAACTCTTCATGATGGCGACATAATCATAGTGCCGTTCACTGAATCGCCGTGCCGCCAGGGCGATGGCAACTCCCGCCAGCACCACCCCAAGGCTGCCTGCCAACAGCAGGAACTGCTCCGCGCGAGCTAGCGCCTGACCGATACGCTGGCGGCTGTTCTCGACATCCAGCCACTTCTGCCCAGGCTCCAAAAGAGGCTCCAGCCGGGAGGAAAATTGCCGTATCTGCTCAGCCTCACCAGCAAACAATTGCCGATACTCCACCCGGCTGCCGGGCTGTACCACCCCGGTGGCGGCAATATCGTCGTAGTGCATCAGTACCCTGGGACCATAGCCGAACATACTTGCGCCCTGATCCGGTTCACTGCGTACCGCGCCAGTCACCTGCAATCTCACTTCACCGATGCCGATGGAGTCCCCGGTAGAAACATCGAGCAGGGGAAACAGGCGTGAGTCCAGCCACACGGTTCCCGGCCCTGGTCCCCGCGCCACCTTGCGCAGATTGCCGAAGGGCTGCTCGCTCATCATCAGGTCCCCGCGCAGGGGATAGTGAGAGCTGGCCGCCTTGACCGAGGCCAGATACATGGCTTCCTCTCCGGCGAACACCATGGAGGGGAAACTCAGGGTGCGCGCTGTCCGCAGGCCCAGGCCGGCAGCTTCTTCCAGCCAGTGGCTACCCGGCTGGCGAGGGCTGGAAAGAACCCTGTCGGCAGCGAGAAAACGGTGACTTTCCTGTTCCAGGGCATTTTGCAGTCGGCTGGTAAAAGCGCTAACCCCGGAGACGATGGCCACGGCAATAATCAGCGCGGCAAGCAACACACCCAGTTCCCCACCACGCCAGTCCCGAGCCAACATTCGCAGGGCAGTAAGGCGCATTAGCCTTCTCCCACCAATTCACCCGCATGCAGGCGCAGTCGGCGGCCGCAGCGCTGAGCCAGGCGTTGCTCGTGAGTTACCAGCACCAGTGTGGCCCCCTGCTCGCGATTCATTTCGAATAACAGGTCAATTATGTGTGCACCGGTCTCCGTATCCAGGTTGCCGGTAGGTTCATCGGCAAACAACAGTATGGGGCGGGCCGCAAAGGCCCGGGCAATGGCTACCCGCTGCTGCTCACCGGAGGATAACTGCCGGGGGTAGTGCCCGGCGCGGGCGTCCAGTTCCACGCGTTGGAGAAATTCCTGGGCCTGGCTTTGCGCATCTCTTCCGCCCCTCAATTCCAGTGGCAACATTACGTTTTCCAGAGCGGTCAAACTGGGCAGCAACTGAAAGGACTGAAACACAAAGCCGATCTTTTCAGCCCGCAATTGAGCACGCTCATCTTCGTTCAGCTCTCCCAACTCAATCCCCGTCACCCACACTTTGCCGCCAGTGGCGTTATCCAACCCCGCAAGCAAACCCAGCAGGGTGGATTTCCCCGAGCCGGAGGCGCCGACCACCGCGACTGACTCGGCTGCCTTGATTTCGAGGTCAATCCCTTTCAGTATTTCAAGTTCACCACCCGCCATGGGTACTCGCTTGAGGAGATTTTCGGTTTTGATCATAGCCACTCGCACCACATCCTGTCGCGGCCGCCGACGGCTGCCGCTGCTGTTGCTGTTAATTCCCCTGTTACTTACTGCCGGAGCGCAGGCGCAAACACAGAAAAACCTGCTGCTGATGGGAGATAGTATCAGCGCTGCCTATGGTATGTCTCTGCAACAGGGTTGGGCGGCCAGGTTACAGGTTCGGCTACAGGAATTCGGCGGCGGCTGGCAAGTCATCAACGCCAGTATCAGCGGGGAGACTAGCGCCGGCGCCGCAGCCCGTCTGCCGGCGCTGCTCGAAGCTCACCGGCCCGCTGTGGTGATCATCGAACTCGGTGGCAATGACGGCTTGCGCGGTTACCCCATTGCCCAACTACGCCAAAACCTGCAACAAATGGTTTTACAGTCCCGGCAAATCGGCGCCCGTGTACTCTTGCTGGGTATGGAAATTCCACCCAACTATGGCGCGCGATACACGCAGATGTTTCGCGAGACCTACTCACTAGTATCAAACTCGCTGCAGACCGCCCTGGTCCCTTTCATGCTGGAGGGAGTTGCCACCCATACCGAACTGATGCAGGAAGACGGTATTCACCCCAGGGTAGAGGCTCAATCTCTACTGTTGGACAATGTCTGGCCCCAATTGGCTCCGCTGCTGGAGGACCCGGTTGATGGATGACATCCAGAAGCTGTTGGCGCAGGACCGCAGCCACCTCTGGCATCCCTATGCTTCGGCTCTGGACGCTCCCGTAATGTTCCCGGTGGTGGCTGCACAGGGGGTCCACCTGGAACTGGCGGATGGCCGCAGCCTGATTGATGGCATGGCTTCCTGGTGGTGCGCCATTCACGGCTACAACCACCCGCTGTTGAATCAGGCCGCTACCGAACAACTACAGCAGATGTCCCATGTCATGTTTGGGGGGCTGACCCATCCGGCGGCGGTCAAGCTGGGTAGCCTGCTGGTGAAGCTCACTCCGAAACCGTTGAGCCATGTATTCCTGAGTGATTCCGGTTCCGTGTCAGTGGAAGTAGCCCTGAAAATGGCCCTGCAATACTGGCAGTCAAAGGGACGCCCGGGAAAATCGCATTTTATTGCTCTGCGTAACGGCTATCACGGGGACACCTTTGGCGCCATGTCGGTCTGTGACCCAATCACCGGCATGCACCACCTGTTCAGCGAGGTGTTGCCCAGACATTGGTTCGCCGAGGCTCCGGCTTGCGCGTTCGATGCAGTCTGCACCGAGGACCACCTGGCCGATATGCGGAGGTTGCTCGAAATGCATTGCAGTGAAGTGGCTGCTGTCATTGTCGAACCTGTGGTGCAGGGAGCCGGGGGCATGCGCTTTTACAGTCCGGATTACCTGGTGCAGTTGCAACAACTGTGTACAGAGCACGATGTGTTGTTGATTTTTGATGAAATCGCTACCGGATTCGGCCGCACCGGTAAACTGTTCGCCCTCGAGCACGCCCAGGTCTGTCCGGATCTGCTGTGTCTGGGCAAGGCGCTCACCGGAGGCTATGTCAGCCTCGCGGCGACCCTTTGCAGCGAGGAAGTTGCCGCCGTTATCAGCGCTGGAGACCCCGGCGCACTCATGCATGGCCCAACGTTCATGGGCAATCCCCTGGCCTGCTCCATCGCCTGCGCAAGTATCGAACTCTTGTTGTCACAGGATTGGCGGCAACAGGTGCTGGGCTTACAAGAGCAACTGCAGCGGGGGCTGGCCCCGGCGGCTGAACTCAATGCTGTGGCCGAAGTGCGCTGCCTTGGCGCCATCGGTGTGATCGAGCTGAAACGGCCGGTGGATATGGCGCGGGTGCAGCCGATGTTCGTAGAACGGGGAGTGTGGATCCGTCCGTTCGGCAAACTGGTATACACCATGCCGCCCTACATCATGGATTCCATTCAGGTGGCGGCCCTGACTGCAGCCATGGTCGAGGTAATCGCCACTCTCTAACCCGGATTTCGATATTCAGACCCTTGAAAAACTTCTCTTTGTCCGCATATAACCAGCGTGGAGGCTCAACCGAGGTCCACAAAATGTATCGCTTCTTAGGAGGATATGAAAATGCGTACATCCATTGATCTAACCCCGCTGTACCGCTCGGCCATCGGCTTTGACCGCATGGCTTCACTGTTGAACTCGGCCTCGGCCGAAAACAATGCCGGTTATCCACCCTACAATGTGGAACTGGTCGCGGAAAACCGTTACCGCATCGTCATGGCGGTGGCTGGTTTCGCCGAGTCTGAACTCAACATCACCAGCGAACAGAACACTCTGGTTATTGCCGGCAAACGTTCCGTCGAGGAAGACCGCAAGTATCTCTACCAGGGGATTGCAGAGCGTGATTTTGAACGCAGGTTCCAACTGGCTGAACACGTCCGGGTCTGCACAGCGTCGCTGGAAAACGGCCTGCTTCATGTTGAACTGGAACGGGAAGTTCCCGAGGCCATGAAGCCCCGCAGAATTGCCATTGAGAAGACCATTAGCGGTTCTGTGGAAAACGAAGCAGCCTGAATCCGGGCATAACCAACGGGGACGCGGCATTACGCGTCCCTGTTTCGTTCCATTCAGCAATATCTCCCGCCGGCGGTGTGGGACTGATTATTCTGCTGCAC
>JAPOQD010000149.1 GCA_026710905.1 Halieaceae bacterium
CGGCAATATCAGCAAGTACATTTCCTACAGCCCGGTGCGGTTCTCCGCCAAGGCGCTGGTCGGCAAGCACCTGCAGAGCGGCGTCGACATGCAGCCGCACATGCCCACCGCGCCGGAAAACCTGCAAAGGGCATTGCACGGTGACTGGCGCTGGTGGAGTGAGAACCGCGACGAAATGAATGAGCGCTTCAGCGCCTGGCTGGCGCATTGATGGCGCAATCGATGAACCGGCCCGGGTTAAGAAATTGACCCGAATGCGCTCTCGGCTGCCGGCCGGGCTGGCTGCATTTTCCCTGGTGCTGCCCCTGCTGGCCTTCATCAGTTTGAGTTTCATTGCCCCCCTGGGGGCGCTGCTGGGCAAGAGCGCTTACCAGCCCCAGGTCGCCAACATACTGCCGCAGACCATGCAGGCCCTCGATCAATGGGCTGGCGTCGGCCTGCCCCCCGAAGCAGCCTTCGCCGCGCTGGCGAAGGAGTTACCGAAAGCCCGTGCGGAAAGAACCCTGGTGCGCGTCGGCGGGCCCGTCAATCGTCTGCGCGGAGGCATGCGCAGCGTGTTGACCCGAACTGCCCGCACGCTGGAAAAGACTGCCGCCGCCGATGGCTCCTGGAGCAAAACCCTGGTAGATATCCACCCCGCCTGGGCGGAGCCCGGCACCTGGCTGGCCATTAAACAGGCCGGCGCCAGGTTCACCATACGCCACTATCTCCAGGCCCTGGACCTGGAACAACGCCAGGACGGCAGCATCGGCCAGCGGCCGGAGGAACTGCGTATTTACACGCCGCTGATGTGGCGCACCCTGCTGGTGAGCCTCGGGGTAACCCTGTTGTGCCTGGCCATCGGATACCCCATTGCCTATATGATCGCCACAGCACCGCCCAGACGCGGCCACCTTCTGTTGCTGATGGTCCTGGTGCCGTTCTGGACCTCGTTGCTGGTGCGAACCACCTCCTGGATCGTGCTGTTGCAGCGCCAGGGCGTAATCAATAGCCTGCTGGTTTCCCTTGGCCTTACCCCGGACAGCGGGCGCCTGGAAATGATTTACAACATGACCGGCAGCTTCGTAGCCATGACCCATGTTCTGCTGCCCTTCATGGTGCTGCCGCTGTATTCGGTGATGCGCGCCATTCCTCCCTCCTACATGGCGGCGGCCGCGTCCCTGGGGGCCAGCCCGGTACAGGCATTTACCCGCGTTTATCTGCCGCAAACCATGCCGGGTATCGGCGCCGGGGCGCTGTTGGTGTTCATTCTCGCCATCGGCTTCTACATTACCCCGGCCCTGGTCGGCGGGCGCACTGGTCAACTGATCTCCGGCATGATCGCCTACCATGTGCAGACTTCCCTGAACTGGGGTCTGGCCGCCGCACTCAGCAGCATTCTGCTGCTTGCCGTCATAGGCCTCTACCTGCTCTACAGCCGCGTGCTCGGAATCGAGCGCCTGAGCCTGGGCTGAGGCGGCGGTTATGTGGCGACGACGGGCTGGCCGCTATGGTTTCAATGTCTTCTGCGTTGCGGCGTTCGTGTTCCTGCTGGCGCCGATCCTGGTGATCGTGCCCCTGAGCTTCAATGCGGAGCCCTACTTCACTTTTACCGAAGGGATGCTGCGTCTGGACCCGGAGGCGTACTCCCTGCGTTGGTACCGAAGTGTTGTCGAGGACCAGGAATGGAGCCGGGCGCTGCTCAACAGCCTTGTCATCGGCAGCGCGGCGACCCTGTTGGCGACTACGCTCGGGACCCTGGCGGCGCTGGGGCTGTCCAGCCCGGCCATGCCGGGCCGCGCCCTGATCACCGCACTGTTGATATCACCCATGGTCACGCCGATCATTATCGTCGCTGTGGGTGTGTTCTTCTTTTATTCAAGCCTGGGCCTGGGACAGACCCATGCCGGGTTGATACTCGCCCACGCCGCCCTGGGAGCGCCCTTCGTAGTGATTACCGTGACCGCCACGCTGGCGGGCTTCGACCGCAGCTTGCTGCGGGCCGCCGCCAGTCTTGGAGCGGGTCCGCTGCGCCGATTCTTTCGTATACAACTGCCCCTGATCTCCCCCGGGGTCTTTTCCGGGGGGCTGTTCGCTTTCGCCGCTTCCTTCGATGAGGTCGTGGTGGTGCTGTTCATGGGCGGGCTCGAACAGCGCACCATACCGCGCCAGATGTGGTCGGGCATACGCGAGGAGATCAGCCCCGCCATTCTCGCCGTGGCCGTGTTTTTGATTATCTTTGCCGTGGCGGCGTTGATAACCGTCGACTGGTTGCGGCGGCGTTCCACTACACAGGGGCCGTAGGGGTCGCACATGTGCGACCCGCTATTCACCAACGCCCGAATGACCTCCGGCACGAGCCTCGCCTCCTGTATTTCCGGTTTTCAGCTTTGGTTCCTGACCGCCACGCTGGCGCCGACCAGGCCGCTGGCGGCATCGGAAATCAGGAAGCAGACCGTGTCCGCCAATTGTTGCGCTGTAACCCAGGCCGTGAAATCGGCATCCGGCATGGCCTCCCGGTTCTGTGGGGTGTCAAACACGGCAGGTAACACACAGTTTACGTTAATACCATCAGCCTTCAGTTCTTCGGCCATTGCTTCGGTAATGCGGATAACCGCGCTCTTGGCGACCAGGTAGGGGCCCATCAGGGCTTCGCCCCGTATCGCTGCCGCTGCGCCGACATTGACGATGCAACCGGCTCGCCGAGCCTGCATGATCGGTACCGTGGCGCGTACACTATTCAGCAGTGTCCTTACATTGAGTGCGAACATGCTGTCCCATTCTTCATCGCTCGCTTCATGCACCGCCGTACCCATGGCAAAGCCGCCGGCAATGTTACACAGTGCATCGATATCTCCAAGGCCCTGAATACAGGCGGCGGTAGCCGCGCTGTCCAGAAGGTCAACCTGATAGCGCCGTGCATCCGCCTGCAACGCCGGGCCGCTGAAGACAATATCCAGCATCACCACTTCGGCGCCCCTGGAGCGCGCGCTGTTGCTCAGCGCCAGGCCCAGATTGCCGTTGGCGCCGGTCACTACTACGGTTTTGCCTGTAAGGTCCATCTATCTTCCTCCGAAAGGCCACAATGTTACATCAGCTGGCGCGACCCTTACAGGCGCCCATACTTTCCGTAGGGGCCCCGTGCCGCGCATGCGCGGCCCCTACCGCGATACTTTCGGGCAATTGCTGGAAATCGAGCCGCGGGCCGCGCATGCGCGGCCCCTTGTTTGTTTTAATAGTGCTGCCGACAGCCCACCGGTGGGCCGCCGGCAGGCGGTGGCAAACCCGCGCGGCCCCTCGCATGAAAATGCGACTCGTAGATTGGGACCACCGCCTTTCCAATCAAACCTGAATAGATACGCGGCTCAAAACCGCAATACAAGGATAGGAGACTGGAAAGCATGAAGAAGCATACCGCAAACTGTGAACAC
>JAPOQD010000165.1 GCA_026710905.1 Halieaceae bacterium
CGGTCTGCACCACCGGTTCCGGCAGCGCCACATAACCGCATTCCTGCGCCAGCAGAATATAATCCACTTCGTCCAGACCCTGCCCACCGCAATCTTCGGGAACCAGCAGGGAAGTCAGGCCCAGTTCGGCCAGTTGCGCCCACAACGCATCGGAGCGGCCGGAATCGGTATCCCACAGCGCCCGAATCCGCTCCGTGGTCACTTCCTTGCGCAGAACATCCCGCGCCGTGTCCCGCAACAGAAGCTGTTCTTCGGTAAAGGTGAAATCCATTCGCCCGGCCCCTTATCTCGGCATTCCGAGCATGCGCTCGGCAATAATGTTGCGCTGGATTTCGTTGCTGCCGGCATAGATGGTGCCGGCCTGGGAAAACAGCCAGCCCTCCAGCCAGCGTCCCAGCCCGGCAGCATCCGGCGCATGGGGCAGCAGTTCCGCCCGCGCCCCAAGAATGCTCATGGCGGTAGCGTGCATGCGCTGGTCCAGTTCCGACCAGAAAATCTTGTTGGTGGAGGACTCGGGCCCGATGGCGCCGCCCCGGTTGATACGGCAGGCGGTGCGATAGGTAGCCAGGCAGTAGCTCTCAGCGTCCTGCCAGGCGCGCAGCACCGCGTCGTGCAGCGCCGGGTCGCGGTCCACGGCGGGCTGATTGTCCCGGTACAGTTGCACCAGGCGGCGGGCGGTTTCCTGGAAGCGCGCCGGCGAGCGCAGCATCAGGCCGCGTTCGAAGCCCGCCGTAGCCATGGCCACGGCCCAGCCCTGGCCCTCTTCACCGAGCAGGTTGTCCACCGGAACGGATACATCGTCGAAGAAAATCTCGGCGAAGCCCGGTAAGTGATCCAACTGGGGGATGGGCCGCACGGTGATGCCGGGGCTGTCCAGGGGCAGCAGGATAAAGCTCAGGCCACGGTGGCGCTGCGATTGCGGGTCGCTGCGAAACAGGCCGAAACACCAGTCGGCCCAGACGGCCCGCGTCGACCAGGTCTTCTGGCCATTGATGACATAGACATCGCCCTGGCGCTGGGCCCGGCAGCGAATCGCCGCCATGTCCGAGCCGGCGCCGGGCTCCGACCAGCCCTGCGCCCAGACTTCCTCACCGGTGGCCATCTTCGGCAGAAAGCGGGCCTGCTGGGCGGCGCTGCCGTGTTCCATCAGGGTTGGCCCCAACAGGAAAATGCCGTTCTGGTTGACCCGCAGCGGGGCTCCGGCCCGGTAATACTCCTCTTCGAAAATCAGCCACTCGATCAGATCACAGCCGCGCCCGCCAAAGGCCTCGGGCCAGGTCACCATGCCCCAGCGTCCGGCGTTGAGGCGCGCCTCCCAGTCCCGGTGCTGCTGAAAGCCCTCGGCGGTGTCGAAACTCTGCAGGGGCCGGGCGGGAACATTGGCCGCCAGCCAGCTCCGCACTTCCTTGCGCAGGGCCTGCTGCGCCGGGGTGTAGTCAAGGTTCACCGGCGGTCTCCAACTGCCGAATCCGCATCCCCCGTAGGGGTCGCACAGGTGCGGCCCGCGGTGCGCCGGGGTTCGCACGACCAGCCCCGGGCCGTGTGCCCGAAGGGTGCCGTGTGCCCGAAGGGTGCTCGCCATGGCGCACCCTTCGGGCACAGGGCCCCTACGGCATGGGTCAGCGGCAACCGAAACTTTTTTTCGGGCTCAGTCATCAAATTTCGCCTCGCGTTTTTCCACAAAGGCGGCGCGGGATTCGCTGGAGTCTTCCATGGTGTACGCCTCAAAGGTAAAGCCCTGCTCCCAGCGGTACTTGTCCTCCAGGTTGCCGTCTTCGATGCCGTTCAAAGACTCCTTGGCCAGTTTCACCATGGCCGGGGACTTGGCGGCGATTTTGACGGCAATCTCGCGGCAGGCCTCCAGCAACCCGGAGCGGGGCACGACTTTTTCGACCGCGCCCAGGCGGTACGCTTCCTCGGCGTCGATGAACTCTCCGGTAAAGTACAGGTAGCGCACCTTTTGCACCGGAAACAGGCGTTGCAGGTGAGCGCCCCCGCCCATGGCGCCCCGGTCGATTTCCGGCACCCCGAAGCGGGCGTCATCCGCGCACAGCAGAATATCGGCGGCACCGGCCATGCCGATACCACCGCCCAGCACAAAGCCGTGCAGGCCCATGATCACCGGTTTGGGATTGCGGTGAATGGCCTCGAAGGTGTCGTAGTTGCCACGGTTTACCGCGACGATGCGGGATGGGTCGGCGGCCAGTTCCTTGATATCCACCCCGGCGCAAAAGCCGCGCCCGGCCGCGGCGATGATGATGACCCGCACCTCGTCGTTTTGGCCCAGGGCATTGATTTCCCTGGCTATGGCGAACCAGCCGTGGCTGTCGAAGGCGTTCACCGGGGGATGATCCAGGATCATTTCGGCGATGCCGTTGTCGATGCTGCAAGTAAAGGGAAGTGACATTATTCGAGCCTCAATGTTGCACAAAAAGGGGTCGTGGTGTGGTCAAATTTCACAGGCTGTCACCGACCGCCCAAACCGCATTCACAAGTAGGGGTCGCACATGTGCGACCCGCAGTCCGCCGGTATCCGCAAGACCAGTTCCGGGCACAGGGCCCCTACGGCACACGTCAGCGGCAACCGCACAACGGCGGCCTTCAATGTTGTACAAAAAGGGGTTTGCGTGTGGTCAGGGTTCACGGGCGGTCTCAACCCCCTTATTGCCATGCTCGGCAAGCCTGGACAAATGGTCCCGGGCCTCGCTGACAATGCCGCCGACAATTTCTTCACAACTGAGTAATTCGTCGATGACCCCGGCCACCTGGCCGCTGGGCAGAACCCCGGCCCGCGGCTGCCCGTCGACCATGGCCTGTTGAATGATCATCGGCGCGTTGGCGGACATGATGGCCTGGGCCGCGGTCAGCCCGTCACCGCTGCGCATCGCCAGCGCCGCCCGCAACAAACCGGGAATACTGGCCCCGGTATGCCGGCGGAAGGCCAGACCGTTGCGCACCGCCAGCCACAACTTGTGCAGCGGGCCGGCCCGTTCCAGCCGTTCCAGCAACTCGTTCATGATCATGCGTTGGGGCAGGCCGTCCAGCGCCGTGGAGCGGATAATCACCGCCGGGTCCCGGCATTGCAGATAGCGCTCCAGGGTAGCCTGTGGCACCGGGCTTTCCCGGCTCATCAGAAAACGGGTGCCCATGGCGATGCCGTCGGCGCCGAAAGCCAGCGCGGCCACCAGCCCGGCGCCATCCTTGAAACCGCCGGCCCCGGCCACCGGCGTCTGCCCGCCCACCGCCGCCACCACTTGCGGCAACAGCAGGGTGGTGGGTATGGCGCCGGTATGGCCGCCGCCCTCACCACCTTGCACGGTAACTGCGTCGGCGCCCAGTTGCACGGCCTTGACCGCGTGTTTGGGCAGACCCACGGTGGGCATGCAGACCACTCCGGCAGCCTTGAGTTTTGCGATCATTTGCGCATCGGGGGAGCGGGAGTAACTCACCGCCCGCACCCGGTGGCGGATTACCAGTTCGACGAGGTCGGCGGCGTTGGGTTGATACGAGTGGAAGTTGACTCCGAAGGGCTGGCCGGTCAGCTCCTTGACACGCAGGATATCGCGCTCGATTTCCCCCGGAGGGATGGTCGCTCCCGCCAGAAAACCGAAACCGCCGGCATTGCCGGTAGCGGCCACCAGGGTGGGGTCGGCCACCCAACCCATGGCGGTCTGCACCACGGGATAGCGGCAGCCCAGCAGTTCGGTCAGTCGCGTCTTCACGCTGCCCGCCTCCGGTCTCCCGGCGGGTTGCCGGCAATCTGCGAAGCTCGTTGATTGTGCGGGTCCAACTCGGCGATCAGCGCCAGTTGCTGTTTTGTCGGCGCCTTGGTGAGGGGCGGTTCGCCGGAAACAGCAACCGGAAAACCGGTATTTTCCCGCACCTGCTCCAGGCTGATTCCGGGGTGCAGGCTGCACAGCCGGACCTGGTGGTTGGGCCCACCGAAGTCCATCACGCACAGGTCAGTGACGATCAGGCCCAGCGCCACATCATCCAGAGAGTGTCCCCTGGGCAGGCGGCGCGGGTTATAGCCCACGGAGGACACGAAATCACACTCGCCCTCGACGAACAGCCTGGTGTTGTGGGCGGGGGAAAAGAAACTGTTGTCATGGCAGATGGAGTTGCCGGGGTAACCGCGCGAACCCAGCAGCATGACCTTGGGCGCGGCGTGGTCAGCGCCGAGGGCGGAGATGTTGCTCTGGCCAAAGCGGTCGATCTGGGTTGGCCCCACCAAGGCGTGACGCCGGCCGCTCCAGACATTGTCGAAAATGCGGGAAAATCCCATCCAGGTTTCGTTGGCCTGTTGAAAATCCGCGCCCCGGTCCCCCAGGGGATTGGGCGCAGAAAGCATCCACGACTCGGAATCGGTCATCATCAAGTCGGGGTTGATGGTGTGCATGGCGAGGCTGGCCGCCAGGCGCGGCACCACGCCCATGCCGGACGCCAGGACTTCGCCCTGGCCGCGAAACGTCTCGGCGGCCGCGCAAATACAGAGTTCCGCCAGGGTATAGTCAGTGTTCATGTTTGGCCTGCATAGTTCATCCCGTCGTTTGTTACTGTAAAAAACCCGGGGCTTTTGAGCCCCTCATCCGCGCGGCTTGCGCCGCTTGCGGGGCGTTCACCCTTGCACCCCCGATCCCTGCATACCTCAAATATGGGCGGCGCATGCGCCGCCCCTGCCATGCCTTCAGCGTCTTTCCGTCCGTGCGCGCTGCCGCCCGTCTCAATACACGGGCAGCGGTAATTTTCTGATCGCATCCAGCCCGCCAACGGCCGCTTGATAGTCCGCTTCGCTGCCCTTCAGATAACGCTGCGCATACCCCTCGAACCCGGTGTCCTGTTTGGCCGAGGCGGAATATTCCTTGAAGTGGGGCACATCGAAGCCATACAGCGGGTTGCAGGAGGAGGGATGTGCGCCGCCCGGTATGTGCACCACGCCGGTGGTGACGGCGCGCTCCCAGAACACCAGCCGGGCCTGCTGTGGCGCATGAAAATAACTGCTGTCCACCAGTTCGTCACAGGACACATAGGTACGCTCTGCGGCGCGGGCGAACATATCGTCCATGTAGTGGTCCGGCCCGGAGATCTGGCACACTCCGCGGTTGTCCGCATGGTCCACGTGCAGTAGCGCCGCATCCAGCTTCAGGGCCGGCATGGCCAGCCACTCGCGCTCATCATAGGGGCTGTCGACCAGCTTGATTTCAGGATTCTTGTCGACGATGTCCGTGCCCAGACCCACCTGGGTGGGGATATAGGGCAGGCGCCAGGCAGCGGCGCGCAGACCCAGCAGCAGCAAACCCTCGTCGATCTCCATGACTTCGAGGGAACCGCTCTGGCGGGCCTGGCGGAAGTAGGGCTCCAGGGGAATGAAGTCCAGCGACACAAAGGCGAATATCAGTTTTCTGAGCTTGCCGGCGGCGCACAGCATGCCCACATCGGCGCCGCCGTAACTCACCAGGGTCAGGTCGCGCAGCTCCGAGCGAAGAATTTCGCGTACCAGGGCCATGGGCTTGCGGCGCGGGCCCCAGCCGCCGATGCCGATGGTCATGCCGTCTTCCAGCTGATCGACCACCTGGCTGGAAGTCATTGTCTTGTCCATGGGTTTTCCTCTACTCAACGATACGGGCCATTGGGTTTGCGGCGCGGGTTACCGATGCCGATGGTCATGCCACTTTCATGCAGTTCATCGATCACATCGCGGGCAGTCATTGTCTTGTCCATGGGTTTTCCTCTACGCAACGATACGGGCCATACGGTAATCGTGTTTGATGAAATTCACGCTCAGGGTGCTCTCGGTACGGCGCACCCCCGGCAGGGTGCTGATGCGGTGGTGTACGAACTCCGACAAGTGCTCGGTGTTGCGCACCATGGTGATGGCGAGAATGTCAAAGCGGCCTATCATCACGCCGACAAAACCGATTTCCTTCATATCCGCCAAACGCTGCACCAGGGCTTCTGTCTGATGGCTGCGTTCCACTTCTATCCACAGGTAGGCCACCGCGGCGCCGCGAATCCGGTCGATATTGGTGACAGTGGTAATTTTGATGAGTTTTTCTTCCTGCATGCGTTTGATGCGGGCTCGCACAGTGCCCTCGGTGACTCCCAACTCGGCGGCAATCTGCCGGTTACTGGTGCGGGCATCCCGCGACAGGTGCTGTACGATGCGCCGGTTCACCGGGTCCAGGGCGCGCTTGCTCATGCTCGGAGCCCCGTTGCTGCAGCCGTGTCCACCTGTAGGGGTCGCACATGTGCGACCCGCAAACCGTCAGCGCCCGCATAACCGGCGGCGGGCCGCGTGCCCGAAGGGTGCTGGCCATGGTGAGCCCCTGCGGCATGGGTCAACCAACTAATCATGAAAAGGCACCCAGTCGGGTTGGTTTTTTACCACTTCCAGGGCCAGCGACGGCAGTAGCCGGCACACACCCGGCAAGCAGGCGATACGCCGGCCAATCAACTCCCCCAGGGCATCCTGATCCTCGGCCACGGCCAGCAATTCGATATCAAAACTGCCGATCACTACATTCACGGAGAAAATTTCCGGGATTTGCGCCAGTTCCTCCGCCACCTCCAGCGGCGGGCGGCCCTCCACCTGCACACCGATGGCCACCAACATCTCGTAACCGGCGGCCTCAAAATCGGTGACCGCCACCACCCGCATGGCGTTACTGCGTTCCAGACGCCGCACCCTGGCGCGCACGGTACTCTCGGTGAGCGACAATTGCCGGGCCAGCGCCCGGTAGGAGCGGCGGCCATCACCACGCAACAACTCAATGATACGCTGATCGGTCTCATCCAGTTCCGGCTGAATCGGCCTGGCCATCGCGTTCACGTAGACTCCGCCAGTTCCCGTAACTGGTTTTTCAATACTTTGCCCGCGGCGTTGGTGGGCAGGCTGTCCACCACCCTCACTTGCCGGGGCACCTTGTAGTTGGCCATGTTGCGCCGGCACCAACTGATCACCGTTGACTCGTCCAACACCGCCCCAGGGGCCGGGACCAGCCAGGCGCAGGCCACCTCGCCCATGCGCTCGTCCGGCACACCGATCACCGCCGCCTGGTCCACCTGTTCCATGCCGCACAACAGATTTTCGATTTCAGCCGGGTAGCAATTGAACCCGCCGACAATGAACATGTCCTTGAGGCGGCCGGTGATCTGAATGTAGCCGTCGCTGTTCATCCAACCCACATCTCCGGTCATCAGCCAGCCTTCGCTGTTGATAGTGAGGGCCGTCTGTTCCGGATCATCCAGGTAACCCTGCATGACATTGTAGCCGCGCACCCAGATCTCGCCGGGCTCATCGCGGGGCAGTTCCTTACCCTGTGGGTCAACAATGCGCAGTTCGGTGCCGGCGATGGCGTGGCCGGAGGTTGCGGAAATCACTTCCGGGGGATCATCTGCCTCACAGATACTGACCGTACCGCAGGACTCTGTGAGGCCATAGGCGGTCACCACCGTTTCAAACTTGAGCACATTGCGCATCTTGTGGACCAGTTCCACCGGAACCGGGGCCGCGCCGGTAACGGCCAGGCGCAGGCTGGAGATGTCGTACTCAGCCAGGCGGGGATGGGCGAGCAGGGAATGGTAGATCGTCGGAGCGCCCGGCAACACGGTGATCCGACAGCGTTCGATCTGGGCCAGCACCTGCTCCAGGTCAAAACTTGGCGCCGGATAGATGCTGGCTCCACGGATAATGCAGGCCAGCCAGCCGGCCTTGTAACCGAAAGTGTGGAAGAACGGGGCAATGATCATATAGCGGTCATCGTCGCGCAGGCCCACCGTGTCGCACCAGGTTTGATAGATGCGAATATTCTGGCCGTGGCCGGCCATGACGCCCTTGGGCGCACCGGTAGTGCCGGAGGTGAAGGCGATATCCATCAGGTCCCCAGGCTGAACCTGCGCCGACAGGGCGTTCACTTCGGCATCATCGACCCCGGCGCCGGCGGCCACGAATTCATCCCAGGATTCACAACCTGGCGCCTGCCCCTGAAACAGCACGGTTTGCCGCAGGGTGAGGAGGTCCTGGTCCGCCAGCATTTGCGGATAACACTGGCCGAGGAACTCGTCCACCGTGAACAGCAAGGTAGCCCTGCCCCGGTTGAGGGCATAGGCGGCTTCGGCGCCTTTCCAGCGGGTGTTGATCGGCACCAGCACGATGCCCAGACTTTGCGCGCCGATGGCGGCCACGATCCAGTGGTAACTGTTGGGAGCCCAGATGGCGATGTGATCTCCCCGGCGCAACCCCCGCGCATGGAACGCGGCGGCGGCCCGCAGGCGCAGGCGGTTCAATTCGGTATAGGTGATGATTTCGCCGTCATCTTCGATGGCGACCTGTTCGGCGTAGGTATCGGCGGCGCTCTGCAGCAACTGCGCCAGGGTCCGCTCGGCTGTGAGTTCCGTTGCCATACAACTCTCCCCGAAAACACGGATTGATATTGCCGATTTGCGTGATATTAGTACTTTTAATGCGTGGTTACAACAGTATTTCGTAGATATTTATATATAATTTTACGAATACCATGGGTGTGTTGTTCCCTGGCAAGCCCGCTTCACGCACCATGTGACGAGAAACGGGAGGTCACATATTCCACTCCGCATACAGTTCCTCGTCGTGGGTGCGTACCGGGAAACTCTGGTGGCCACAATACGTAATCCTGTAGTAGAGGGGATTATTTATTCCCCCTGGGTAACTACTCACGCCCCCACAGGCCAAGGGGCGGCGCATGCGCCGCCCGCACATTCGGGGAGCCTGGCCGCCAAATGCAAGCATTGCGCGGACCGCACCTTACGGGCGAGGCATGCCTCGCCCCTACTCACCCGCCTGCCGGCGCATCAATTCCCAACCCTGGACGGAGCAGGGGGGCGAGGAGTTACCCCCCCTGGATTCTAATACGTCTTGTGTCCCCTCAATTCCTCACGCCAGTGATGGCGTGAGATTCCGGCTTACCGCCCGGGATGCAGGCGCGTAACTCGTCAGCGACCCACTGGTTGAGGCTTTTCCCTTCCGCTACCGCCGCGGCTACAACGGATTCATGCAAGTCCGGAGGAATGCGCACGTTGAATTTCCCGGAATATTGCTTGCGCGGCTCGACCCCGTCTTCCCGGCACATTTCGAGAAATACCTCCAGGGAGGCGGCGCCTTCTGCCTTAAGTCCAGCAATATCCTGGGCATAAAAATCCGCTCCACCGTTCAGGCCGATGAATTCCCCCCGGAACATGTCGATTTCAGGATCGAAATGAATAATGGCCCGGTAGCCATTGATCAACATTGCGTTCTTCATGATGTGCACCATCTATTTTACATCGCGAATAGCTCATGCCGTGATGGTACTACAAAACGGTACTAATTTGAAATTAAAGGGGTCAGAGCCCTTTAATTAATCGGATCGTGAAGGCGGAGTTAACCAGGAAATTAAAGGGCTCTGACCCCTTTAATTGGGGTAATTACAACAGTATTTCGTAGATATTTATATATTATTTTACGAATACTATGGGTGGGTTGTTCCTTCAGGGCTTCCAGTAGTCACGACTGCCGTGCCGGACATGGAGCACATGTACCGTCGAACCCTCAATGGTGAAGAAGATACGCCACGGAGTTCCACGCCCGTACAAAAGTTGCCGAATCTCACAGTCAAAGGAATCGCTTTCTGGGGCAATCACATGGGACTCGGGCAGTGTCGCCAGTTCGGAAATTCGGTGGCTGATTCCTGCCAGCCACTGGGCTGCGTAAACAGGGCTCTCAGCTTCGAGCCAGTCAAACGCCATTCTAATATTCTCGCCGGCAAAGGGTGTGATGATCACCCGATAACGCTTCACGCCTCTTTGAAGCCGGGACTGTTGAAGAAGGCTCCAGCCTCGATGCCCTCCCCTTTACGGGCCTGATCCAAGCCCTTGCTGATTCCAGCGACAGCGCGGTCATATTCAATTTGCTCCTGCGCCTCCTGCCACGCATGAGCGTCCATGACAACCAGGGCCGGTTTACCGTTGACGGTCAGTATGGAGGGGCGGCCCGTGTCCCTAAGGTGGTTCATCAAGCGACCAGTGTTGCGCTTGAACTCAGTCAGAGGGCATATGTCCTTGGTGATATCCATGGCATCCTCATTCTTTTCGCATCTTCAAGAGTGCGAATATAGCGCGATTTGTGCTACGTGTCGATTTGATTCAAGGGGCTGGGGGGATACTGCCGTGACCACTTCACCGTTCAGCATCCGGGGGAGAAGAGGAAGAAGAGGGGAAACGAAATTAAAGGGGTCAGAGCCCTTTAATTAATCGGATCGTGAAGGCGGAGTTAACCAGGAAATTAAAGGGCTCTGACCCCTTTAATTGGCGGGGCGGCTGTGAGTTCGGGTTAGTAAACCTGGCCATGGTCACCAATGTTTACAAGAATGATCTTTTCATTCCGAATCTCCAGCTCCAACACAATCCGATAGCTTCTATTGATTGAAACCGAAGACAAACCCCTTAATCGTCCTTCCAGGCTGTGCAATCTCAAGGAAGGGTGATAGGGGTCCAGTTCCAACAGTTCGAGCGTTTTCCTGTATTGATTGTGTATTTCCGGGTGTTTTCGCAAGAACTTTCTGGCGCGTCTGATGTAGCTTTCCGGATATATCAGCGTACAAGGCACTAACCCAGAACTCGTTTCATATGCTCGTCAACGCTCCCGGTTTCATAGTTGCCTTTCGCTATATCATTGCGAGCTTCTTGAATGGCGATATCCAGTTCGTACTCACGCAGTTTGTTGTAAGTATTGAAATCGAGCACGGCATACTTGAGTTCACCTCGCACGGTTATCACTGCTTCCCCGTCTTGCCGAAGCGCAGATTCCAGAACGGATACGCCTTTGGTCTTGAGATCGTTTGCTGTGATGCTAACCATGAATTGAAGCCTATAGAACTTTTAATAACACTATAAATAGTACTTTATAAAATACGGTTTGGCTAGCCCTCATGTTGCGCCAGGAGGCGCGATGTTGGCGCAGGGCGGCATACGGGACACCCTTCATTTCTAACATAAGAAAAAGAGTGGACATCCATCATTTCCACCATTCGCTGCCGATGAAGAGATGGGTGTCCTTTCTTCGCGCTATAAACGCAGTTACGCATTCATGGGTATTCCCAACGATGATGGACCACTAGTTTGCAATTGAACGGCTGGCCACGCGGTCACCATGGGCGCTACCCATAAAGACTTGGTCGCCCACTTTGAGCGCCACCGTGCTATAGCCCATGGGCGGACCATTTTCCTCGAATACAACTTCCAACTTCATACTTGCCGGATCCACTTTAACCACCGCATAAGGTAACAGGCACGGGCCTTGGGTCACTGCATCACAAGATTGTTCCAGGGCATCATGTGTGTGCGACGCAATCCAGAGATATCCTTCATCATCCACCGTGACGTTGTCCGGCTGTTGCACCGCTACTGAGCCATCAATTTCACCCGCTCTACGGTCTATGCGGACGGTTCTGTTGCCCAGGTAGTCGTTGATGTATATCTTGCTGTTGTCTCCGTTGACCGCAATTCCGTTCGGTATCACCAGGTCTGACCCGGCCAGCTTGTCAAAGCCGCTGTCCCGTTGCCATTCCCACACCCAGCCGATGTTCTCGCCATTGGTAAACCGCTCGATGACATTCTCAAACGGCATGCTCTTGTTGAACATGTGAGTGACGTAAAAGCCACCATCCTTGAGCGCCGCCACATCATTGACATATGGATCGCCGGGCGGCAAGGCACAGCCGCGCCAGGCGAGAGACCAGCGACCTTCCCGCTGGTCAAGCTCAAAGAACTCGACAGCTTCGCGCTTGCCGTGGTTGACGACCAGTAGCTGATGCAGACCATCAGACCGGGTGATCAGATCAATGCCATGGGGACTGAAGGCGGCAACATCAGGCGCCCCACAACTCTCATCGCCCCAGGTCACGTCTGCACCGGTCCAGTCGATCAAGATCCTCTGCCGTTCACCGCTACCAAGGTTCAGCATCGATAACCTGCCAGGCGAATCCACCAGGAATCCCCCCATTTCACTGACAATCAGTGCATCGCCACCCGGCACCAGAACCAGGTCTTCAGGGTTTCTGTAACCGCAATACACCGACACGCCATTCATGGACTCACAGGTCAAAAGGCCCAATTCTGTTTTCGGTTGCGATAAACCTGATGGCTCGGGCGCGCAACTGGCAATCACACCTGAAAATAGCAGTAGAATAATTTTCTTAATCACGACTGTGAGCCGCCTTCGGCTTTGCCCCGCAACAAACGCCGGAGAGCCAATATCTAATCTAACTGCTTTTGACCACATTTCGGACTTACTTACCGCATGAAACGGGCATGGCGCATAAAACCAAGGTCAAATCCCAGTCATCTAGCTCATGACAGTTTTCGAATGCTCCAGCGCCGCACCAAAATCCTGGCCTCGCTGCATGGACGGCATCCAACCAGGATATACCGGGAATCGCGCACTCACCTTGTTCAGCCGCTTGAGCTCATCGTCAGTCAGATTGAGATCAATGGCTTCGAGGTTATCCTCCAATTGCTCCTGATTGCGCGCACCGATGATCACCGAGGTCACCCCGTCCTGATGTAGAAGCCAGCTGATGGCGACCCGGCTGGGTGATGCACCTTCGTGTGCCTCGCCGATCTCGCGCAGAACAGCAATAATTTCGGCACCCTGTTCAAGATCAACCGGGGGAAACTCCATGGCGCTCCGTCGACCCTTGCTGGTATTGTCACCCGTGTACTTTCCAGACAGGTAGCCTGCGGCGAGCGGCGACCAGATCATGGTCCCCAGACCCAGGTCTTTGGTGGCAGGGATGATGTCCCACTCAAGCTCCCGACCCACCAGGGAGTAATAGGCCTGTACCGAGCAGAATCTTTCCGTACCGAGGAGACGGGCGACACCATCGGCTTTGGCGACCTGCCACGCAGCGGCGTTTGCCAATCCGATATAGCGGACTTTGCCTTGTCTCACACAGTCATCCAGTGCGCGCAGGGTCTCTTCGATTGGCGTGGATGCATCCCATTGGTGAAGCTGGTACAGGTCTATGCGGTCGGTTCCCAGCCTTTCCAGGCTGCCTTCTACCTCCCGCATGATGGAGAATCGACTGGCGCCCAGACGATTGACATCGCCGCTGGACGGGAAGTAAACCTTTGTCGCGATGATCGCGTCTTCGCGCTTACCCGCAAGGGCTTTGCCCAGCATTCGCTCAGATGTGCCATGACCATAAGCGTTGGACGTATCAAAAAAGTTGATGCCGGCGTCGAGACAGGTCGCCACCATTCGGCTGGCGGCGTCCTGGCCTTCGTTGCCAATCCATGCCGCCTCCTTTTGCGAGGATTCGCCGAACGTCATCGCGCCGAAACAGAAGCGTGAAACATAGAGGCCAGTGTTGCCTAGTGGGAGATAGTCCATAGTGTTCGTTCCTCTGATTTTAAAGATTAACTGTCTGGATCGGTTTTAGATTTGCGCATTTCGATCATTGACGCTGAATCTGATGGGGTACTTGTTGTCTTCGAATTCCCATTCGATCTCTGTGTGATCAACCAGCATGGAATTCGTACTTCACAGGTAGCGAGGTAAGACCGCTAACGAGATTCGCCTGCAAATAGGTGGCTTCTCCGGCCAGTTCTACACTCTTCAACCTGGGCAGCAGTTGTTCGAAGAAGCTCTTGATCTCAAGCCTTGCCAGGTGCATACCCAGGCACAGGTGAGGTCCCGTGCCGAAGGCCAGATGTTTGTTCGGGTCACGATCGATTCGGAATTCGAAGGGATCATCGAAAACCTCTTCATCTCGACAGGCAGAGGCAAAGAAGACTACGACTCTTTCGCCCTTGGCGATTGTCTGGTCACCAATCTGAACATCTTCAGTCGCAGTGCGGGCGAAATGTTTGACGGGCGCAACCCACCTCAAGAATTCTTCGACGGCACTCGGCAGAAGATCCAAGTTTTCCCGCAGCTTGCTGAACTGCTCCGGATGCTCAAGCAGCGCTTTAAGGCCACCGGCCAACGTGGCGCTGGTGGTGTCATGCCCTGCTGTCGCGGTGACCAGGAACAGCCCCAGCGTTTCAGCAACACCAAGTGGTTCACCATCGATGGTTGCATTGGAATAGGCACTGGCCAGATCATCAGTGGGATTGGCCCTGCGATCCTCGATAACCGGGTGAAAAATGGACATGAATTCTCTGTGAGACTGCGCAAACCGCTCCAACCGACTTTCAATCGACGCCTCAATATTGGGATCAGCTGCACCAAATGACAGTTGTGTAAGGCGGAGAAAGTCAGCGTCAACAGATTCAGGCAAACCCAGGATCGAGTTGACCACACGGAGCGGATACCAAAAAGCAATGTCCTGGGCAAAGTCACATTCACCGTTCATCGCCGCCATTTTCTCTATATAGGTGCGGGCGATGGCATCAACTTCCGGAATCAGCTTCCTGACGTTGTGGGGCATGAACCAGGCCTGGGCTATCAGGCGATGCTTGTGATGAATCTCCCCATCCATACTGACCAACGTCGTCGATGGACCCGAGATGCTGCCAAAGAGCTCAGTATTCTTCTGCTCCTGATCCTTCATCAACATTGCCGGCCACGGCTCGGCGATGAATTTGCCCGGATTCGTTTCCACGAATCGGACATCTGCCGCTTTGGTAACCGCCCAGAAAGATCTCATTCCCTTCGGTTCTGCGAGCACGATACGACCGCTGCGGCGCAATCCCGTGAATATCTCATTCAGTTCATCAGGGTCCGCGTAGGTCGCCGCGTCAGCCAGGCGGGCAGCATTTTGTTCAAGTGTCACGGTTTGTGCTCCTTAATCAAAGACCCAATATTCGAGAGGCGATGATGTTTTTTTCAACCTCAGTACTCGCAGATGCGATCGTCATGGCACGATCTGCGAAATACTGAGAGACAGAAACTGCAGTATTGGCGGTGGGCTCACCGATCAGCTCATGCAGGGAACCATGCTCCATGAGTCGCGGTTGCTTTGGGGCCGCGCAAACTCCCATCACCTCCACCGCAAGTGGCTCCCCGCCCCCCCCCGCAAAAAGAAAAATTAATTGTGGGTGAATC
>JAPOQD010000170.1 GCA_026710905.1 Halieaceae bacterium
ATAGCGTCAACTATGCCTTCAGCGTCTTTCCGTCCGTGCGCCCCGCCACAGCGGCGCTGCAACGCCCTCGCGACGAACGTTGGTGAAATATGTGGGCTAACATTATTACTGTCGATGGCCCCAGCGGGGCGGGGAAGGGCGCTATCGCCACCAGACTGGCTGACTTGCTGGGTTGGCATCTGCTCGATAGCGGCGCTTTGTACCGGACCACCGCCCATGCCTGCGCCCGGGCCGGGGTCGAACTGACTGACCATCAGCAGGTCGCCGACATAGCGCGGCACTTACAGGTTGAATTCCTGCGCAGCGCCGAAGAAAGCGTGGCGGTGTATCTGCAAGGGGAAGATATCAGCCGGGTGATTCGCAGCGAGGAGGCCGGCCGTGGGGCTTCCGCGGTGGGCGCCATGCCCGCGGTGCGCCGCGCGCTGTTGGAACGCCAACGCGATTTTTTGCGGCCGCCGGGCCTGATTGCAGATGGCAGGGACATGGGTACCGTGGTTTTCCCTTCGGCGGCCCTGAAAATCTTTCTTGTGGCCAGTGTGGAAGAGCGGGCGCAAAGGCGCTTCCGGCAGTTGCTGGCACTGGGCGAAAATGTTACCTTTGCGCGCCTTTTGAGGGACATGGAAGAACGAGACGAGCGAGACCGCTCCCGCTCCCTGTCCCCACTGGAGCCTGCTGACGATGCCGTTGTTATCGACAGTACGGCGACACCCATTGATGCCGTGCTCGCAAAGGTCATGGCTGAAGTAAACCGGGTCTATTCCGAACGCTGACCAGTATTGGTTTGGAATGAGACGTACAACCATTACTCCGCGCCATCTGGCGGCGCGGCCAGACAGGAACGCATCATGAGCGAAAGCTTCGCCGAACTATTTGAAGAATCCCTTAAAACTGTCGATATGCAACCCGGCTCCATTGTGACCGGCGTCGTTATTGATATCGACAACGAGTGGGTCACCGTGCACGCGGGGCTCAAGTCGGAAGGAGTCATTCCCCGTGTCCAATTCGTCGACCCCAGCGGAGAATGTATGCTGAAGATCGGCGATGAAGTTCAAGTGGCGCTGGAAACGGTTGAGGACGGCTTTGGTGAAACCCGGCTCTCCCGTGAAAAGGCCAAGCGCGCCGAAAGCTGGAAAGAACTGGAGGCTGCCCACGAAACCGATTCCGTGATCCGGGGCATCATCAATGGAAAGGTCAAGGGCGGCTTTACCGTGGATATCGACACCATTCGCGCTTTTCTACCCGGCTCCCTGGTGGATGTTCGCCCGCTGCACGATACCCTGCATCTGGAAGGCAAGGATCTCGAATTCAAAATCATCAAGCTTGACCAGAAGCGCAACAACGTGGTGGTTTCCCGCCGGGCAGTATTGGAGGCCGCAAACAGCGAAGAGCGTGAATCCCTGCTGGCGAGCCTGCAGGAAGGCATGTCGGTCAAGGGCGTGGTCAAAAACCTGACCGATTACGGCGCCTTCGTTGATCTGGGCGGTATTGACGGCTTGCTCCACATCACCGACATGGCCTGGAAGCGCATCAAACATCCGAACGAAATCGTCACCGTCGGACAGGAAATCGATGTCAGGATCCTCCGCTTTGACCGTGAGCGCAGTCGTGTCTCCCTGGGTCTCAAGCAATTGGGTGAAGATCCCTGGGTAGAAATCAAGAACCATTATCCGGCCAACACAAGGGTGATGGCGCGTATCACCAACCTCACCGATTATGGTTGTTTTGCTGAACTGGAAGAAGGTGTGGAAGGTTTGGTTCACGTTTCCGAAATGGATTGGACCAACAAGAACGTACATCCCTCCAGGATCGTACAGATTGGTGAGGAAGTGGAAGTGATGGTGCTGGAGATCGATGAAGAGCGCCGCCGTATTTCATTGGGCATCAAGCAGTGCCAGCAGAATCCCTGGGACTCTTTTGGCAGCAGCTACAGCAAGGGCGACAAGATCACCGGCACTATCAAGTCGATTACCGATTTCGGCATTTTCATCGGACTGGAAGGCAACATTGACGGATTGGTTCACCTGTCCGACATTTCCTGGAACGAAAGCGGCGAAGAGGCGGTTCGCAACTACAGCAAGGGCGATGAGATCCAGACCGTGATCCTGTCCATCGACGCCGAGCGAGAGCGTATCTCCCTGGGCATCAAGCAGTTGCAAAACGACCCCTTTAACAACTACGTCTCAGAACATGACCGCGGCGCCATCGTCAGCGGAACGGTTATTGAAGTGGACGCCAGGGGTGCGGTAATCGAATTGGCCGAAGAAGTGGAGGCCTATCTGAAAGTCGCTGAACTGAGCCGTGAGCGGATAGAAGACGCCCGCACTGTACTCTCCCAGGGCGACACAGTGGAAGCCAAGATCATCAATATCGACCGCAAGAACCGCAGCCTGTACCTGTCCATCAAGGCCAAGGACCAGGAGGAAGAACGCGATGCGGTCAATTCGTTGAAGGGGCAGGAAACGGAGACGTCTTCTCCCGGCACCATCGGCGACCTGATCAAGGCGCAAATGGGCGATCAGTAGGGCGCCGCCTCGCCCTTGTTGTCAGGGCCAGCACCTCTCCCCGGTTTTCGTGTGGGCCCCACAGGCTCCTGGCCCGCCGGCATCCCGTTCAAGTATCGAATACCACCTTGATAGCGCCGCCGGAGCGGTCACCGGCGGTGGCAAAGGCCTCGGCGGCGGCTTCCAGGGGGAAACGGTGGCTGATCATGGCCTTGCTGACCTCGGGGTGGTTGACCAGGGTATTGCCCGCTTCATGGAACTCTCCCCGGGGGTGGCCAACCCGATAGGTGTGGGCGGCAATCAGCTCGACCTCCCTGCCGCAAAAGCCCATATCCAGTTGCGCGGGCCGCCACAGGGAGCCGACCAGAACAACCCGGCCCAGGGGCTTGCAGCGCTGAACAGCGTCAGACAGGCTGTCACTGCTGCCCACCGCATCCACAACCACGTCATAGCCGTATCCCGGCTCGGTCCCGCCGCCCAGCCTGTGGGCGGCATCCTGTTGGTGCGGGTGCCGCGCGGAAATAGCAAAGGCCATGCCACGGCCGTACAGGATGGCTGCGCTGGCCAGCCCGATGGCGCCCGCGCCGACCACCAATACCCGGTCGTGTTCGGTCACGCGGGCGCGGTTCAGGGCATGGGCGGCGACCGCCAGGGGCTCGATCAGCGCGGCGCTGGACAGATCAATACCTGAAGGCAGTTTGAACAGGGCCGATTCCGGTACGCGTACGTACTCGGCCATTCCACCATCCTCGGCGACGCCCAGGTAGCGGGTTCCCTCCTCACAATGGGAGGCATAGCCCTGCCGGCAATAGCTGCAGTGGCCACAACCCAGGTTGGGTTGTACGGCAACCGCTACGCCGTTGCCCGTGGTGCCTGAAAATTCGTGACCCAGTATGCGCCCCTCGACCCAGCCCTGTTTCAACAGTTGCAGGTCGGATCCACATATTGAGGAGGAGGCAATTTTTATCCGGACCCCTGCTCCTTCCGGTGCCGGCTCCTCAACAAAGTGGGGCGCTCCGTCGAGGATGCGGATGGCCTTCATTGGCGCCGGCGCCGGTCGATCAGGTCCTTGACCACTGCCGGGTCCGCCAGGGTGGAAGTGTCACCCAGGCTGTCCAGTTCTTCATCGGCGATCTTGCGCAGGATACGGCGCATGATCTTGCCGGACCGAGTTTTCGGCAGGGCCGGGGCCCACTGGATAAAATCCGGTTTGGCAATTGGGCCAATTTCCCTGACGCATAAATCCACCAATTCCTGCTGCAGCCGCGCCGAGGTTTCCACCCCCAACATGGGGGTGACATAACAGTAGATGCCCTGACCCTTGACCGGGTGCGCGAAGCCCACCACAGCGGCTTCGGCAATATCCCGGTGTAACACCAGGGCGCTCTCCAGCTCCGCGGTGCCCAGGCGATGGCCTGATACATTGAGCACGTCATCCACCCGCCCGGTGATCCAGAAATAGCCGTCCTCATCGCGAGAGGCGCCGTCACCGGTAAAGTAATAACCGTCATAGTTGGAAAAATAGGTGGACACCATGCGTTGGTGATCCCCGTAAACGCTGCGAATCTGGCTGGGCCAGGCAGCCTTGATGGCCAGATAGCCGGCCCCCGCGCCTTCGATTTCCTGGCCCTGTTGGTCCAGAAGCACGGGTTGCACACCAAAGAAAGGCCGTGTGGCCGAGCCTGGTTTCAAGCCGGTAGCCCCGGGTAGTGGGGCGATCATCAGGGCGCCGGTTTCGGTTTGCCACCAGGTGTCGACAATGGGGCAGCGCGAGTCCCCAACCACCCGGTAATACCACTCCCAGGCTTCCGGGTTGATGGGTTCACCCACGCTGGCCAGCAGGCGAATGCTGGCACGTGAGCATTTTTTGACCGCCGCGTCGCCCACGGCGTGAAGAGCACGAATTGCAGTGGGTGCGGTGTAGAAGATATTGACCTGATGCTTGTCGCACACTTCCCAGAAGCGGGAGGCGTCCGGGTAGGTGGGTATCCCCTCGAACATCAGGCTGGTCGCCCCGTTGGCCAGCGGTCCGTAGACGATATAGGAATGGCCGGTCACCCAGCCCACATCGGCGGTGCACCAGTAGATTTCCTGTTCCCGGTAATCAAATACGTATTTGAATGAGACGGCCGTTTGCAGCAGGTAGCCCCCGGTGGTGTGCAGGACGCCCTTGGGCTTGCCGGTGGAGCCGGACGTATAAAGAATGAACAAGGGGTCTTCCGCGTCCATGGGCTCGGCGGCGCTCTGTTCGGCTTGTTGGGACACAGCCTGGTGATACCAGATATCGCGGCCTTCGCACCAGCCGACCTGATTCCCGGTGCGCTGCACCACCAGGCAGGTGTGCACCTTGGGACACTTCTCAAGAGCGCTGTCCACGTTGCTCTTCAGGGGGATAGTCTTGCCACCGCGGACCCCCTGATCGGCGGTGATTACCGTTTGACAATCGGAATCCAGAATACGGTCTTTCAACGCCTCCGGTGAAAAACCACCAAATACGACAGAATGCACAGCCCCGATACGGGTGCAGGCGAGCATGGCGTAGGCCGCTTCCGGAATCATCGGCATGTAGATGCAAACCCGGTCTCCTTTCGAGACTCCGCGGTTGCGCAGGGCGTTGGCCAGCTTACAGACCTGGCGGTGTAATTCCCGGTAGCTGATACTGCTGGAATCCGTGGGCTCATCCCCCTCCCACAACAGGGCTGTTTGCTCCGCCCGCTGCGGCAGGTGGCGGTCGATGCAGTTCACGCTGACATTGAGCTTGCCCCCGGTAAACCAGCGGGCTTCACCTTTGCCGAAGTCCCCTTCGCAGACCTGTTCCCATGGCTCCTCCCAGTGCAGGAACTGCCCGGCCAATTCGCCCCAGAAGCCGGCGGGGTCCTGCACCGAGCGCTGGTACATCTCCAGGTAGTTCTGCTCGCTGATATGGGAGGTGGTACTGAGGTGTTCGGGTACGGGATAAAAGCCCGGAGTCGCTATGGCTGCCATGAGTAGTGTCGTATCGGAGAAGGGCGGGGCAATACTACAGGAAAATCAGTAAGCGGAGAGCATCCCCCAATCGGAAACCGGGTTGAGTGCAAGGCGCACATTGTCAATCAATCGGGGTTTGCCGAGTCTGGCCGCGACCAGAATAGCCACTTCTTCCGTCTCAGCAGTGACTCTGCGCAGGGTGTGGGCATCGCGTATCTGAAAGTAGTCCAGATCAAACCCCGCTTGCACCAACTCCAGGCAGGCATGGGTTTCCAATTCCCGAAAGTTGTCAAAACCGCAGGCAATCGCTTCGCGGGTTTCCATAAGCACTTCGTTCAGGCGTGGGGCAAGCTTGCGTTCGCTGGCGCTGAGGAAGCTATTGCGTGAACTCAGGGCAAGTCCGTCTCCATCGCGTACCGTGGCTACGCTGACTATCTCGATGGGCATGCACAGGTCGGCGACCATTTTGCGAATAATCGACAACTGCTGGAAATCCTTTTCTCCGAATATTGCGCTGTCTGGACGCACGATGTTGAAAAACTTGCTGACTACCGTGGCGACACCGGTGAAATGGCCAGGACGGCTGGCGCCACAGAGGGTGTCCTCCAGACCTGGTACCTGCACCCTGGTCTGGGCGGTCGGACCCTGGGGATAAATTTCTTCCTCCTCGGGGGTGTAGAGAATCTGCACCCCTTCTGCGAACAGCTTCTCCTTGTCCGCGGCCAGAGTGCGGGGGTAGGAAGCCAAATCCTCATGCGGACCGAATTGCATGGGATTTACAAAGATGCTGACTACTACGGTTTCGGCAAGTTGCCGCGCCTTTTGCACCAGACGGATGTGACCCCGATGGAGATTGCCCATGGTGGGGACAAAGGCAACCCGGTTGCCTTTCTGCCGGGCCTCGAAAAGGGCATTTTGAAGTGCTGTCCGGTTTGTGTAAGTCCGCATATCCAAGCCTGACCAAAGTAAAACCGCTCACCTTCGAACAAGATTGTGAAAAATACCAATCCGTCGGAGGGCAAGTATGCCCCATCAAATTCGGGTGTTCAACGCACTAACAGGAAAAAATCCTACCTTTTTGTTACTAATCGAAGCGTTTTTCTCTTGGCAGGGCCGAAAACTGTTACCAGAAACTGTTACCGGTTGACCGCGGACTCCAAGCGGCTTATTCGGTGTAACAATGTCGCGGACCTGGGTAGCTTCCGGATTTGACCGCGTTGACAAAGGCTTTCAGTGCAGCCGGGATACTGTCACGGCCGGTCATGAAATCTTCGACGAAACGGGGAGGAGACTCGCACAAACCGAGCAGGTCGTGCAGCACCAGTACCTGCCCATCAGTGCCGGGGCCGGCGCCGATTCCGATGACCGGTATCTGTAATTTCTCGCTGATATCGGCAGCAAGTGCGCTGGGAATACACTCCAGAACCAGCAGGGATGCTCCGGCGTCCTGTATCTCCGCGGCGTCGGCCAAAATACTCTTGGCGCTCTTCGGGGTGCGGCCCTGAACCCGGAAACCACCGAAAACATTCACGGATTGCGGTGTCAGACCGAGGTGAGCGCACACCGGAATTCCGCGCTCAACCAGCATATGGATGGTTTCACTGAGCCAGACGCCGCCCTCCATTTTCACTACCTGCGCCCCGGCCTGCATCAGCGCGGTCGCTCCCGTCAGGGCTTGCTGCGCAGTGGCATAGGTCATGAAGGGCAGATCCGCTATCAGCAGTGCGCCGCGATTGCCGCGGGCCGCGCAAGCGGTGTGATAGGCCATATGTTCCAGCGTCACCGGCACAGTACTGTCGTGACCTTGCAATACCATGCCCAAAGAATCACCCACCAACATGGTTTCGGCGCCTGCGGCGTGGACCAGCCGGGCGAAAGTGGCGTCATAGACGGTAATACAGCAGAATTTCTCGCCTTTTTCCTTCATGCGCTGCAGCGTGAATACGGTGGTCTTATCCATAGTTAGCCAAAGTCAGCCAAAGAAGGTCGGATTGAAGTAGTGGCGGCCGTTGCGAATATCCAGCATGTGGTCAACCAGTTGCAGGTAATCGCTGTCGTTGTTCACCAGATCTATTTCGGCAGCATTCACGATCAGCAGCGGGGCGCCATCGTAGTACAGAAAAAAATCGCTGTACACTTCGTTGAGCGTTTCCAGGTAAGTCTGGGTGATGTTTTGCTCAAACTCCGTACCGCGCCTGTGAATGCGCTCAAGCAGCACATTGGCAGGCGCCTGCAGATAGATCACCAGACCTGGCCTGGGAGCGTCAATGGTGAGTTGCCGGAAGACCTTCTCATAGATCTTGTATTCCTCCCTGTCCAGGTTCACGCGTGCAAACAAGTGGTCCTTCTCGATTAAAAAGTCCGCCACCCGCACCGGCTCGAACAGGTCGGTCTGGCGCAGGTCCTGAATTTGCTGCGCTCGCTGGAACAGGAAGAACAACTGGGTGGCCAGCGCTGCCTGACCACGGTTCTGGTAAAAACGTTCGAGAAAGGGGTTTTCCTCGGTCTTTTCCAATAGGGTCTGGTGGTTGAAAGTCTCCGCCAGGCGTTTGGCGAGGCTGGTCTTGCCAACGCCAATAGGCCCCTCTATGGCGATGAAGCCAGGCGGGGTGCGTCCCCGCAGGTCAACAACACGGGTCAGGTCTGTCTGAGTCACTGGACACCGGCCATTGATGAATTGGTTCCCGCCAGTTTGCGTAGTCCCCGCCGCGGACAACGGGCCAATAATGCAGCAACCGTGGCCCCGCAGGGAAGGCTCAGGCCAGGCGCCAGTTCAAATAATGGTTGCAGAACAAAGGCCCGCTGACGTATCCGAGGATGGGGCACCTGCAAATCCGGATGGTCGATGACTTCGTTGCCGTAAAGCAGAATATCCAGGTCCAGGGTGCGTGCGCCCCAGCGTTGCCGGTGCTGGCGGCCATGACGGTCTTCGATACCCTGTAGCAGGCGCAGCAACTGCAGGGCAGGGCGGTTGGTTTCGAGGGCCGCCACCGCATTGATATAATCCGGTTGGTTGCCTGGACCGACCGCCTTACTACGATAACAGGCGGAATTCGCCAGGCAGCGGGTGCCGGGAAGTTGCGCCAGTTCCTCCAGTGCGGCAGCCACCCGCCTCCGGGGGTTGTCCAGGTTGCTGCCCAGGGCGACATAGCTCAGCGTCATCTTGGTTTGCGCGATGGGTAATGGCGGCGGCCTCTCCGTCTGGCGCCGGTTTCAGCCTCTGTTTTGACGGCGGCGGCTGGCAGTTCCTGCTGAAGTTTCGTCCAGACCTTGCCGAGGCCATCCAGGTCTTCACCAGACTGTTCGCGCAGTAGCAGAAAATCGTAGGCAGCACGGAAACGGCGCAGTCTCATCAGGGCCTGGCTACCCCGGCCGGTACGAGTCTGCAGCTGCGATTGCAGCGACCAAATCTCGAACATGGCATGGCTGAAACGGCGCGGAATTGAAAGATGATGAACCTGTTCGCTGGTAATGGTATTCCCGGCCTCGGACAGGGCCTCGGCGGACGGTACGCCCCGATCCTCCAGTTGCCGCTGGAGTTGCACCGTGGGGGGCCACAGCAGCGCCGCGAAAAGGAAGGCCGGAGTAATGGGTTTATCCTCGGCAACGCGCGTATCGGTGCTGTCCATGGCCGCCTCGATCAGTGCTCGCGCATAGGGCATGTCGTCCATCGCCGTGGCGGTGGCCGGGAACAAATGTTCGATCAGCCCGTGGTCACACAGCAACCGAAAGGTGCGGAGTGCGCAACCGGTCATGAACAATTTGAGCATTTCGTCGAACAGTCGGGCGGGTGGAATTGCTTCCAGCAGATAGGCCAACTCAGCAATGGGCGCGGCGGTACCCGGCACTATGCTGAAGTCCAGTTTGGCGGAGAACCGAATGGCTCTCAGCATGCGCACCGGATCCTCCCGGTAGCGTTGCTCGGCATCACCGATAATACGGAGTTGCCGCTGCTGCAGATCCACGAGGCCATCAACGTGATCGAACAGGCTAAAGTCATCCACGTTGTAGTACAGCGCATTTACCGTGAAGTCACGGCGAATCGCATCTTCCTCAAGGCTGCCGAAAACATTATCCCGCAGTAGAACTCCCTGGGTTGAATGGTGCGAACCCTGAGAGGAATCTTGCCGTTCATCACTGGCGTCGTGATGTCCGCGAAAGGTGGTGACTTCGATGAGCTCCCGGCCGAAACGCACATGAACAATGCGGAAACGGCGGCCAATAATGCGGGAATTTCCAAACAGGGAGTGGACTTTCTCGGGAGTGGCGTCGGTAGCTACATCGAAGTCCTTGGGTTGATTTCCCAGGAGCAGGTCGCGCACGGCCCCACCTACCAGGAGGGCCTGGTGCCCTTTGCTACGCAAGCGGTGGATCACCTTCAGTGCATTGTCACTGATGTTTTTGCGCGATACCGAATGGCTGTCCCGGGGAATGCGGGTAGCGGCCCCAATGGCAGGTGTCATGTTTGGCTAGTCAAACTCGTGGATACTGCGAAGTGCCGCGCAGTTTAGCACATGGAGGGAATGGTAGGGACGACTGGAGCGGCCGGGGCGATCCCGTTGATAGGTATGGCCGGAGCGTTTTGAAGCTTTTTATCGCCCTTCGCCGTCTTGCATAAATTGATGTTGCAGGTCAATCGTCAATGAGAAGCATGGCTATCCTCAATTGCCGGTGTGGAGACATCTGGAGAACCTGGCAAGACTTGTTGACGAAGTTTTCCGATGTCCACTACCGGGTTGGCGCGGATGCGGCCGACTTCCCCCGCTGTATATGGTGAAAAAGATTTTGGTAGCTCTACTTCGCTGAAATTGAACAGAATCCAGTTCAGCAACTCCGCCAACTCGGCATCACTTAAAGACGACTGGGAAGAACCTGGCGCCTGAACCAGAAATTCCCGGCCGACGGCTGTAGCGAGAACACTACCCGGCAGGTTCTTCAACGGGGGCACGCTACCCACTATCCCGGAGCCATCAGCCCGATGGCATCCCTGGCAGTGCAGCATATAGTTTCCTGCCGGCCTCGGCTGTTCGGCAAGGATTGCCATGGATAGGAGGCTAAGGCAAAGCAAGACCAGGCGCCTGCGGTATTCGGTGAGATATCCAACCATCCGCGGCGTCATGCTACTGTCGCCCGAACAGCTGGCTGCGCAGCCTGGCGCTGTCCTGGATTGTCTTGAGGTCTCCATTGCCAAGGATGGTTTGAACTTCTTCGGCGCTGAACGGCCGCCAATTGGCCTCGACACCAGTGGCGTCAATAACCTCGATAGTGTAATTCAATACATCGGCAATGCCCTGAACATCCTGGGTGGAAGCCTGTGCCGGCATGACGCCCTGGTAGAGTACACCGTCGATCGAGATACGCCCGGCCAGGCCCAGGCCCACTACGGCGACCAGGTATTTCCTGCCGAGATCACTGCTTGCGATGGTGGCGACACGGCCTTTCAGGGGTGGGTATGCGCCGGGTATACCCTCAGCGCCGGCCAGGTGACAGACTGCGCAGCGTTGCCAGGCGGGTGCGCCCGGTTGTTTCGGCCCATCGCCGGCGGCATTGACTTCCGGTATCAGGAACAGACTCGCCAGCAGTGACAGTTTCAGTAGTCGGCTTCTATTCATTCTCCTGACCACTGGCAACACCAAGAATGACCGCGGTGGAGCAGGTATACACACTACTCTGCGTGCCCAGGCACCAGTTGGTATCGTTATTGGACTGGGCGCGATAGAGTGGTTTGTCGCCCTCGTTGCGATTACACAAACATCGACCACAACTGGTTTTCCCACAGCAATCATTGTATGAAATGATGTAATGAATACCGTCCGCGGGGTTTCGGCAGGTGCCTATCCAGGTCAGAGGTGACATCTCGGTGCCGGGCGGGCAGCTATTTTGCGTACCGCCGCAGCAGGAACACAGGTAACCGTCGATTGCACAGTAGCGCCAGTAATTGCAATCGGTGGGGTCCCCCGGGTCTGCCGGATTACCCGTGCTTTGCGCAGCCACTCCCGGGTATCCGCCAGCATTGCCGGTGGCGCGGGCGACCGGAAGCAGCGGCAAGCTGCTGCCGCCCACCAGCAGAATCCCCAGGCGAGTCAACAAATGTCGCCGTGAAGTTCGCCGGGTAAGCTGCCTCGACGATTGCATGGTGACTTCATCAAGCCATTTCAAGGTGGACACCCCCCGGTTTTGACGCATCGGGACCCTTACTGTCAGGGCTCGCCAGTACCACTTGCAGATCGGCTGGGGCGAAAGTTTGTATTGTGGTGAGCATAATTACCTCCTGGCGTGCAGGTTGAATGGAGTGGCGGCTACTCCGCCAATGGTTTTTAACCAGTTGCCGGACTGTGCAGCGTAAATATCGAGTTGCATCTCTCCATTGGTAACCACCAGGTACGGTTCTTCTCCCCGTGTAACTTCGATGGATACTCCCCATTCCCGCAACCGAATTCTCTTCAGGCGTTGCCTGCCGGCGAGGTCAAACACCCAGACTTCGGAACCACCGGACTTGTGGCTGCCATCGAATCCCTGTGGATGCATGAGCACATGGAGCAGACCCTGGTCACTCAATGTGGCGATTTGCCAGCCTCCAGGGCGCCAGTTCTCCTCTCTGTCCTCGGGACTCAGCAAGGACCAGCGATCGCCGATCTCCGGTATCTGCTTTGAAAAGTCCACAGCCTGCAGGCCGCCTTTGAAGCTCGCGAACCAGGCTCTGCCGTCTGAGTAGACCGGCTTGTCGAACAGCGGGTCTTCATCCACATTGAAGAACGGTGGCAATCTGTACTGAGAGAGCGGCTCACCTTGTTCATCGAACTGCACCGTGTAAAGGGAGCCGTTTGAACATAATGATGAAAAGCCTCTCCGGCCGCTGGGATAGATGAGCCCGCAGCCGGGAATGGGGAGTTCGTTGAGGATCGCGCGCTGATCGATGTCGATTACGGTGACCGAGGCGGCCGGGGTAAAGTTGTAGACCAGCAGAAATTGATCGTTATCAACGAGCTGCAGGGTATAGCGGTGGGAAACGACAAGGGCGCGTTTGCCTCCCGGCAGTTCCAACTCCGCTATTGGCGCCAGGCTGGATTTGTCATGGATGGTCAGGAGATCGGTGCGTTTGCCCCGGGTACCCCTGGAATAGAAAGTCTCGGTAACATACAGTTCCCCTTTGCGTCGCGATTCGACGAAACTGGCGAACTGCGCAGCATCCAGCGCACCAAGATAATTACGGGTAGTCGCCGCCACATCCACCAGCACAATTCGTCCCGCTATGAGTGCGTCAAAGTTCGTGTCGTGAACGAACAGCAAGCTGTCAGGGTAAGCGGCGGGCAGTTGCAGCACGCTCGGAATGGGTTCCGCGATCAGTTCAGCTTGGGAATTTGGGCTTATGACAACTCCGCCGATGGCCAGACAGACTGTAATTGTTGCAACTATCGCCAGCTTCGGCATCAGTGTTTTCCCCACTCGTCTCGGTCGGATAATTCCAGTAACTTAGTCTGAACCTGGAAATATTATATGTCAATAGACCTATATAAGTTCGGCAGAGTACCTTTCCCTGCAACATTGCCCGCGCCCACAGCCGCGATGTGCCCGGCTTCGGTACGGAAAACTTGCAGGCGCCGCCGGGATTGACTAAGTTGCGCCAATCCGGTTCGAGGAGCGCTGTCATGCACGCAACCAATACCCCAGCCAATACCCGTTTCCCACACCTGGCCAAGCCCACGGTCAGGGGCGAACTGTTTTTTATCGCAGGCCACAATCACACAAGCCCGGCCGGGACTGGATAATGGATTGGTTGGTAGCCTCGAATATCGCCCTGTGGGCCGGGCTGATCATCGTGGTGGTGATGAACCTGGCCCTGGCCCGCCAAATCGGTGTGCTCCATGAGCGGGTGGCGCCCGCAGGCGCCCTGTTGACCAACCGGGTGCTCCGGGTCGGAGAAGATGCCCCACTGCTTAGCTTGGAAACCTTGCGGGGTGAGACGGTGCAGGTGGGTGCGCCTGTACCGGGAAAATCCCAGTTGCTGTTTTTTGTATCACCTGATTGTCCGGTATGCAACGAGTTGATACCGGTATTCAAATCCGCGGCCAGGACGGAGTCCGGCTGGCTGCGGGCCATGCTGGCCAGTGATGGCATCGACCTGAACCACCGGGCCTACGTTGAAAGCAAGGGCCTGGGAGAATTCCCCTACTTGCTGTCCGAGCTGCTGGGCAAGTCCTATGGGGTATCGCAATTACCCTATGCTGTGTTGATTGACGAGCAGGGCAAGGTCGCCTCAATGGGCATTGTCAACACCAGGGAACACCTTGAAAGCCTGTTTGAGGCCAAGGAGCGTAATGTGGCATCCATTCAGGAATACCTGAAACAGAACAGCGAGGTGACTGATGTGGAAGCAGACCCATCCTGAAAAGACCAGTCCACATACAACCGGGCCGTACTGCCGTCAAGACCCCACGGCTGTAGTTCGCGGCCCGTAGCCTGTCGTCGAACAAATTTTCCAGGCTACTCCGTGAAATGCTGGGCATTGCCGATCATGCGCTCAGTAGCCGCATAGACGATGACCAGGAACACGCCGAGCAACAGACTGGCGCTGGCGGAGCCTGGGCTCCAGGCCATGGCCGCGCCGGGTATGCTTGCCAGAATGGCCACACCGGCGCATAGCAGGTTACGCATAACGAGGCTTGGGCTGATGCTGACGGCAGAGGCGGGCCCGGCGCAACCGCAACGGAGACTTGCCTTCCCGCGTGCCAGTTGCAGCGCCATCATCACGGCATAGGCGAGTAGCAGCAGCGCGGCCAGTAACAGCGCCACGTTGCGTAGCTGAGGCAGGAGCAGGCCTAGCGCCACCATCAACTCGACTGCCGCAACCGCCCGGATGGCCGGGCGCATTGGTATCCTTTCAACTCCCCAGCTTTGCAGCAATCCCGCATACCAATCCAACGCTGAAAATTTATGCCAGGCGGCGCTGCCGAACAGCCAGACAAAGGCGAGCGCCATACCCGTGGAAATCAGTTCGGGCATCGGGTCTCGCCAGGAGATTGGGAGATAAAAAGCGGCACTATTCGGGTATATCTCCCGAATAAATCAGCCACAGGAACGACTGGGTCGCCATGACAATGATATTTTCTGTTTCCTTGTTCCAGGGCTTGCTGTAACCGACGAACATGGTGTGGCCTTCTATGGAGGAGGAAATAAAGACGGCCAGTCTGGTCAATTGGTCCCTGCTGAGAGTGGGATTCATCTGCGTTATGACCTCGACCAAGATCTGACGATACTTTCCATACATTTCATCCATGAACTCAATGGCGTGATCGTCGTGATTGGACAAGGACCACAATTCGGGAAAAAACTGGGTGGTCTGCTTGCGGCTGAGGTCGCGTATTACATCGGCGATTATGGCCTTGAACTGCGCCTCCGGGTCACGCCCAGCCGCGGCTCTGATCCTGTCGAAGTCATCCAGGTAGCGCTGAATGCAGTTGTTGAGCATTGCCTTTATCAGTAAATCCTTATTGGGGAAATGGTATTGAAGGTTACCCAGTGTCAAGCCTGCGGCGCTGGCTACCTTGCGCAGGGAAAAATTATGGTAGCCCTGATTAATCAGTAATTTCTCGGCCGCCAACAGGATTGACAGTGAGGTGAGTTGGCCTTTGTCGGATTGACTGCGCCGTAGGGTATATTCCGCGGTTTTCTTTGTTCCGGCGGGCACGATGACCTCCGTAAGCTTTGCGGTACGGGTCGGAGTTGCGGCCGACAGGCGGTGCAAACATCCTGTACAGAGCCAGTTTAACAGGAAATCTCTCGGGAAATGAAAAAAATCAAATAGTACTATTGACTTATTTAGTACTATTGACATAATTAGGCCGTTCGACATAATTTTGATAACTACTCGAATTCCTAATCGACCTGTGAGGTGTAGTCATGCTGGCAACTAATCTACCGCGAAATCTTCCTTATGTGGTTATGGCCTTCCTGTTGAGCGCAGCACCCGGCCACGCTCAGATCATGGAGGAGGTGATCGTCACCGCCCAAAAACGCGCCCAGAGTGTGCAGGATGTCAGTATTGCCTTGAGCGCTTACGGTGGGGACCAACTCAGGCAGCTCGGTTATGACAACGCTCAGCAAGTTTCGGCGCAGTCGCCTGGGGTAACCACCATTCAGCCCAACGGCCCCTCGGCGTACTTCATGAGTATCCGGGGGGTTGGTCAGAATGATTTCTCTGGCGATCATCAGGAATCCCCGGTTGCCGTGTACCTGGATGAAGCCTATATCAGCATCGCCTCGGGCGCCGGTTTCCAACTTTTCGATATTGAGCGCGTGGAAATTCTGCGAGGGCCCCAGGGAACCTTGTTCGGGCGTAACGCTACCGGCGGACTTGCGCATTACCTCACCAGAAAGCCCTCACGGGAAGCGTCGGGTCATGTTGACCTGACCTATGCCGATTATGATCAGATCAAATTGGAAGCTGCGCTCGGTGGTCCGATCTCTGATGATCTGGCGGGCAGGGTCTCGTTTGTCAAGAACGAACACGATGGTTACGTGGACAACCGTATCGGCAAGGATCTCAACAATGGCGATGACTGGGCCTGGCGCGCACACCTGCAATGGCAGCTTGGGGAGGACGCAGTCTGGCTGTTGAGTGCACGCGCGGCGGAACAGACCATTGATACCGGTTTCTTCAAACACAGCGCGGCGCGGCAGAATGCAGCCACTGGCCTGGGTGAATACCATAGCGGCCTGGACCTGCAGGGCACAGGTGATTCGCTGGCATCCTCCTATCGTGATTCGAGTGACGACGTACACTCGGGAGAATACAACCTGATCGGCCACAACGATTTGGAGACGCGCGGTATTACCAGCAATTTGCGCTGGAGCTTCAACAACTTTGAACTTGTCTCCGTTACAGATTTCTTCTCGTTGAAGAAGGATTATCTGGAAGATTCCGACGCTTCCCCCAACGATTTTTTCGCCTTCTACCTGAAGAGTGATATGGATCAGTTCTCCCAGGAAATTCGCGCTGCGGGAGAGACCGGGGGCATGCGCTGGGTGGTCGGGCTGTACTATCTCGACATTGAAGGGGATTTTGAAAACGGCGGGGCAGCAGGAAATTATTTCGGCGCGGCATTTCCCGGTTTTGGCCTCGGCGGGACCAACATCGGACTGTTCAATCCGTTTTCGTCAGCGACGGAGTCCCTGGCGGTTTTTGGACAGGTGGAGTATGACCTGACGGAAAAATTTACCCTGATTGCCGGTTTGCGGTGGACTAATGAAGAGAAGGAGAGCAGCTTCATTCAGTATGCGGCGGAGTTCGCCAACCCGCGCTCCAGCGATGTGGTCAACACGGATTTTCTTGGCATTGGCGGCGCCCTGTTCACCTACAATTCCGGACTCGTTACCAATGACCCGGGCGGTACGGCGTTTGGTTACCCGCTGGTTGAAGGTGACCCGGGCGAGGCCAGCATGGATGATGACCTGATTACCGCCAAGTTGAGCCTCGATTGGCATGTCAGTGACAATGCGCTGGTGTACTGGAGTTATAACCGCGGTATCAAGGGCGGCGGCTATAATGCCCCCCTGGATGCGACTGACTTTTATGATGGCGACCCGACAACCGGCGGCCCCGAGGATATGCGGTTTGATGAGGAAACGCTGCATGCCTATGAAACAGGCCTCAAGTGGAAGGCCTCCAATGATCTGGTACGCGTCAATGCCGCCGCGTACTACTACGATTACAAGGACTATCAGGCGTTTAGCCTGGAGGGGCTGACCACATTTGTGTTTAATACGGATGCAGAGGTCAAGGGTGGGGAGGTCGAGTTGTTGCTGGCTCCTGCTGAAGGTCTCGACCTGGTGTTTGGTGTTGCCTATATAGACAATACTGTCGATGACGCCTATCGCCTCCCCAGCGGTGAAATGGTTGACCGCACTGCCGTTATGACCCCGGAATGGACCGCTAATGGCCTGGTCAGGTATGAATGGCCGGCGCTGGGGGGAAGCCTGGCGGTGCAGGCCGACTTCAATTATCTGGACGACCACTTCTTTCAGTTGAAAAACTCGCCGGTGGGTGCGGAACAGTCTTATACTCTGGTAAATGCCAGGGTCTCCTACAGTAGTGGCAACGGACGATGGGATGTTGCGGCTTTCATCGATAATCTCACCGATGAGGAATACCGGACCATGGTGTTCGACCTAGCGGCGCCGGCTTCCGGTGGCGGTTTCGGCTTGGCGGAAAGTTATTATGGTGCGCCGCGTTGGTGGGGGGTGACCGTTGGATACAAGTGGTAATTCAGCACTCTAACTGGAGGAAAACCCTTGCAACAATCGACCGTGGAAAAAACGGAAACGGTGCTCACTCACAGTATCTACAGCGGTACGGCTGATCAGGAGTTGCTGCGGCTCACCATCGGCACTGCTTTTGATCAGGTCTGTGAGCGCTTTCCCGACACACCCGGATTGATTGTTGATCACCAGGGTATTGAGTTTTCCTATGCCGAATACCGGGAGCAGGTCGAGCGCCTTGCCGCCGGCCTTCTCGGCATTGGAATCGAAACCGGTGACCGGGTGGGAATCTGGTCCCCCAACTGTTACGAGTGGTGTTTGACCCAGTTCGCCACAGCCAAGATCGGGGCAATTCTGGTTTGCATCAATCCCGCCTATCGGGTCCACGAGTTGGAGTACGCCCTGAACAAGGTGGAATGCAAGGTGTTGGTCCTGGCCGAGTGTTTTCGCGACCTCGACTACCTGAAAATGCTGCGCCAATTGGCTCCCGAACTGGAGTACTGCCGGCCTGGCCGGCTTGAATCGGTAAAAATACCGCACTTGCGGCATGTCATCAGCCTGGGGAAGAATCCTGGTACCGGCATGCATGGTTTTAGCGGCCTGTGCCAGCCCATATCGGGGCAAGAACGCCGCTCGCTGGCTGTCAGGCAGGCAACATTGCATTGTGAGGACCCGATCAATATTCAGTTCACCAGCGGCACCACCGGCTCTCCCAAGGGCGCCACCCTGAGCCATCACAATATTCTCAACAATGCCCGGTTTACCGGTTCAGGTATGCGCCTCACCGAACAGGATAAATTGTGCATACCGGTGCCGCTCTACCATTGCTTCGGCATGGTGCTGGGTAACCTGGCCTGTATCACTCATGGAGCCACCGCGGTATTCCCGCAGGCCGCCTTTGAACCCTCGGCGACTTTGCGGGTAGTGGCGCAACAGCGCTGCACCGCCCTGCACGGCGTTCCGACAATGTTCATCGCCATGCTGAATCTGCCGGATTTCGATCAGTTCGATCTTGCTTCCCTGCGCACCGGCATCATGGCTGGCGCGCCCTGTCCGACCGAAGTGATGAAGCGCGTGATCCGGGATATGCACATGCGCGATGTACTTATCGCCTATGGACAAACCGAGTGCAGCCCTGTCAACCACATGACCACCGATACGGACCCTATTGAACAGCGGGTTGGCAGTGTGGGCCGACCCGCTCCACGGTTGGAGATCAAGATCGTGGATGATACCGGCGCGGTGGCGCCGGTTGGCGTCAAGGGGGAAATATGCTGTCGCGGATACGCGGTAATGCAGGGCTACTGGGGCGATGAGCGGCAAACAGGGGAGGCCATTGATGCAGATGGCTGGTTGCATTCCGGCGACCTGGGGATCATGGATGCGCAAGGCTACGTTGAAGTGGTTGGGCGTATAAAAGACATGATTATTCGCGGCGGTGAGAACATCTACCCGCGCGAGGTCGAAGACTTGATATGCAGTCATGAACAGGTGCTGGATGCGCATGTATTCGGGATTCCCGACCCGAAATATGGGGAGCAAGTCTGCGCCTGGATAGCAACTCGCGATGACAGCGACCTTGAAGAAGAGGAAATCATGGCCTGGTGCCGGGAGCGTATCGCCCGTTTCAAGGCGCCCAGCCGGGTCCGCTTCGTCGACGAGTTTCCAATGACGGTTACCGGCAAGATTCAGAAGTTCAGGATGCGGGAAGCAATGGTGGAGGAACTCTCCCGAGTCAATACATCAATACATGGAGTTCAAAATGAGGATTCATCATGAAAGTAATACTTACGTAAAATATGGCGGATGAATATTCCATGACCAACTATTACTTGCTGATTGACGGACAGGGAGTGCCCGGCGACCGCGACATGGAGGTGATCAATCCCGCCAACGAAACCGTGTTCGCCCATTGCCCGCTCGCAAGCCGCCGCCAATTGGAGCAAGCAGTCGCCGCAGCCAAACGCGCTTTCGCCGGCTGGAGCCGGACAGCCTTGAGCGAACGTCAAGCCAATCTCAGGCAAACCGCCGACGCCATTCACGCCAGTGCGGAACGGATCACCGAAGTACTGATCGGCGAGCAGGGTAAACCACGAGCACAGGCCGCAGCCGAGGTAGGCTTTGCGGAAATGTTTTGCCGCTATTTTGCGGAACAGACCCTCGACGTTGAAGTGCGGGAGGACAGTACGGAACAATGTATCGAGATTCACCGCCGCCCCCTCGGCGTGGTCGCCGCCATCATGCCCTGGAATTTTCCATTTTTGATTTCTGTATACAAGATGGCGCCCGCCCTGCTGGCCGGTAATACCCTGATACTCAAGCCAGCGCCGACTACACCGCTAACCACACTGGTATTGAGTGAAATCGTCAGGGATATCTTTCCTGCCGGTGTGGTCAACGTGATTACTGACAACAATGACCTCGGCCCCCATCTGACCAATCATCCGGATATCGCCAAGGTGTCCTTCACCGGATCCACCTCTACCGGCAAGGCCATCATGAAAAACGCCGCCAGTTCCCTGAAGCGTCTGACCCTGGAATTGGGCGGCAACGATGCCGCCATCGTGCTCGACGACGTGGACCCCAGACAGGTGGCTGCCGGCATTTTTGGCGCAGCTTTCCTCAATAGTGGCCAGGTTTGTATCTCCCTGAAGCGTCTGTATGTGCATGAAAGCGTTTACGATGACTTGTGTAGCCAACTTGCAGGAATGGCGCAATGCGCCGTGGTTGGAGATGGCGCTGATCCTGAAACTCAGTTCGGCCCCGTGCAGAACAAGGCGCAATACCAGAAAATCTGCCGTTACATGGAAGACGCCCGCAACAACGGTGCCATCATTGCCGGTGGTGATATTCCTGATCAACCCGGATATATCGTACCTTTAACAGTAGTGCGAGATATCGAGGACGGCGCTGCCGTGGTGGATGAAGAGCCCTTTGGGCCGATCTTGCCGATTATCAAATACCGTGATCTTGACGAGGTGATTGAGCGCGCCAACAACTCGCCATATGGCCTTGGAGGATCTGTTTGGTCCTCTGACATGAACAGGGCTCGGCAAGTCGCCGCCCGGATCGAAAGCGGTACGGTCTGGATTAATCAGCACTGTGCTTTCGGCCCGAATATCCCTTTTCCACCGGCAAAGCAGTCGGGTATCGGCGTAGAATGGGGTAAAGAGGGCCTGGAAGAATTTACCGCCATGAAAGTGATAAACATCAATAAGGCTTTCGGCGCGTCGCAGCACTGACTGGGATTTCACAGAAGCCTGGATCGAGTAGTACGCAGTCGAGAGCATGGGGCTGTATTGGATCTGTTTTTTGAGGATCCGAAGCCAGGGAAGGCCGCGGGATGGACTGCCTGGTTGACCAGCTCGGAACGGAAAAACAGCCTCGCACTCGCGGCCTTGGTGTGGGCATTGCGCCCCCTGGTGTTAAATGTGGGCCAGTGCTTATTTTCGCTGGCGATTACGTTAGTATCTGCCTCTGCCAGACCCAAGACAGGTTTCCATGCCCGTATTCCAGTCCAGAATTTCTATTTCATCCGACACCTTCAAGGACAACCGCGAGGCCATGCTGGCCCTGGTGGGGGAACTTCGGGCGCTGGAGGGGCGGGCGCTGGAAGTGTCCAATAAACGCCTGCCGGTGTTTGAAAAGCGCAAGCAGATTCCTCCCCATGAGCGTATCGAGCGTTTGCTGGACCCGGGAATGCCGTTTCTGCGGCTGCACTCGCTGGCCAATTATCTGCTGGAGGACACCGACCCGGCGAGCAGCGTGCCCGGCGCCAGTATGATTGCAGGTATCGGTTTCGTACGCGGCGTGCGCTGCATGGTCTGGGCGGACGATTCCGGTATCCGCGCCGGGTCCTACAGCTTGAAGACGGTGGATACTGCCTTGAGCATTCAAAAAATCGCCCTGCGCCAAAAGTTGCCGCTGATTCACCTGGTGGAAAGCGCCGGCGCCAACCTGATGGAATTCGAGGTGGAAAGCTGGATCGGCGCCGGGGCCGTATTTCGCAACCTGGCCTGGTTTTCCGCCCGCGGGTTGCCGGTGATCACGGTATTGCACGGACCTTCCACGGCCGGCGGCGCCTATATGCCGGGTATGTCAGACTACGTCATCGGCGTCAGGAATAATGGCCTGGCGGCCCTGGCGGGGGCTGCCCTGGTCAAGGCGGCCACCGGCGAGGTGGCGGAGGAACGGGAACTGGGGGGCAGCGAAATGCACGCCACCGTTTCCGGGCTGGTCGAGTACCTGGCCGAGGACGACGCCGAAGGGATCGCCATCGCCCGCAGGGTGGTGGGGAATCTGCACTGGAACCGGTCCGTTACCACTGTCGCGGCGCCATCTTACGACCCGCCTCGCTACCCCGCGGACCAAATCGCCGGGTTGGTCCCGGTAGACTACCGTATTGCCTACGATGTTCGGGAATTGCTGGCGCGTCTGGTGGATGGTTCGGATTTTGAAGAGTTCAAACCCGGCTTTGGTGTTTCCACGGTCTGCGTTCACGCCGCCATCATGGGAATTCACTGCGCCATCATCGGCAACAACGGACCCATCGATACCCATGGCGCCAACAAGGCGGCGCAGTTCTTCCAACTGGCCGATCAATCGCAAACACCGCTGATCTTTCTCAACAACATAACCGGCTACATGGTGGGTACCGAGCACGAGCAGGCCGGCATGATCAAACACGGCGCCAAAATGATCCAGGCAGTCGCCAATGTTCGGGTTCCCAAGCTGACCCTGTACGTCGGCGCCAGCTTCGGCGCCGGCAATTACGGAATGTGCGGTTTCTCCTATGAACCCGACTTCCTGTTTGCCTGGCCCAACGCGGCCAGTCATGTGATGGGTGGGGAGCAGGCCGCCAGGACCATGAGCCAGGTAGCCGAGGTTGCGGCACAGCGCAAGGGTCAGCCGCTGGACCGGGAGGACCTGGCGCGCCAGGAACAGCGTATCATCGAGCACTTTAACGGCCAGCAGAGCGCATTTTATTCCGCAGGACGCAATCTCAGCCATGCCGTGATTGATCCCCGGGATTCCCGCAAGGTGTTGGGATTTGCGCTGTCCACCTGTCTCGAAGCCCGGCGGCGTAAACTGCAAGCCAATAGCTTCGGCGTGGCCAGAATGTAACGGATGCAATCTCGAACCCCCATCTCCTGTTTGCTGGTGGCCAACCGTGGTGAAATTGCCGTGCGCGTAATGCGCACCTGTAAATCTCTGGGCATACGTACTGTGGCAGTGTATTCGGAGGCCGATGCCGCTGCGCTGCATGTGCGCATGGCTGATGACGCCGTGCCGGTGGGACCGGCTCCGGTTGGGGAATCCTACCTGGTGGTGGAGAATATCCTGCGGGCGGCCCAGGACAGCGGCGCCCAGGCCATCCACCCCGGTTACGGCTTGCTCTCGGAAAATGCCGGGTTTGCCAGAGCCTGCGCCGCTGCGGGTTTGATCTTCGTCGGCCCATCTCCAGAAGCGATTGAAATCATGGCTGACAAGGCGCTGGCCAAGCGCGCCATGATTGCCGCGGGGGTGCCCTGTGTGCCCGGTTACCAGGGAGAGGAACAGTCTGATGAGCGGATGATTGCCGAGGCAAGTGAGGTGGGTTTTCCCCTGTTGGTCAAGGCGGCGGCCGGTGGTGGCGGCCGTGGCATGCGCCTGGTGCAACGGGCCGAAGAACTGGCTTCCGCCATCGCCCTGGCTCGGTCTGAAGCGGAAAACGCCTTTGGCTCGGGGGCATTGCTTCTCGAGCCCGCCACCCCCCAGGCCCGCCATGTGGAAATCCAGGTGTTTGCCGACCAGCATGGCCAGGTGCTGCATCTCGGCGAGCGCGATTGCTCGGTGCAGCGCCGCCACCAGAAAGTGGTGGAGGAATCACCCGGTCCCCAGCTCAATCCGGAACTGCGTGAGCGTATGGGCGATGCCGCGGTGGCGGCAGCCTGTGCGGTTGATTATGTCGGCGCCGGCACCGTGGAGTTCCTGTTGGACGCCAGTGGTGAGTTCTACTTCCTGGAGATGAATACCCGCCTGCAGGTGGAGCATCCGGTAACGGAACTGGTTACCGGCCTTGACCTGGTGGCGCTGCAACTGGCGGTAGCGCAGGGTGAGGCCTTGAAGTTACAGCAGGCGGATATCGTGCTGCGCGGACACGCCATGGAAGTGCGCTTGTATGCGGAAGATGCGCAAATGGATTTTCTGCCCGCCGCGGGGCCTGTGCTGCACTGGCAAGCTCCTGAAGGTGACGGCATTCGGGTGGATAGCGGCGTGGTCAGTGGCGTTGAAATCGCGCCGTTCTACGACCCCCTGGTGGCCAAGATCATTGCCCACGGAGCCAATCGGGAGCAAGCCCGGCAACGCCTGGTAGCGGCCCTGCGTGATACCGCCCTGTTTGGTGTGGCTACCAACCGTGACTTCCTGCTGGATGTACTGCAGCAATCGAACTTCGTTGCCGGTAGCGCCACTACCGCTTTTATCGGGGAAACCTGGCCCGGGGGCTACCAGAACAGCGCGCAGCCGCCGCTGGATTACGCCGTGGCTGCTGTCTTGCAGTATTTGCTGGGCCGCGAGCAAGCCTGCAGCGAGGCTGTTGATGTCAACCGCGAACTGTTGGACTGGTCCAGCGCCGGTGACCTGTAAAGTGTGTACCGCTACAACATGGATGGCGAACTGCAAACCCTCCGGGTGCAGCCTCAAGCAGCTTCCCGCTACCGGGTCGGCCTGGGTCTTGAACTCGCTGACATCAGCCTCCTGTCCATGGCCGCGGGCCGAGCTCGCCTGGAGGTGAATCAACGCGTGGTCAGTGTGCTCTACCATGCACAGGATGAGCAGACCCTGCACCTGGCGTTTACCGGCTCAGGTACCTTGCAAGTGACTAACCTGGTGGCAACCGCTGCGGCAACCGGCGAGCAGGACGCCGGCGGCCTGGTGGCGGCGCCCATGCACGGAGTATTGTTGAGCTTGCCGGTGGCGGAAGGCGACAGTGTCAGTGCAGGTGATACCGTTGCAATACTGGAGGCCATGAAAATGCAGCAGGCTATCGCGGCGCCGATTGCCGGCCGGGTGATCCGCATTCGGGCTGCCGCGGGAGACCAACTCGGCGCCGCCGAACCGATCCTGGAGATTGAACCGGCTGCCTGAGATCTGCGGGCAGTAAGCTGCTGGAGACAAGTGAAATGAGTGACGGCAAGCAATTCCAACTGGATGCGGAGCAGCAACAACTGCTGGACCACGCCGACAAATATGCTCGTGAACAGCTCTATCCGTTGGCGCAGCGCATGGACGAGGAAGAGTGGTGGCCACAACATGCTTTCCGGGAAATGGGTGAGTTGGGCATGCTCGGGGTTACCGTGGACCCCCGTTATGGCGGTGTCGGCATGGACCTGCTGTCGGCCGGTTTGATCGCCCAGGCTTTGGCGCGCTGGAATCACGCCATGGCCCTGAGTTGGTTAGCCCATGACAACCTGTGTGCGAACAATATTTTCCAGAACGGTTCCGAGTGGGTCCGCGAAAAATACCTGCCGGGTCTGTGCAGCGGTGAATTGATCGGCGCCCTGGGCCTGACCGAACCGGGCGCGGGTTCCGACGCCTTGGGTTCCATGCGCAGCACCGCCAGGCGCGAGGGTGACGGTTACCTTCTCAATGGCAGGAAGATGTATATCACCAACGGTCCGGTGGCGGATATCGTCCTGTTGTACGCCAGGACGGACCCGGCGGCGGGAAACCAGGGAATTTCCGCGTTTGTGGTTGAAACCGACAGCCCTGGGTTCAGCACTGCCCGGAAACTGATCAAGATGGGCTTTCGTGGCAGCCAGACCGCGGAGTTGGCGCTGGAGGATGTGTGGGTGCCGCGGAGCAATCTGGTCGGCACGGAAAACCAGGGGGTAAAGGTGGTGATGAGCGGCCTGGACTACGAGCGCGCCGTGGCCGCGCCGATCAGCCTGGGCATGGCGGAAAGAGCCCTGGAACTATCGGTGGAGTGGGCCAAAACCCGTGAGCAATTCGGCCAGCCCATCGCCAATTTCCAGATGGTGCAAGCCAAACTGGCGGATATGTATACCTGGATTGAAACCATGAAGGTTTTTATCTACCAGGTGCTGGCGGCATCCGCTGCGGCCGGTCCCGAAGCGGCGGGCCATGGCCGTATCCATATGCAAACAGCGGCGGCGGTGATGTATGCCGCCAACATGTGCAACAAGGTGCTGGACGAGATGTTGCAAATTCACGGCGGCGTCGGCTACCTCTGGGAGACCGAGGCCAACCGTTTGTACCGGGGCAACAAGTTGCTCGAAATTGGCGCCGGCACCACCGAGGTGCGCAAAATGATCATCAGCCAGGGCTTGCTGGCCTGATATCCAGGCCGGTGAACCCGGTCTTGTTTCCAAGCAATCAGTCAGCAACAGGAGGAGGTCGCATGTCGGATCGTGTGGAAATTTCAGTAGAGGATGGCGTGGCGGATGTACGCCTGGCGCGCAGTGAGAAAATGAACGCCCTGGATAGCAGGATGTTCGACGCCATCGTCGAAGCGGGTCAAGCCCTGCATCGGGATGAACAGGTGCGGGCGGTGGTGTTGTCGGGGCAGGGCAGGGCGTTTTGCGCGGGACTGGACGTGGCCAATTTCTCCGCCCCGGCAGGCCCGCCAGGTGAGCAGGCGAAGGCAGTTTCCGTAGCGGGCCGACTGACCGAACGTACCCACGGTATTTCCAACAAGCCGCAATATGCAGCTTACGTGTGGCGCGAGCTGCCGGTGCCGGTTATTGCCGCGCTGCACGGCGTAGTATTCGGCGCCGGTTTTCAAGTCTGCCTGGGAGCGGATATCCGCTATGCCGCTCCCGACACCCGCATGTCGATCATGGAAATTCGCTGGGGTCTGGTTCCGGACATGGCCGGCACACAACTCATGCGTCATCTGGCCCGAGACGATGTGATTCGTGAATTGACCTATACCGGGCGCATTTTTACTGCCGAGCAGGCGCAGGAATACGGTTTTGTCACACGGGTAGTGGACGATCCCTATGCACACGCATTGGAACTTGCCCGGGAAATTGCCGGCAGAAACCCGGCGGCGATTCGCGCCGACAAGCGCATGTTCAACGCGTCCGGCTACCTTTCGGCAGAGGCAGGACTGCTCATGGAATCCGAGGAACAGGAATTGGTGCTCGGTTCTCCCAACCAGATTGAAGCCGTACGGGCCAATATCGAAAAGCGTCCCGCCAATTTTAGTCTGTAGTATCTATGTTTGCAAGTAGTTGGATTTCAGCGATAGAGAAAGGCTCCGATGACAGGTTGAAGGGGTCGTGGTTGCGAACCTGTTGCCGCGGTCAGGCGTTCCTTTCACGCCGCGTTGTGGGC
>JAPOQD010000171.1 GCA_026710905.1 Halieaceae bacterium
GCAACTGGATCACGTGCCGGTGCCGGCCCACAACGCGGCGTGAAAGGAACGCCTGACCGCGGCAACAGGTTCGCAACCACGACCCCTTCAACCTGTCATCGGAGCCTTTCTCTATCGCTGAAATCCAACTACTTGCAAACATAGATACTACAGGTTCCCACAATTTCTGTAGGGGCACAGGGCCCACCAGTGGTCATTCAGGCGCTGGTGGATAGCGGGTCGCACATGTGCGACCCACACATCATAGTGTCAACTATGTCTTCAGCGTCTTTCAGACCGTGCGCCCTGCCACAGCTGCGCTGCAACGCCTTCGCGATGAACACTGACGCCATATCCGGGTAGATGCTTCCCGGTCACTGGCCAGAGGCAGACCGTTGCGGGCTGCTACAGAGGTTTTCGGCACGGGTAACGTGCTCACGCACTTCCCGCAGGCGCTCCTCCAGATTGGAGCGTTGACCGGCATCTGCTGAGGCCAGCATATCCATGGCGATTTCCTGCAGCGACTGGGCGCCCGAATGCAAGGCGGTGCTGTAGCGCTGTATTGCCTCGGCCCCGGGCGTGGATTCGAACAATTGCCTGTACAGGGCGGCGACCCGTTGCCCGGTATCGAGATCGCCGAATTTTCGCGAGTACTCATCGGATTCAGCAAACATTCGGTCCAGGTCCCTGAATACCGGCTCACCAAGCATGGTAGCTGTAGACAGCGGGGCAATGCCCTGGCGGGCGCGATTGTTCTGGGCTCTGAACCGGTAGTCGGAAACCCACTGGGCCCAGTAGGCGAGACCGGCGGGCTTCACCGAACGGTCAAAGTACACCAGGAAGGACCAGATGATACGCGTCTCGATGGTGGAAAATTCACGCGCCTCGCACATTCCGCCCTGCTCTCCCAATTGGGCAGTTGCCCCGGCGGCATGGGCAACAGGCAAAGGCTGCATCCGGCCCGGCCCATCGGCCGGCCACTGCAGCCCGAACTCGGTGGCCGCCAGCAGGGGGTTGGCGGATTCCACCTGAACACGCGGCCCGTACTCAGTGCCGCTCTCCAGTGGTTGCAGGGCATAGCGGTAGTTTTTCAGTTGCAAGCGCCCGGAACCGGGTGGGCTGAGCCGATGCAGCGTCAGTTCGGTTTCCATGGCGGCGCCATAGTTGGGCGTCTCATAACGTACCCGCAGGGAATCCCCGGGCTCAAGATCCGGCAGCAGCAGATTGGGGAAGGCGCCGGTTTGCCCGGCGGCGTCATCCGTTCTCATTTCAAGCTGAAGCCTTTGCCCAGCCCGCATATCGCACCAAGCTTCTGCTGCGGCCGCCGAATCACTCGCTGTGGGGGGGCGTACTCCTTCAAGCTGCTTGGACATAGCGACATCTATGCCTTCAGCGTCTTTCCGTCCGTGCGCTCCGCCACAGCGGCGCTGCAACGCCCTCCCGACGAAGCTTGGTGCAAGATCCGGGCTAACACCCTCATGTACAAGGGAAAAGTCTACGGTCAACTGGGAATCTGCTGTTACCAGAATCTTGTGGCGGGTGAGCGCCGGCCTGTTCCCGGGCTGCCCCAGGTCCATCTCCGCTGCCGCCGCCAGTAACTGCCAATCCATGATGTCACGGAACCGGTGCAGCGAGTTCAAGAGCTGCTCCCGAAAAAAATGGTACCGTGGAGCAAAGTCCCCTTGCAGCGATACATAGTCGCGTTCAAACAGCCGCCCGCTGGGCGATGATATTGTCTGGCATCTCTCTGCCAGCCCTGAGCCATCGCTGATGATCCGTCTGGCACAGTGATGTATCCGGCCATCCCGGTCGAGCATTTTCACCATCCAATCGGAAAACATGAGGGTGCGGGCCTGGTCATGCTGTCGAAACAGGGAGCGACCCAAGTGGGTCTGTTGTCCGGGAAACAGGCCCAGGTAGTCGAGGATGCTGTTGGGGATATCCATGGTGCTGAATACTTCCCCGGCAACACTGCCTGCCAGGTCGGGGGCCAGGGCGAACAACAGTCCCCAATTATTGCCCAGCCAGTGGCCGGGAATACCGTGGGACTCATCGCTGGTCACCATGACCAGGGTGTCATCGAGAATGCCGCGGGCCTGCAACTGCTGTAAAAAACCATCGACAGCCCGATCCGCCACCGCCACAGCCGCATTGCGGGGGCCGCCGAATTCTTCAATATCTGCTGCCGTTACCGCGTAGGGATGATGCGTTCCCACTGTCAGCAGGGTGGCGAAGAAAGGTTGCTTGCTACTGTGCAGGGACTCGATGCGCGTCAGGCTCTGCTCATAAAACGCCTGATCACCCGGTCCCCACAAAAACGGGCTGGCGGTCTTTATCGCACGCTGCGGAAAACTCTGCTTGCCCAGTACCTGCCGAAAGCCCAGGTGCGGCATGATCACGCCCTTGGACATGAACTTCAAATCAGCAGCCTGCATAAACACCGTCCGGTAGCCATGCCGGGCAAGTATATTGGGCAGACAGGCGCCGGCTGCCGTCTTTGCATGGAGAATTTGCATGGGTTTGGGATAGCCGCCGTCCAGCATGGGATAGTCGCCGCAGAGCATCGCGTACAACCCGCGGTTGGTCTGGCGGGCGTGCAGCAGGAAATCCGGCGCCAGCCAACCGCGTTCCGCCCAGCGGCCAGTGCGTGTCATCATCACGGGCGGAGTTTCACCGTAGCGGGAAGCCACCTGCGGCAGATAGGCGCCGTGAACGCCTTCCACCACAATCAGTATGACATTCCTGGCCATACCCAGTTGCAACTGCCGCCGCCCGGGCTCACTTGCCGATGGCTGCAAGGCCACCCTCCCCAGCGGCGAATTCTCCGCGCTGCGGCCAGAGAAAATGGCGTCCAGGTACAAGCTGACCAGACCACTGTTGCTCCACTTGGGAATGGCGGTATTCCAGGCCTGAAACAACAGCAGCGCGGCCACCACGGCAGCCGTGGCGCAGCGCTGTCCGAGACTCCAGCGCGATGGCGGCAGGCGCCAACACCAGCGCGCCAGAAGCACAATGGCGATGATGGCCAAAAAACCGGCGCCAAGCTGGGGCCAGAGGCCGCCACCAAGGGTTCCACGAAGGAATTCGGCATCAAGCAGGTAACCGAGGTCACGCAAGTCGATTGCCGCGCCCATGGCCTGAATGAACCCCAAATTGCCCAGATACAGAACCACCCACAGCAGCAACAGCAGGGCGGACAGCAGCCAGTGGAAACCGAGTGAAACCAGGGCCAGCAGCAGCGCCCAGAGGAAATCCGACCCCAGCGCCGGCCAGACGGAACTATAACCGTCACTGTGCAGGGCCAGCCGGGCGCCCAGGGCAGACAGAAAAAACAGGGAGAATAGAGCCGGTAGCCGCATTCAAATCGGGGCAAGGCGGGCGGCGCCCCTGTCCTTGTCCCGTCCTTCGAGGAAACAGAAAGGCGCTAATCCTAACCCTTGTGCAATCCATGAGCTAGCCATAAGCGTTTGCCTGTAGCGGTTAATCGTGGCGGCAACGGGCGCCGCTCAATGAGAAAAAATAGACAAGGCGAGCATCTTGGCTATACTTGAGGAAAGGCGTTGGCGATAGCCAATACTACTCTCAGGGGGGTTACCCATGGCGCATGCAATTGACACTCAAGCGACTATTCAAGCGCTGCAAAAAACCCGATTCGCTGCTGACCAGGCTGAAGCCATCACCGAAGCCATCAATCAGAGTAGTAAGACCAGAATTGAACACCTGGCCACCAAGGCCGACTTGTACCGAGCCCTGTGGATTCAGGGAGCGGGCCTTGCCGCACTTATCATTGCCGCAAAACTGTCTTGAGGGGGCAAGCAGGCCATTACCAAAAAAAGGGGTCGGTGATAGCATCCCGGCGCTATGCGTAGGCTTCGCTTTCCCTGGCAACCCGGTAAAACCACTCCCCCGGAATCTGAACTGACCGAGTTTCTGCAACTCGCCTATGAGCTGGTGCTGGGCCGGAAAGCGGATAAGGAGGGCCTGAAATCCTATCTGCAAGGCTTGCGGACAGGGCGCCTTTCCGCGGCCGGGGTACTCCGGGAAATGCGCGCCAGTAAAGAGTACCAGCGCGCCCGTGGCGGATTTCATCTGGCCGGAACGGAGCAAATGGGGTGGTACCGTGAGCAGCGGGATCCCTTGCTGGAAGCGGACCTGCGCCGCGGTGCGTTCCTGCCCGAGGGCGACTTCGACCGGGTCTGGACGGAACTGTTCGAGCAGGGGCGTGAGTTGGTGATCGGCCAGGCGGAATACGCGGCTGTGCACCGCAAACGTTTTCAGGAACAGTTCAACGGGCTGGGCCGGTTGCTTTCCGAGCACCGGCAGCCACGGCTTCTGGAATTCGGGGTATCGGAGTTCTCCGGCTTTTATCTGCGGCTTTGGCCCGATCTGCATTTTGCGGTGGCGGACCGGCCAAGCGCAGCGGATTACCCCGGCTTTACCCGGCAACGCAGCCTTGCCGTCAGCGGTGCATCGGCATTTCATGAGGTCAATCTTGAGCAGCCCGGCTCCCTCTGCGCGGGTGGGCTTGAACCGGGCGGTTTCGATGTGGTGGTGCTGGCGGAGGTGCTTGAGCACCTGGTGGTCAATCCCGTCGAATTACTGGAGGCGCTTATGGCGCTGCTCAGCCCGGCGGGCGTCCTCTATTTGACTACCCCGAACTTTCTCAGCCGGGCAAACCTGCGCATGCTTGAAGCCGGGCACAATCCCCAGCAGGTATTCCCCGCCGCCGATGGCAATTGGGATGCCCACTTCCACCATCGCGAATACGCGGCCCGCGAAATGCTGGACTTTATCCGCAGCGCGGGTGGGCGCTGCCGCAGCTTTCATTTTTCCGACTGTTGGGAGCAAGCCGGCCCCGAGCCCGGTCCGGAGGAGGAGTTCGGCAACCTGGTTTTCGTGATCAGCCGCTGACCTGCCGGTATCCAACCCAGTTCCCAAGCTTGATCCGGCCACACGCTGGAACTCTTTCCTGTCCAAAAGCTTATCAGTCCTTGCAATCTGGAAGTTCATCCGTATGGAGGTCGACTACCTGGCGTAACTTTGAAGGTATGCAGCCGCTCAGTTTGTTGTTATACAGCCACAACAGCTCCAGTTTCGACAGGTTGCCCAGTTCGACGGGTATCGGACCGCTCAGCTGATTGAAATTCAAAGCCAACGCCTCCAAGTTCGACAGCTTGCCCAGTTCGGCCGGTATCGGACCACTCAGCTGGTTTGCACTCAAGACCAATCTCTCCAAGTTCGATAGGTTGCCCAGTTCAGCTGGTATCGGACCACTCAGTTGGTTGGCGCTCAAGAACAAAAGCTCCAATTTCGACAGCTTGCCCAGTTCGACCGGTATCGGACCGCCCAGTGGGGTAGTGTGCAAGGACAACATCTTCAAGTTCGGAAGGTTGCTCAGTTCGACGGGTATCGGTCCGCTCAGTTGGTTGTGATCCAACCGCAACCACTGCAGGTTGCTCAGTTCAGCCGGTATCGGGCCACTCAGTTGGTTGGAATCCAACTGCAACCACTCCAAGTTCGACAGGTTATCCAGTTCAGTCGGTATCTGACCACTCAGTTGGTTGAGATCCAACCGCAACCACTCCAGATTCGACAGGTTGCTCAGTTCGATCGGTATCGGACCGCTCAGTAGTGTTGTTTCCAACAGTAGATTGCAATCCACCGGCACTTTCACCCCTCTTTCCCCCAACGGTGAATTCCATCTTCCGGTGATGTAAACCGGTGGGCATAGCGAGTGGGATTTCTCACAACCGCCACCGGCAATCAGGCA
>JAPOQD010000105.1 GCA_026710905.1 Halieaceae bacterium
AACTATGCCTTCAGCGTCTTTCCGTCCGTGCGCCCCGCCACAGCGGCGCTGCAACGCCCTCGCGACGAACGTTGGTGAGATATGCGGGCTAGCCACCGGGATAGTGATGACTACCGGCAGTTGCTGGTCAGCGATACGCCATTGCTGGATACCCGCGCTCCGCTGGAATTTGCCCGCGGCGCCTTTCCCACGGCTGTGAATCTGCCGCTGATGACGGACGCCGAGCGTCACCAGGTCGGTATCCGTTATCAGCAGGCGGGTCAACAATCCGCACTGGAGTTGGGGAATTCCCTGGTGGCGGGGGAGCGGAAGCAGCAGCGCTTGTTCGCCTGGATGGCGTTCGCGGGGAAGAACCCCGGCGGTTACCTGTATTGCTTTCGCGGTGGTCTGCGTTCGGAAATCGTGCAAGCCTGGTTGCGAGAGGCTGGGGTGGACTATCCCCGGGTGCTCGGTGGCTACAAGGCGATGCGCCGCTTTCTATTGGAAGAACTGCCCCAAAGCCTGACCAAATCCCGCCTGATCCTGATTTCCGGTAAGGCCGGCGCTGGAAAAACCCGAGTGATCAGCGCACTGCAGGAAGCAGTTGACCTGGAGGGCCTGGCCCGGCATCGGGGTTCCGCCTTTGGCGGGCTGTTGCGGGATCAACCAACCCAGATCGATTTTGAAAACGCCTTGAGCATAGCCCTGCTGAAGAGAACTGCCGCTGGCCGGCGGACGTTCTTCGTGGAGGACGAAGGTCATCTCATCGGCCGCCTGTCCCTACCCGGGGAGTTGCGCCAGTGCATGCACAATGCGCCCATGCTGGTGATCGAGGAAGAATTGCGTAAGCGCGTTGAGGTGGTGATTGAGGACTACGTTATTGATCTCGGCGGGCGTTTTGCCAAAACTTACGCCGGGGATGGCCCGGCGCAGCACGAGAATACGCTGCGTCGGGGCCTGCTCAAGCTGAGGAAGCGACTGGGAGGGCTGCTGTATCAGCAGCTTGATGAAAAACTGGCCGATGCATTTCAGCAACAACGGGTATCCGGCGACTTGTCTGGCCACCGGCAATGGATAGAACCCCTGCTGCTGCAATACTATGACCCCATGTACGAATATCAGATAAGGCAGCGGACAGGGAACGTGCTGGGCCGCGGCAAGCGCGCCGCGATCATGGAACAAGCTCGCACGCTTTCCGGCAGCCGATGATGAACAGGCAGTGAATCCATTGAAATGCCATCAGTCTCCTCGGGCGCCCGTCCTCGACGGGGAGGGTCGCCCAATGCGGGTTAGCGGCCTGGTGCGATATGCGGCTTAACCAGCGATGGCGCAGGGACCTGGTGCTGGCCGGGGGAGGCCACACCCATGTGCTGGCGCTGCGGATGCTGGCAATGCGTCCTGTTCCCGGCTGTCGCATCACGCTGGTGAGCCTGGATGACTACACGCCGTATTCCGGTATGCTGCCGGGCCTGATTGCAGGTCATTACAGCCACGGGCAGGCGCACATAGATCTGCGGCGCTACTGTGCGCGGCTGGGGGTGCGATTTATTGCCGCCAGGGCACAGGACCTTGACCTGAACCGGCAGCGCCTGCATCTGCACGGCAGGCCGGCGCTTGCCTTTGACGTTCTGTCCCTGGATATCGGCTCACAGCCCTGTTGGCGGGATGTTGCCGGGGCCAGCAACCACGCCGTGCCGGTGAAACCGGTACATGGGTTTTACCATCGCTGGAAAGCCGTGGAACAACAGGTATTGGCCGCACCCGCCGGCCGGCCTCCACGTTTGGTGGTGGTAGGGGGTGGGGCAGGCAGTGTGGAACTGGCGCTGGCCATGCGCCACAAACTGGGCTCTGCCGAGGTGGAAATCACCCTGGTTTGCGGGCAAGATTTGTTGGAAACGTACGCCCATTCTACCCGCGAAACCGTGCGTTCCCGGTGTTTGCGGCATGCAGTGAAAATCGTTGAACAAAGCTTGGTTACACAGGTCGGGGAAGGGCGGCTAAGCCTTGCCGGCGGCGCCGTGATCGCCTTTGACGAACTGTTCTGGTGCACATCCGCCGAGGCCGAACCGTGGCTTTCGGCTGCAGGCCTGGCCTGTGACGGCGCGGGCTTTCTGCTGGTGCGTGACACCCTGCAACTGCTGCATCACGACCACCTGTTTGCGGTGGGGGATGTGGCCACCCAGGTAGCCCACCCCAGGCCCAAGGCGGGAGTCTATGCTGTGCGGCAAGCACCAGTGCTGGCTCGCAATTTGGCTGCGTATCTGCAACAACAACCATTGCGAGGGCATGTTCCCCAACGCCGCTACTTGTCGATGTTGTCTTTGGGAGACCGCAGTGCGGTTGCCGAGCGGGGTTTGTTCAGAGCTTCCGGCTCGTGGGTTTGGCGCTGGAAAAACCACATCGACACCAGGTTCATGAAACAATTTGTCAACTTGCCGCGGCGCATGCCTGAACCGCCAAGGGAGAAATCACCCATGCAATGTGGTGGCTGCGGCGCCAAACTGCCGGCAGACCCGCTGCGGGAAGTACTGGCCGAGCTCTCCAGCAATTTCCCGGGCATTGTTGATCTGCAGTTGCTGGCGGATGATGCGGCGGCGGTTGCCCTACCGCCACAAGCCGACCTGTTCCAGAGTGTGGATGTGCTGCGCGAGTTGATCGATGACCCCTGGCTGATGGGCCGCCTGGCCATGTTACATGCTCTTGGCGATTTACACGCCATGGGCGCTCAGCCCCATTCGGTGCTGGCCCATGTGACCCTGCCCTACGCGCGGCCCGGTATTCAGGCCGCCGACCTCTACCAGATTCTGGCCGGGGCAGTACATGAACTGTCCCGCGAAGGGGCGCGGTTGATCGGTGGCCACACCCTGGAGGGGCCGGAATTGGCGGTGGGCTTCACGGTAAATGGCCTGGTGACTGACCGGGCGCTGGGAAAGAACCTTCTGGCCCACGGCGACTGCCTGGTGTTGTGCAAGCCCCTGGGGAGTGGAGTGCTGTTCGCCGCGCACCAGCAGGGCCTGGCCAAGGGTGAGTGGATTACCGGGACGGTGCGCAACATGTTGTTGAGTAATGCGACAGCGGCCGGCATCGCCCGCCGGCATGAACTGCGGGCGGCAACCGATGTCACCGGTTTTGGCCTGCTCGGGCACCTGGCCGAAATGCTCGACGGTTCGGACCTGCAGGCGCAACTCAATGGCCCCGCAGTCCCCCTGCTCAACGGGGTTGCGGACTGCTATCGGCGTGGGCTGGAGAGCAGCTTGCAGGCTGGGAATATCGCCAATGCCCGCCGTGTGCTGGCAGCTTCACAGGATCTGTTCGCCCCGGAGATTCAACCCTTGTTCGATCCGCAAACCTGTGGCGGATTGTTGTTGGCGGTGACGGAAAATCACTGTGCGGACCTGTTGGCGGAACTGCATGACGCCGGCTATCCCTCGGCGGCTAACATCGGACAGGTCAGCCGCAAGCGAACCCCGGAACAGACCGTGGTCAGCCTGTGTGATTTCTCTTCATGACCGGGCTAACCGGCGTTCAGTTGCCCCGGTTGTCAAACCTCCTGCGCGGTTTAGCGAATCGGTTTTGAAAAATTCAATCGTATCGATTTCTCCGGCCAAACTCTTTCCGCCGGGCCTGGTTCCATTCCGCAGCGTTGCCCAGAGGTATAGAATATGTGTTCCTTACGCTAAACAAATTAACTCTTTGCATTCCAGACAGAAGGCCGAAACAAATGTCTAAATTGTTGTCGCAATCTACAGCGCCCGATGAAAGGGGGCGAATTCAGTGTGTCGACCCCGAGTTGGCGGGATGGGAATACGTCGGATTTGAGGCATTCAAGCTCGAAAAAGGCATGTGCCTGAAAGATACCAGTGCCGGTACGGAAGTCTGTCTCGTCGTCCTTGCCGGCAAAGCCAACATCAGCACCGAAAACGAGTCGTGGCAGGGTCTTGGCGGCCGGTCATCGGTATTCGACGAGCAAGCGCCTTATGCGCTGTACCTTCCGCCCAATGAAAGTTTCCTCGTCGAAGCCGTCACCGATCTCGAGCTCGCGGTGTGCAGGGCGCCGGCCCTCGGCAAATTTCCCGCCCGGTTGATCAAGCCGGATGACTGCGAGTACGATACCCGCGGTGAAGGCGCCAACCGGCGGCATGTCTGCAACATCCTTTTCGGCAACGCGAGCGCCGAGCGCTTACTGGTCTGCGAGGTCCTGACGCCCGGCGGCAATTGGTCCAGTTATCCGCCGCACAAGCACGATGAAGAACGCGGGTCAGAGGAAACGCGTCTCGAAGAGACCTATTACCACCGTCTCAATCCACCTCAGGGATTCGCGTTTCAGCGAGTTTATACCGATGATCGCAGCCTGGATGAAACCATGACCGTAACCGACAACGACGTCGTGATGGTGCCCGAAGGCTACCACCCGGTGGGTGCGCCGCACGGTTACGATCTCTATTACCTGAATGTTATGGCCGGTCCAAAAAGAAAATGGTTATTTCATAATGACCCGGACCATGAATGGATCATAGGTTCATGAAGTGAGGTGGGCTATCGGTTTCCGGATTGCGCATCGGCACGATTTTCCGCGGCGCCCTGCCGTTCCTGGCCGCCAATGTGGTGGTATTGTTGCTGATCACTCTGTTCCCGCAACTGGTGCTGTGGATACCTTCGCAGCTCATGCCCTGACCCGCCAAAGGGGTTGAGCGACTCGTTAGGCAAAACAGGATTTGATATCGAAACCGCTTGCCTGGCTAACTGTCGTCCAGTTCCCGGACGTTGCTGCGGATCCAGACATCCAGTTCCTCTTCTGACAACGAGCCGTCGGCGACCCAACCGGCAAATCTCATCAGGTCGAAAGCACAATTAACTCAGGAGCTCACGGTAAAGGTCTCGAAGTTTGCTTTTTTCCACCTTTGCCATTGTGTTTCGCGGCAGCTCATCCACGAACACGACTCGTTTCGGAACCTTAAAGTTGGCGAGCCCCTGGCGGCAGGTTTGGAGAATTGACTGCTCGTCTGTCAGGCTGCCGTCTTCGGTAACGACGACGGCGACAACACCTTCGCCGAAGTCGGCGTGTGGCACGCCAATAACTGCGGATTCCCTGACGCCCGGGAGTTTGTCAACAAACAACTCGATTTCTTTCGGGTAAACGTTGAGTCCACCGCTAATGACCAGGTCCTTGTTGCGGCCGACGATGGCGATGTAGCCGTCAGCGTCGATCTGCCCCATGTCACCGGTCTTGAAGAAACCGTCGACGGTGAAGTCCTCGGCGGTCTTCTCAGGCATCGACCAATAACCGGCGAACACGTTTGCCCCTCTGACCTGCAAATGACCGACCTCTCCTGCTGGAAGGACTTCGCCATCATCGTCAGTGATGCGAACCTCTACGCCCGGTAACGCTGGTCCGACGGTGCCGGGCTTGCGTTCGCCTTCGAGCGGATTCGAAGTGGTCATGTTGGTTTCGGTCATGCCGTAACGCTCAAGGATGCGATGACCTGTACGTTCCTCGAATTCGACAAAAGTCTCCTCACGCAACGGCGCAGACCCCGATATGAACAGCCGTACAGTGCTACAGACGTCAGCGGTGAAAGATGGCTCTGCGAGCAGTCGTGTGTAATAAGTCGGCACACCCATGAGCACGCTGCACTCGCGCAAAAAGCTGATGACCGTCTTCGCGTCGTAGGTGGCCAGCCAACGCATGCTGGCTCCACTCAGCATCGTGCAGCCAACCGCGACGAATAGTCCGTGCGCGTGGAACATAGGCAAGACGTGCAGCAGGTGGTCGTTCGCGTTGAAGCCCCAGGCTTTGACCAGTGCTTCGGTATTGGCAAGCAGATTGCCATGTGTCAGCAAGATACCCTTGGGCACACCCGTCGTTCCCGACGAATACAGTAGGGCCGCCAGGTCGTCCTCGCCCCGGAGCAGGGTGTCGAATTCATCGGACGCTGCGAGCGCGCCATCGGCCAGCGTACCACTCCCATCGGCGTTTAGTGTCAGCACATGCCTGAAGCCGGCATCGGCCTCGATCGAGGTGATTTGTTTTTCCTTGTCGCCGTCGCAGACGATCAACGCGGGTTCGGCATTGCCGACGAAATATTCGAGTTCGGCCTTCTTGTAGCCGGGATTCAGTGGATGGAACACAAAACCGGCCCGTAGGCAGGCAAAATACAGAGCCAGGTTCTCAGCCGATTTCTGGACCTGAACGGTTACACGGTCACCGGGAACGACGCCGAGCGCAGCCATGTAATTGGCAAATCTGCCGGAGAGTTTATCGATACGGTCGAAGGAATACTCTTGCCCGCGGACCGTTGTCAGAACGACCTTGTCGCGTGTCTTTGCGAAACTATCGGCAAAGTGCGAATACAGATTGAAGTTTTTGCCGGATGTCCTATGGGCTCTATTTTTCATGCAGTGTTGCCTGTTTACGCTTCAGAAAAATAAAAATCGTAGAACAGAAATGTTGCTATACGGGGTTTCAGTACTGAGCATCTGTATATTCGCAGGGGTTTTCACTGGCGACATTCCCGGCCAGTTTACCGGCCTGCGGGCCAATGCCGGTGGCATCGGCGCAGCCACGCTGTTGTTGCTTAATTTGTTTACCCTGCATGGTCAAGTTATGAAGCTCGGCGTTCCTGCCGAGACGTCTGCCAACCTCTGCAACGTAAAGAACTTTCCCATCCTTGTCGCGATGGCGGCAAAGCAAAATGTCATTGCGGCTCTCTCAAACGGTGGGATGGCTATCATAGCAGGCGTCGCAGCTGTTTCTTACGCCATACTGAGGCCAACCGGCCACCTTGTGGGTCAAGTTGCCGGCCTGCCATTCGGCTGGGCGAAGTTGGTGCCCAGGGGCGGAATCGAACCACCGACACGAGGATTTTCAGTCCACTGCTCTACCGACTGAGCTACCTGGGCGTATAGCGAAAATCTCACGGAACGCGAGAGGCGCGTATTAAACCGCTGGTGCAGGGGCTAGTCAAGAAACCTCACACCTGGGGTGGGACATAGCCCTCGGCCCGGTCGTAGTCTTCCCCCGCAAGGAACTTTTCCATTTCCCGTTGCAGGTAGCGGCGCGAATCCGGCTCCATCATGTTGAGATGTTTTTCGTTGATGAGCATGGTCTGATGGGCTTGCCATTCAGTCCAGGCCCGCCTGGAAACCGAAGTGTAAATTTCCTGCCCTCTGGGGCCGGGGAATGGCGGCGCGTCCAGCCCCTCCAACTCGGCCTGGTATTTCTTGCAAAACACGGTTCTGGACATGTTGCTGCCTCCAGCTTGCAGTTTTTCATTCATTTGCTTTCGCCCTTCAAGGTAGCTCATCGGATTCTGCTGTCAATGCCTGGCGCCGGTTTTCCAGGCTGGACAACAAGCGGGTTACCGGCCTGGGCAGGCCGATTCGCCCGGGCGCGTGGGGCTTGTACCAAAGCTGCCGCCCCGCCTCCATGACCCTGGCGGGTGTTTTGTTCAGGCGCATGCGCACGGGCTGAATATCCAGATGAAAATGGCTGAAGGTATGCCGCAACCCTGGCAAGGCCTCCAATTCCCCGGTTTCACCAAACTGACCGGCGCAGAAGCTTTCAGCCTCCGTCAGGGTATCGAATTGTGGGAAGCTCCAAAGCCCACCCCACAGGCCGGCGGCAGGGCGCCGCTGCAAATATACTTCGTCGCCGGCGCTGACAATCAGCATCACCGTGGACTTCAGTGGCATTTGCCGGCGGGGTTTGCGCCCAGGGAACTGTTCTTGCCGGGATAGTTTTCTGGCCTTGCAGCTACTCTTGAGCGGGCAGAGTTCGCAATCTGGATTGCCGCGGCTACAGATCGTAGCGCCCAGGTCCATCATGGCCTGGCTGTATTCCCGGCAGTGCTGTGCGGGAGTATAGGTTTCCGCAATGCGCCACAATTCGTTCAACACGCTGGATTTCCCTGGCCAGCCTGCAACGGCTGCATGGCGGGCCAGCACCCTTTTCACATTCCCATCCAGAATGGCAGCGGGCTGCTGGAAGGCGATACTGCGGATGGCGCCCGCCGTCGACCTGCCGACCCCGGGCAGGCGGCTGAGTTGCTCCACGGTATCCGGAAACCGCCCCCCGTACTCAGCCACAACCTGGCGGGCGGCCCGTTGCAGGTTGCGCGCCCTGGCGTAGTAACCGAGGCCGGTCCACAGGTGCAGTACCCGGTCCTCATCCGCCGCGGCCAAGGCATGCACATCGGGTAATTCAGCTACGAAGCGCTGGAAGTAAGGCAGCACCGCCGTCACCCGGGTTTGCTGCAACATGACCTCCGACAACCAGACCCGGTAGGGGTTGATGTGTTGCTGCCAGGGCAGGCCGCGGCGCCCGTGCCGGCTGTACCAGGCCAGCACCGCTTGCTGAAAAACTTGCGGATTCAATATTCTTTTCCCAGATACTTTGGCTGTGAATTGTACTGGAAGCCAGCCGTGTATTGGCGGACTCGTTCTTTTATAATGCGCCGTCTTCCCGCTTACCCCGGCAGTGAAAGCAGCCATGGACAAACGCAGCGCAACAGTGACGCGCAACACACTGGAAACACAGATCACCGTGACGGTGAACCTGGATGGTAGCGGCGCCGCCAGCTTTACCACCGGAATCCCCTTTCTTGAACACATGCTCGACCAAATCGCCCGCCACGGCCTGCTTGACCTGGCCATCGAAGCGCATGGCGATATCCACATTGATGAACACCACACGGTGGAGGATATCGGTATCACCCTTGGGCAAGCCGTGTTCCAGGCTGTGGGAGAGAAAACCGGCATTACCCGCTACGGTCACGCCTATGTGCCGCTGGACGAAGCTTTGTCCAGGGTGGTGGTGGATTTTTCCGGCCGCCCCGATCTGGAATTTCATGTCCCCTTCACCCGCGACCGTGTCGGGGAGTTCGACGTGGACCTGTTTCAGCAGTTTTTCCAGGGTTTCGTCAATCATGCCAAGGTGACCCTGCACGTGGACAACCTGCGAGGGGACAACTCTCACCACCAGGCCGAGACCGTGTTCAAGGCGTTTGGGCGCGCCCTGCGCATGGCCCTGGCCGTGGACGAGCGCATGGCCGGCGCCACCCCTTCCACCAAGGGTGTGCTCTAGCCCGAATATGGTGGAGGCTCCTGGCAAGCACTCATGAGCGCAGATCAGGTCGCGGTGATTGATTACGGCATGGGTAATCTGCATTCCGTCGCCAGCGCCCTTGAACACGCCGGCGCCAGTGACGTGCTGGTGACCGATGACCACAAACTGGTGCGTGAAGCCGGCCGGGTTGTGTTCCCCGGGGTGGGTGCAATGCGCGATTGCATGGCGGAAATCAAACGGCTGCGCTGCGATGAAATATTGCGGGAGTTGCTTCGGCAACAGCGTCCGGTGCTGGCGATTTGCGTGGGTTTGCAGGCCCTGATGAGCAGCAGTGAAGAAAACAACGGCGTAGATTGTCTCGATATCATTCCCGGAGAGGTTCGTTTCCTCGGCGAGCCTTTGCTGGACTCGGCGGGGCAACGGCTCAAGGTTCCCCATATGGGCTGGAACCGGGTGCGGCAGCAACGGGATCACCCGATGTGGCGCGGCATTGAGCAGGATACCCGGTTCTATTTCGTCCACAGCTACTATGTACAGGCGCGTCAGCGCAGCCTGGTGGCCGGCAGTACCGAGTACGGTGTCAGCATCGATGCAGCCCTGTCCCGGAGCAACCTGTTCGCGGTGCAGTTCCACCCGGAAAAAAGCCATACTGCCGGGCTGCAATTGCTAAGAAATTTCCTCTCCTGGTCCGGCGCGGAATAAGCGGTGTTGGTGATTCCCGCGATTGACCTCAAGGATGGCGCCTGCGTGCGTCTGCGCCAGGGATTGATGGCTAAAAGTACGGTGTTTTCCAGCGACCCGGTGGCCATGGCGGCCCGTTGGGTAGCCTCAGGCTGCCGCCGGCTGCACCTGGTGGACCTCAATGGCGCCTTTGCCGGAGAGCCGGTCAATTGGGCCGTGGTCAAGTCCATTGCCGCCACCTTCCCGGAACTACCCATACAGCTCGGCGGCGGTATTCGCGAGCTGTCCACCGTTGAGCATTATCTGGAAGCCGGGGTCAGCTACGTGATTATCGGCACCAGGGCCGTACGGGAACCGGACTTCGTGGCGCAGGCCTGCGCGGCCTTTCCCGGCCGGGTGATGGTTGGCCTTGATGCCAGGAATGGCCTTGTCGCCACCGACGGCTGGGCTCGGGTGAGTGGGTTGCGGGCCACGGACTTGGCCAGCCGGTTCGAGGGGGATGGCGTCTCCGCCATTGTTTATACCGATATAGCGCGGGACGGCATGATGCGGGGCGTGAACCTGGAAGCCACGATCGCCATGGCGCGGGCCTCCCGCATTCCAGTGATCGCCTCCGGGGGCATCACCACACTTGACGATATTCGCGCCCTGGCCGAGCAGTCCGACACCGGTATTTGCGGCGCCATTACCGGCCGCGCCATTTATGAAGGCGCGCTGGATGTCGCCGAAGCTCAGCAGTTGGCGGACCAGTTGGCGGGCATCCCGGGATGAGCGGTCTGGCCACGCGCATCATCCCCTGCCTGGACGTCGATAGGGGCCGGGTGGTGAAAGGGATCAACTTCGTCGGAATCCGCGATGCCGGAGACCCGGTAGAGGTGGCCAAGCGCTACAACGAGCAGGGTGCGGACGAGATTACCTTCCTCGACATTACCGCCAGCCACGAAGATCGCGATACCACCGAGCACACGGTTGAAAACATTGCCCGGGAGGTTTTTATCCCGTTGACGGTGGGAGGGGGAATCCGCAAGGTCGAGGATATTCGGCGCATGCTCAATGCCGGCGCAGACAAGGTCAGTATCAACACCGCGGCAATCCTCAATCCGGAGTTGGTGCGGGAAGCGGCGCAGCGTTTTGGCTCCCAGTGTATTGTGGTCGCCATTGACGCCAAGCGGGTAGCCGATGTGGATGGCCGAGCCCGCTGGGAAATCTACACCCGTGGTGGCCGCGAGCCGGCCGGTATCGACGCGCTCGATTGGGCCCGACAGGTGGCGGCGCTGGGGGCTGGCGAAATTCTCCTCACCAGTATGGACCGCGACGGCACCAGGGATGGTTTTGACCTGGAGATCACCCGGGTGATCACCGATGCAGTGAACATCCCGGTGATCGCCTCGGGAGGCGTCGGCGACCTGGACCATCTGGCCGATGGTGTCTTGAAAGGCGGCGCGGATGCGGTGCTGGCTGCCAGCATCTTTCACTATGGCGAATACACCATAGCCGAAGCCAAGGCGCATATGGCGCAACGGGGAATCGTGGTGCGCTAGCCCGCATATCTCAGCAACTTTCTACTGCGGCCGCCGCAACACTCGCTGACGCCATATCCGGGCCCCAGGCCCGGCGCGCCGAATCCTTACGGAGCGTTTTTTTCCGCCTGGTACATGCCCAGGATGTGAAGGCCCTTGAGCAGGGTGAGGGCCTCGTAAAGTTGGTTATCCCTGGACAGCAAGTCATTATCGGCCAGTTCCGGCTGCGTTTGCTCTTCCAATGTGTCGCTGTTGCTGTTTTCCAGGTGCCGGTTCAGGTCTGCCTCCACTATGCGCAGCGGCGGCTCTTCCAGGGCGGTAATTCGGGCGCGTTGCACCTCGATATCGGGCTTGATTCCCTGAGCCTGTATGGAGCGCCCGTTGGGGGTGTAATAGAGGGCGGTGGTCAGCTTGATGGCATGCTCCCTGGACAAGGGCATGATGGTTTGTACCGAGCCCTTGCCGAAACTGGCCGTGCCCATGACCACTGCCCGGCGGCGGTCCTGCAAGGCGCCGGCAACAATTTCCGCGGCGGAAGCCGAACCGCCATTGATCAATACCACCAGCGCCGCGTCCTCCAGGGTATCCTCCGGGGTGGCGTTGTAGCTGGTTCGGGCCTCGGCCATGCGGCCCTCGGTATACACTACCTTGCCCCCCGCCAGAAAATGGCCCGCCACCTCCACGCTGGCGCCGAACACGCCACCGGGGTTATTGCGCAGGTCCAACACCAGGCCCTTCAATTCGACCTCGCTCTTGAGGCTCTGCAGCGCCTTGCCCACTTCTTCACCGGTGCCTTTCTGGAACTGGGCGACGCGCAGGTAGGCGTAGCCCGGTTCCAGCCAGCGCTTGCGAACACTCACGACCTGAATGATGTCGCGCACCAGGGTGACCGTGAAGGGACCGCTGAGGCCCTCCCTGGCGATGGTCAGTTCTATGCTGCTGCCCTTGGGCCCACGCATAAGTTCGACCGCTTCATTGAGGGTCAAATCCCGGGTGGGCTGGTTGTCCAGTTTCAGGATAATGTCGCCACTTTCCAGCCCGGCGCGGTCGGCAGGGGTGTCGTCGATAGGCGAGACAATTTTCACAAAACCGTTTTCCGTGCTTACCTCCAGTCCCAGCCCGGAAAATTCACCGTCGGTATTGGTTTGCAGAGCATCGAAGTCGGTGGCGTTGAGGTAGACGGAATGGGGGTCGAGCCCGTTGAGCATGCCGCGGATGGCAAATTCCAGCAGGGTTTTGTCTTCCACTTCTTCAACATAGGCAGTGCGTATCTGCTCGAAAACATCGGCGAAGCTACGCAATTCCTGCAAGGGCAAATCGACAGACTCTGCCTGTTCGGTGGCCGCAGCCGCCGTGATGCCGCCGAGGGCGGCCTGTAGCAGGAACACCATCGGCCCGATTTGGGCCAGCTTCCGTATGGAGATCAATGTGTTCATAGCCGGTGCCTGTGTTGCACACCTGTCAGTTTACCCTATTGTGGGGCGGCTTACCCTCTCCGCAGCCAGCGTCCAGGGTCGGTTGGCTGCCCGTTTTGCCGAATTTCAAAATACAGTGCTGTCCTGGCCTGCCCGCCACTGTTACCCACGGTACTAATGGCGGCGCCTGTGGACACCCATTCACCAACTTCCCGCAACAGTGTCTGATTATGGGCGTACAGACTCAGGTAACCGCCTCCATGGTCGATAATCAATAACAGGCCGGACCCTCGCAGCCAGTCGGCAAAGACCACCCGGCCATGATGTATGGCGGTTACCGTGGCGCCCTCCCGGGCAGGAATGAACAGGCCCTGCCAGCGCAATCCCGTGGGGCGTCTTCCGCCATAGCGATTACTGGGTTTGCCTTTTACCGGCCAGGGCATGGCCCCCCGGTTTCCGGCAAAGGCGGAAACGGAGGACGGCATCCGCAGGGCCGAGGCCGGTGGGCCATCCGCTTTCTCCTGCAACCGATTTTGAGCAGGGACGGGGGTTCGTAGTGATGCCACCGCCTGTTTTACGGCTTCCAGTACGCGCTCCAGTTCGGCCCGGTCCGCGGACATTTTTTTCAGTTGTTGGTCCCTGGTCTTGATACTGGCGTTGAGTTGTTGCAGACGCTGTTGCTGTTGCTGTCTGCCCGCCACCAGCTTTTTCTGTTGTAGTGACAAGCTGTTGCGGGTGTCCTGTAATTTTTGCGCCTGGGCCGCGAGTTCCGGCTCGAGGGCTTCGATGCTGGCCAGTATGTCCAGGTATTGCTCAAGACGCTGCTTCCGGGCAGTGTAAAAATATTGGTAGTAGGCCATGGAGCGGGCCATGGTTTCCGGCTGTTGCTGATTGAGCAGCATCTTCAGTGGCCCGTGGCGGCCCGTCTGGTAGGCAACTTGCAATTCCCGGACGACCAGTTTCCGCTGTTGCTCCCCCGCGGCCAATTGCTGCCGCCGCCGGTCCTGTAGTTCGGCCATGCGCTGCTCGGAGAGTTTCAGGTCCTCCCTGATTTTCTGCATCGCCCGATGCATCTTGCCCAGCGCCAGATCAGACTCCCGCAGCGCCCGGTGCAGGTTGCCGCGTTCTCGCTGGTCATCCTTCAACACGTCACCGAGTTGGCTAATTTCCTTCTTGAGCTGCTCCAGCCGGGCCCGATCCTGCTCTGTCTGGTCTTCGGGCAAAACCGGAGCCGCAAGCAGCAGAGCGATCAGCAGGACTGGGCCGGGAAGAATGCAGCGTAGGGATGGATGCATCGGCATAATCCGGGCTGGTGGTTTACAGCAACGAAAACAGGCTGGACCCGGTCATTTCAGCGGGCGCCGCCAAATTCATCAAACTGAGTATCGTGGGCGCCACATCACTCAGTGCTCCGCCCTGCCTGGTGAAGACCAGCGCCCGCTTGCCCACGTAGACCAGGGGCACCGCTTCGGTCGTGTGCTGGGTGTGATTCTGCCCCGAGACGTGGTCAAGCATCTGTTCGCAATTGCCGTGGTCTGCGGTGACCAGGGCCTCCCCTCCATGTGCCAACAAGGTATGCTCAATCCGGCCAAGGCATTGATCCACAACTTCCACGGCCTGCATGGTGGCCTGGTAGTTGCCGGTATGCCCGACCATATCCCCATTGGCGTAGTTACAGACAATCAGGTCATAGGCGCCGCCGGCAATCGCATCCACCAGATGATCGGTTACCTGCACCGCGCTCATGGCGGGTTGCAGATCATAAGTGGCGACCGCGGGCGAGGGCACCAGCACCCGCTGTTCCCCCGCGTAAGCTTGCTCCCGGCCGCCATTGAAAAAGAAGGTAACGTGAGCGTACTTCTCGGTTTCGGCAACACGCAACTGGGTTCTGCCAAGGCCAGCCAGATACTCGGGCAAGCCGTTGGCCAGGTTTTCCGCGGCGAAGGCGCAGCCGGCGGGAAGGCCGGCGGCGTACTCCGTGGTCATCACGAAATCGGCCAATTGAACCGGTTTACCGCGTTGGAACTCATGGAATTCCGGCTCAAGAAAGCTGCGGGTAAGCTGTCGGGCCCGGTCGGCGCGGAAATTCATGAACAGTACGCAATCCCCATCATTGACCGTAACCGCCGGCTGGCCGGGCGCGTTCACCGAACTGGGCTGTACGAATTCATCGTCCTCGCCACGGGCGTAGGCTTGCGCCAGCGCGGCGCCGGGCGATCCCGCCGTGTACCGGGTCTCGCCTTCGGTCAGCAAACGGTAGGCAGCTTCGATGCGCGCCCAGCGATTGTCCCGATCCATGGCGTAGTAACGTCCGCAGATCGAGGCC
>JAPOQD010000150.1 GCA_026710905.1 Halieaceae bacterium
ATTCAGGGATTCGAACTTCTGCCTGAAGTTTTTTTCAAGCGTTGCTCGATCGCGGATGTCCTGGCGATATTCGTATTTGAGGTCCCGCAGCTTCGTGACAAGGAACTCTTCAAGATCGCTTTCGGGTGTGTTCATCACCATCGCCGGGTATGGATGGGGTCGCGCATGACCTGCCTCCTCAGACTAATTATAGTCCACAATTTCCACTTCGGACGGGCTCGTACATCCCTCAGGCCGCTTGGAGCAGCGACGCCATTTAACGTTGTTGCGGACGCTCCACCAACCATTGTGCAGGCCCTTGAGCTCCTCCATAGGATTGCCGGGACTCGCCAGGCCGCCCAGGCTTGTGGCCGCGTCGAGCTGGCCGAGCTTTCGCGAGGCGGTCCGAGCGAACCCCGAGAAGGCGGAGCCCCTCATAAGCAGCGGCAGGTTCATCCCCCCGCCCGGGCATTCATTCGGGTTTGGGCCGTTTCCAGCCGCGAATGTTGCGTTGTTTGGCCCGGCCCAGGGCCAATTCGTCCTTGCCGACCTTGCTGGTGACGGTTGAGCCGGCGCCGACAAACGCGCCGTCTTCCACGCTGACCGGCGCCACCAGGGTCGCATTGGAGCCGATAAACGCATCGTCCCCGATCCGGGTCTGATGCTTGCCGGCGCCATCGTAATTGCAGGTGATGGTCCCGGCGCCGATGTTTACCCGGCTGCCCAGTTCGCTGTTGCCGACGTAGGTCAAATGCTTGATCTTGCTGCCCGGGCCGATATCGGACTGGGTGATTTCCACAAAATTGCCGACCGTGGCGTTTGCGGCCAGTTGTGCGCCGGGGCGCAAACGCGCATAGGGTCCAATTTCACAGCCCGCGGCCACACTGGCGCCCTCCAGGTGGGAAAAGGCCTCTACCCGCACCCCGGCGCCCAGTTGCACATTGCGCAGGAAACAGTTGGGACCGATGTGAACCTGGTCGCCCAGTAGTACTTCGCCTTCAAACACCACGTTGGCATCGATGTAAACGCCGCTGCCGGCACTGAGGGAGCCACGGATATCCAGCCGGCGGGCATCGGCCAGGCTGACGCCTTGCCGCATCAACCCGGTGGCCAGCCGCAATTGATACTCCCGCTCCACCCGGTTCAACTCCACCAGGTCATTGACCCCGAGAACCTCCGCCGCCGAGCCGGCCCGCACCGTACTCACCGCCAGCCCGTCCTGCCGGGCCAGGCTCAAAACCTGCGGCAGATAATATTCCGCCTGCCGGTTGTCATTGCCGAGCCGTGGTAACCAGTTTTCCAGTTGCCGGGCCGTGGCCGCCAGCACCCCGGAATTGATTTCGGTGAGTTCCCGTTGCGCCTCGCTGGCGTCGGCATATTCCACCACTTCCAAAAATTCGTGGTTGTCCCCACGAACGATACGGCCCAACTGTGAAGGTTCCTCCAGCACCGCGGTCAGCAGCGCCGGCAGCGGCTGGGAAAGCAGGCTTTGCAGGCTGTCCCGGCCAATGAGGGGGACATCGCCATACAGCACCAGCACATCGTGGTCCGGGTTTACCGCCGGAAGGGCTTGCCGCACCGCGTGTCCGGTGCCCTGTTGCCGCTCCTGCTCGACCCAGTGAATGCCGGGCTGCGCCAGGGTTTCGCGGACCTGCTCGGCGGCGTGACCAATCACCACGTGGCACACAACCGGCTGCAGGCTTTGGGCCGTGTCGATCACGTGCTGGAGCATGGGTTTGCCGCCCAGCGGGTGCAACACCTTGGCCAGCTCTGATTTCATGCGGACGCCCTGGCCCGCAGCAAGAATGATTACTTCCAGGGCCATGATACTGCCTTGGTTGTCGTGTCGCCTGTCCTGAAAATCATGACTGGCTTCCCCCGGCTATTCCGCTTGGCCCGGCAGCTACTTTTTGGCCTTCTTCCGCAACTTCTGGATAGTCGCCAACTGGGCTGATGCTTCCGCCAACTGGGCCGAGGCGCGGCCGTAGTCAAACTCACCGTTCTGGTTGGCGATGGCCTTGGCGGCCACTTGCCGGGCTTCTTCCGCCGCGGCCTCGTCCACGTCACCGGCGCGGATGGCGGTATCGGCAAGCACCGAAACCACGCCGGGCTGCACTTCCAGAAAACCGCCGGATACGTAGAAAATTTCTTCTTCTCCGCCCTGTTTGACGATGCGCACCGGGCCGGGAATCAGGCCGGTGAGTAACGGCGAATGACCATGGCTGATACCCAACTCGCCCAGGCTGCCGGTGGCCACCAGTATCTCCACCCGGCCGGAGAAGATCTCCTGCTCGGCGCTGACGATATCGCAATGTATGGTCATCGGCATCTTTTGCTATCCCCTGCGGGAGTTCGGGGCCGGCTCGGCCAAGAACGCCGCAGCGGCAATTCCACGTTCACTCATCGCTTTCAGCGCCCCCCGCTGGTTGAATAATACCTGCATTTCACCCCGGGCGCGTGTGAATCGTCCACCCGCTATTCCCGCTCTCTGTGGGTCAGCCCTTGCGGCAACAGCCGTTAGAGCTTGCCCGCCTTCTCAACTGCCTCTTCAATACCACCCACCATATAGAAAGCCTGCTCCGGCAAATGATCGTATTCGCCGTCCAGCAGGCCCTTGAACCCGGCTATGGTGTCCTTCAGCGGAACGTACTTGCCGGGGGATCCGGTAAAGACTTCCGCCACATGGAAGGGCTGGGACAGGAAGCGCTCGATTTTCCGTGCCCTGGCGACCGTCAGCTTGTCTTCCTCGGACAGTTCGTCCATCCCCAGAATGGCGATAATATCCTTCAGTTCATTGTAGCGTTGCAGCACCGATTGCACGCCACGGGCAGTGGCGTAGTGATCCGCGCCGATCAACAGCGGGTCGAGTTGCCTGGAGGTGGAATCCAGCGGGTCCACCGCCGGATAAATCCCCTTGGCGGCAATATCCCTGCTCAGCACGACGGTGGAATCCAGGTGCGCAAAAGTGGTGGCGGGCGAAGGGTCGGTCAGGTCATCCGCCGGCACGTACACCGCCTGAATGGAGGTAATGGAGCCGGTCTTGGTGGAGGTAATGCGCTCCTGTAATTGCCCCATTTCCAGCGCCAGTGTGGGCTGGTAGCCCACCGCAGAGGGCATCCGCCCCAACAGCGCCGACACCTCGGTTCCCGCCAGGGTATAGCGATAGATGTTGTCGATGAACAACAGGACATCCCGGCCATCGTCACGGAATTTCTCGGCCATGGTCAGGCCGGTCAGGCCAACGCGCAGGCGGTTTCCGGGGGGCTCGTTCATCTGGCCATAAACCATCGCCACCTTGGATTCGGAGAAGTTCTCCACGTTGACCACTTTCGATTCCTGCATTTCGTAGTAGAAATCGTTGCCCTCGCGAGTACGCTCCCCAACCCCGGCAAATACGGACAAGCCGGAGTGTTCAATAGCGATGTTGTTGATCAACTCCATCATGTTCACGGTTTTACCCACGCCAGCGCCCCCGAACAGGCCGACCTTGCCGCCCTTGGCGAAGGGACAAACCAGGTCGATCACCTTGATGCCGGTTTCCAGCAACTCATCCGAGGCTGACAGTTCCTCATACGTGGGCGCGTCGCGGTGAATCGGCATGCGCAGTTGTTCATTAATGGGGCCACACTCGTCGATGGGGTTGCCCAACACATCCATGATGCGGCCCAGCGTCTCAGTGCCAACCGGTACGGCGATGGGCCCCTCGGTGTTTTCCACCGGCAGGCCCCGGCTGACACCCTCGGAGGAACCCATGGCGATCGTGCGAACCACACCATCGCCAAGTTGCTGCTGCACTTCCAGGGTCAGGTCCCTGGCTGGCACCTTGAGGGCATGGTATACCTGAGGAACGGCGTCGCGGGGAAATTCCACGTCAATCACCGCGCCAATAATCTGAACGATTCGTCCACTACTCATAGTTGCATCCTTAATCAATTGCCGATCGCGGCGGCGCCGCCGACGATCTCGGAAAGTTCCTGGGTTATCGCCGCCTGGCGCGCCTTGTTGTAGACCAGTTGCAGGTTGTCAATCAGGTCCCCGGCATTGTCGGTAGCATTTTTCATTGCCAACATCCGCGCCGCCTGCTCACAGGCGCCGTTCTCCACCACCGCCTGATAGACCTGCGATTCGATATAACGGGTCAGCAGCCCTTCCAGCAATTCCCGGGCATCGGGCTCATAGAGGTAGTCCCAGTAGTGCTTCAGTTCTTCGTTATCCTCGGGCTCCAGCGGCAATAATTGCCGAACGCGGGGTTCCTGGGTCATGGTGTTGATAAACTCATTGCCGGCCAGAAACAACTTGTCGATGCGGGCCTCGGCATAGGCGTCCAGCATGGTTTTTACCCCGCCGATCAGATCGGCCACGGCGGGCTGTTCGCCGATATCCCGCACCGCGGAACTGATATTGCCGCCATGGCTGTTGAAGAAGGCCGCGGCCTTGGCGCCCACCAGGGACAACTCAATCTCCACACCGCCGTCATCCCACTGTTTCATGGCGCTGACAACAGCCTTGAACAAATTGATGTTCAAACCGCCGCACAGACCCCGGTCGGTGGCGACGACGATATATCCCACCCGCTTCACCTCGCGCTGATCCATGAACAGCGTTTTGTGTTCCGGGTTGGCGTTGGCCAGGTGCCCCATCACCGCTCGCATCCGGCTGGCATAGGGCTTGCCCACCAGCATGCGTTCCTGGGCGCGGCGCATCTTGCTGGCTGCAACCATTTCCATCGCACTGGTGATCTTCTGGGTATTGCGGATACTCGAGATCTTTTTGCGAATTTCCTTGCCGGCGGACATCGCGTTTTACCAGGACTGGGTAGACTTGAAGTTTTCGAGTGCGCTCTTGAAGGCCGCCTCAATTTCTTCGTCATAGTCGCCGCTGGCGACGATTCCGTTCATCAGCGCAGCGTGCTCGGCATGCATGTGCGCCATCAGCGCCGTTTCGAAATCGAGAATCTTGTCGACCGGCACATCCTGCAGATAACCCTTGTCCACGGCGTAAAGCATCAAGCCCATCTCGGCAATGGTCCGGGGCGAGTACTGCTTCTGCTTCATTAATTCGGTAACTCGTTCGCCGTGGTCAAGCTGCGCCTTGGTGGCGTCATCCAGGTCTGATGCAAACTGGGAAAAAGCCGCCAGTTCCCGGTACTGGGCCAGGGCTGTGCGAATGCCGCCGGACAGTTTCTTCATGATTTGGGTCTGGGCTGCGCCGCCTACCCGGGAGACCGAGATTCCCGCATTCATGGCCGGGCGAATCCCCGCGTTGAACATGTCGGCTTCCAGGAAAATCTGACCATCGGTTATGGAAATCACATTGGTCGGCACAAAAGCCGACACGTCACCGGCCTGGGTTTCAATCACCGGCAGGGCGGTCAGGGATCCGGTGCGGCCGGTCACCTCCCCATTGGTAAACTTTTCGACATAATTCGCGGTCACCCGTGCGGCGCGCTCCAGCAATCGGGAGTGCAGGTAAAACACGTCACCGGGGTAGGCTTCCCGGCCCGGCGGGCGGCGCAGTAGCAGGGATATCTGCCGGTAGGCCCAGGCCTGTTTGGTCAGGTCATCGTAAATGACCAGGGCGTCCTCACCGCGATCGCGAAAATATTCGCCCATGGTGCAACCGGCGAAGGGCGCAAGGTATTGCATGGCGGCGGGGTCGGAGGCATTGGCGGCCACCACGATGGTGTGTTCCATGGCGCCGTGTTCCTGCAGCTTGCGGACTACCGAGGCCACCGAGGACGCCTTTTGACCGATGGCGACATAAATACATTTTATGCCGCTGTCTTTCTGGTTGATGATTGCATCAATGGCAATGGCGGTTTTGCCGATCTGGCGGTCGCCAATAATCAGCTCCCGCTGACCGCGGCCAATGGGAACCATGGAGTCAATCACCTTCAGGCCAATTTGCACCGGCTGAGAGACCGACACACGGTCGATTACTCCGGGAGCCACCTTCTCCAGGGCGTCGGTCATGACGGCATTCACCGGGCCTTTGCCGTCAATGGGGTTGCCCAGCGCGTCGATGACCCGGCCCTGTAATTCCGGGCCGACCGGAACTTCCAGAATTCGTCCGGTGCAGCTACAGGACTGGCCTTCCTTCAGTTGCAGATAGTCTCCAAGCACCACCGCGCCCACCGAGTCCTGCTCCAGGTTCAGGGCCAGGCCGTACAGCCCACCTTCAAATTCGATCATCTCACCGAACATGACATCGGCGAGACCGTGAATGCGGACGATCCCGTCGGTAACGGAAACCACCGTGCCCTCGTTGCGGGCTTCGCTGTGCACATCGAGTTGTTCGATGCGCTGTTTGATAATGTCGCTGATCTCGGATGGATTCAGTTGTTGCATGTTGGGTTTCCTCAATCCTGGGAATTCATTGCCGCGGACAGTTTCCGCAGGCGGCCGCGAACGGAACCGTCAATTACCAGATCCCCCGCCCTGATCAGAACACCGCCGAGTAAATCGGCGTCTGTTTGCGTATCCACGATTAGCTCTCGTTTCAGTTTTCCGGTTACTGCCTGGGCCAGGGTTTCCCTGGTGGAATCGTCCATCTCAAATGCGGTTAACACCGTAACCTCAACCCGTTTTTCCAGCTCGATCTTGAATTGCTCAAACAGCGACGAAATTTCGGGCAACAGTGGCAACCGGCGATTACTGGCCAACAACTTGATAAAGTTTTCCACTGCAGCATTCAAGCGGTCTCCACAGACCTCACGGAACAGCCCCGCCTGCTGTTCCGCGCTTCGGGACGGGTGCTTCAATACCCTGGCCACCGTATCGGTCCTGGCCACCGCCGCGGTCAGGCGCAATCGTTCGGACCAGCCCGCCAGGTCACCCGCGTCACGGGCAAAGTCAAAGGCCGCCCGGGCATAGGGCCGGGCCAGCGTGCTAAATTCCGCCATGGCGCAGCCCTACAGCTCCGCCGCCAGTTGGTCGACCAGGCCGGCGTGGCGGGCGGGGTCGATTTCCGCGGCCAGGATCTTTTCGGCGCCGGCCAGGGCTAGCCCGGCTACCTCCCCTCGCAATTGTTCCCTGGCCCGATTGAACTCCAGGTCAATTTCAGCTTGCGCCGCCTGTTTCAGCCGTTCGCCTTCCTGGCGCGCCTGGTCCTTGGCTTCCTCGACGATCTGGCTGGCGCGCCGATTGGCGGCTTCTATGATGCCGCCCGCCTCTTTCCTGGCGTCCACAAGCCGCTCGCCGGCCTTCTGTTGCGCCAGCGCAAGATCCCGTTCGGCACGTTCGGCAGCCGCCAGGCCGGCGCTGATTTTTTCGGTTCGCTCGCGCATTGCCGTCTGGATCGGCGGCCATACATATTTCATGCAAAACAGCACAAACACCGCAAATGCCAGCATTTGGCCGATCAGCGTAAGGTTGATGTTCACGCTTTGCTCCTCACTGGATACCGTTTGTTCAAAGCCGGGACTCCGCGCAGTAGTGCGGTGTCAGCCGGCCACCGCGAAGATCAGGTACATCGCGATGCCCACGCCGATAATGGGAATGGCGTCGATCAGGCCAACGGCAAGGAAGAAGGTCAATTGTAGCCGCGGCGCCAGTTCCGGCTGACGGGCCGAGCCTTCCAGCAACTTGCCGCCCAGCAGACCCACGCCGATGGCGGCGCCCAGGCCACCCAGACCCAGCATGATGGCGGCGGCAACATAAACTAATTCCATGATTATCTCCTGGCTAAGTTACAACAAAGGTTAAAGGTTGGTTTGTGATCAATAGATTCGGGCTAATGGGTTTCATGGGCCATGCTCAAATACACGATCGTGAGCACCATGAAAATGAAGGCTTGCAGGGTGATGATCAGAACATGGAATATCGCCCAGATAATTTGCAGCAAGCCCGCGGGTATCATCCAGATAAGACCGGCTGCGTAAAGCGCCGCAATCAGAATAAAAATCATTTCACCAGCATACATGTTGCCGAACAGCCGCAAACCCAGTGAAAACGGTCTGGCCAGCAAACTTGCCAACTCCATGAACAGGTTGACCGGAATGAACAGCGGGTGGTTGAAGGGGTGCAGGGTCAGTTCCTTGATGAAGCCCACGCCTTTGATCTTAAAGGAGTAGTACAGCATCATCAGAAACACTCCAAGCGCCATTCCCATGGTGATGTTGACATCGGTCGATGGCACGATCTTCTGATATTCCACACCCAAAAGCGCCAACGACCAGGGGATCAGGTCTACCGGTATCAGGTCCATCAGGTTCATCAGAAAGACCCAGACAAAGATGGTCAGCGCCAGCGGGGCTATCAATGGATTGCGGCCATGGAAGGTGTCGCGCACGCTGTTGTCTACAAATTCAACGATCATTTCCGCGGCGTTGATGATGCCGCTTGGCGCTGTGTTGCCCGACTTGACAGCCACCCGGCGGAACAACCAGCAAAACAGCAAGCCCAGGCCCAGCGACCAGACCATGCTGTCGACATTAATCGCCATGAAACCCATCGCGGACACCTCGGCGGCGCCGTGAGCCATGGTCCATTCGCCCCCGCCAGGCACTATGCTGCCATCATGGCGAAGTGTCCCCTCGGGCAATTTTCCGTAGGTGAGATTGGTCAAGTGGTGGAGTATGTACTCGGATACCGTTTGATTTTCTGACGCCATACTCAGCGAACTCTTGTTTTGTCCAGCGGCAGCGGTCCCCGCAGAAGGAACCAGGACCCCACCAGTTGAATAATCAACATACAACCATAACCTGCAAATACCGCCCCGGCGGATAGCGGCCGGAGCAGGGCGAAAATCAGCGCAAATCCGAGCGCTGTCAGTACCAGTTTGCCCACTTCACCAAGTTGGCTAAAGCCGGCGATACGCCGCGCCGCTCGCGCTCCCCGGTAACGGAATACCATCCCGGCGAAGTACGCCTGCGGCAAAATCGCCACCAGCCCCCCCAGGGCCCATGCGTACGCCAATGCGGGGTCTGCATGATATCGAAGCACACCGGTAGCCACGCCGAGCGTCACAAATTGCGCATAAGTAATGTAGTGCACCGGTGGCCGGGGAATTTCCGCGCCACTCATGGGACAGATACCTGCCCCGTTTGGCGCGCGGCATTATAGGGGGAATGACTGACGGGTTCAACCGCCGTGGGCCGGGCTGGCAACTTCTTGCTGATGTTTGGCCCGCGTCTGATAGATTGCCCGCGGCGCGCATCCCCCGATGAGTACATCGTTCGGGGCCGTTTCGGCAATTCCGGCGTCATGATGTACTAGCCCGCATGTTGCACCAGTGGATGCGATGATCGCGCAGGATTTTACATCAAGACGCGGGCCATGTGCCCGAAGGGTGCTGGCGACCGAAAGCATAGTGGTGGCTATGGTTGAGGGAGCATGGCCGCGTCCCGACGTAAAAGACCAGCGAGGGCGCATCCAGCGCACTTTGCAACCGTGATAAAGTTGAACTAACAGGTAAATCTCATTGATAGACATGAACTTTCACAACAACCTCAAGCGATCTGGTGCCATGTGCCCGAAGGGTGCAATATGCGGGCTTGTCCCGCTGAGAGAATCCGGCGCTCGGGACGGCTACCTGATGTGCTTCAGAATACCATCCAATTGATTCAGCGAACTGTAGGGAATCACCACAGTTCCCCGACCCCTGGCGCCATGCTTGATGCGCACTCCGGTGCCCAGCCTGGCGGATAATTCCTCTTGCAGACGGCTGGTGTCCGGGTCCACCGCCGGCGGCGTCCTGGTTTGCGGTTTTTTTCCGGCAAGTTGTTGGCGCACCATGTGTTCTGTCTGCCGCACCGACAGCCCCCTGGCTACCACCAACCTCGCCACTTCGGCTCGCTCACGATCCGGCAAGCCCAGGATCACCTTGGCATGACCGAGTTCCAGGAGCCCTTGCTCCAACAGGTTTCTCACCTCTCTTGACAGATTGGTCAGCCGCATCAAATTGCTAACCGCGGCACGGCTTTTACCGACCGCATCGGCCAGTTCCTGGTGTGACAGGTCGAATTCCTGTTGCAGGCGCTGCAGCGCCACGGCTTCTTCTACCGGGTTGAGGTCTTCGCGCTGAATGTTCTCAATCAGGGCCATGGCCACCGCGTCATTATCGGGGACGTTGCGTACCAGCGCGGGAACCGTCTCCAGGCCCGCCATCTGGGCGGCGCGCCAGCGGCGTTCTCCCGCAATGATTTCATACCTGCCCGCGTCGGCCGGACGCAAAATAATCGGTTGCATCACCCCCTGCGCCCGTATGCTCTGTGCAAGTTCCCGCAAAGCGTCCTGATCCATATGGCGGCGCGGCTGAGACTGGTTGCGTTGTACCAAGTCCAGCGGCACATCCCGCAGCGTGCCCCCGATATTCTCCTCGCCGGCCTGCTTTGGCGCATTACCGAACAGGTTCTTCACCGGTGTTCCCTTGTTCAAGTACCTCCTGCCAATACGCTTGTCCGCTGGAGCTTGCGTTTTCAAGGGCGTTCCGCCGGCGCTATTGTCGTCCGAAGCGGGTTTGTTCAGTGGCATTTCCCTGCCTCGGTCCAATTGCGAGCCGGGTTTGTTCGGAGGCGCATCCCCGCTGGGGTCCGGAGACGGGTCCGGTTTGTTCAGGGGTGCATCCGCCTCGCGGTCCACCTTCGGGTCTCCCGGATTCAACAGAACATCCAGGCCTCGGCCCAATCCACGTTTCCTAGCCGCCACTCTCTACCTCCTTGAGGCTATTCCCACTGTCCAACAGCACCCGCTCGTTTCTCCGGATCATCTCCCCCGCAAGGGCGAGGTAGGCCCTGGCGCCCGAAGATTTGGCATCGAATTGCAAGGCGGGCAGACCAAAACTGGGGGCTTCCGCCAAGCGTATATTGCGGGGAATTACTGTTCTATACAATTTCTCTCCAAAATGTTGTTGCAACTGCGCTGAAACTTCGTGGGTCAATCTATTGCGCGGGTCGTACATGGTTCGCAACACCCCCTCCAGCCGCAACCCGGAATTTACCCCCTGTCTGAGCCTCTCGATGGTCTGCAACAGCGCCGACAATCCTTCCAATGCATAATACTCACACTGCATGGTAATCATCACGCCATCCGCGGCAACGAGACCATTGAGCGTCAGCATGTTGAGGGCCGGTGGACAATCTATCAGCACATAATCGTAGTCTGGAGATATCGTGAGCAAGGCATCGCACAACCGGCGTTCCCGCCGCGCGATGTTGATCAATTCCACTTCCGCCGCAGTCAGGTCACCGTTAGCCCCCAGCACATCAAACCCCCCTTCCGGTGAGGGCAGGGAGATGCCCCGGATGGGGTCGCCGTGCACCAGTACATCGTAAACAGAAGCCTCCAGCTGGTATTTGTCCAGGCCACTGCCCATGGTGGCATTTCCCTGTGGGTCAACATCCACCAACAAGACTTTGCGCTGTGTGGCCACCAGCGACGCAGCCAGATTAACGCTGGTCGTGGTCTTCCCCACACCTCCCTTCTGATTGGCGATAGCCAGCACGGTGGCCATGTTATCCCCTCAGCTCCACCAGGTGCCGAGGCTCCCGCAAACCCGGCACTTGTAGTTCATGTACAGCAAGGACCTCAATGTCCACCGGCAACTCAGCCAATTCCCGATGGGGATACCTGCCCTTCATCGCCAGAAAACGGCCCTCGGCTACCAGCAGATGCCGGCTGGTCTTCACCATGTGCGCCAGATTGGAAAAAGCCCTGGAGAGGACCAGTTCGAACTTCTGTTCGGGACAATAGTCTTCGACACGGCTGTTACATACCAGCATATTATCCAAGCCAAGTTCGGTTTTCACCTGAAAAAGAAAACGGGTTTTCTTTCCCCCACTATCCACCAGGCAGAAATTCCGATTTGGCAAGGCCATTGCCAGTACAGCTCCCGGTAATCCGGCGCCGCTTCCCACATCCACCGCCTCGCCGGCCAATACTTCAATATGCGGAACCAGGGCAAGGCTATCCAAAACATGCCTGATCACCATCTGCACGGGGTCGCGCACCGAACTGAGGTTGTAGGCCCGGTTCCAGCGCAGCAGCAGGTTCAGATAGGACAGAAGCGTTTGTTCCAGACCCGCCCCGGCGCTCAAGCCGAGAGATTCCAGCCCCCACCTGAGCGTGGCAGCCTGTCGGGCCTCGGCGTCCGTCAGGCGATGCGGCGCTCGAGTACGCCGCGCCTCTTCAAATGAATCATCAGCACGGAAATGGCTGCCGGGGTCACTCCGGGGACCCTGGCGGCCCTGGCCAGGGTATCCGGCCGCGCCGAGTCGAGCGCTTGCTTGACTTCATTGGACAAGCCTTCAATGGAAGGTATATCCAAATTCTCAGGCAACGGGGTATTCTCATACCGGCGCACCCGCTCGATATCATCGCGCTGTCGCTCAATGTAGCCCGCATACTTGGCCTGGGTCTCCACCTGCTCCGCCACCTGCGGGTCGGAATGGGCCTCGCCCAGCAAATTGGCCACTACGGCATAATCCAGTTGCGGCCGCTTCAGCAGTTCCGCCAGACTGTATTCTCGCCCAAGGGGTTTCCCAAGCCGCTCGGCCAGCAACCTGGCCGCGGCGGTTCCCGGTTGTACCCGGCTGCTGGCCAGGCGCTGCTGCTCAGACGCTATCCCCTCCAGCTTGTCCTGGAAACGACGCCAGCGGTCCTCACCCACCAGGCCCAGCTCGCGTCCCTTTTCGGTAAGACGGATATCGGCGTTGTCCTGACGCAACAACAAGCGATACTCCGCCCGGGAGGTGAACATTCTGTACGGCTCCGCGGCGCCCAGGGAAATGAGATCATCCACCAGTACACCTGTATAGGCTTCATCGCGGCGAGGACACCAGGGGGGCTCTCCCTGCACCTGCAGCGCGGCATTGACGCCGGCCAGCAAGCCCTGCGCGGCCGCTTCTTCGTAACCGGTAGTGCCATTGATCTGACCGGCGAAATACAGACCACCGACTGGTTTGGTCTGTAAAGAGTGCTTCAGGTCCCTGGGGTCGAAGAAATCATATTCAATGGCATATCCGGGGCGGGTAATCCGGGCCTGTTCGAAGCCCCGAATCGAACGCACCATCCGCTGTTGGATATCTTCCGGCAAACTGGTGGAAATACCGTTGGGATAGAGTTCCCTGCTGGTCAAACCCTCCGGCTCGACAAAAATCTGGTGGGATGACTTGTCCGCGAAGCGATGAATCTTGTCTTCCACCGATGGGCAGTAACGTGGCCCGCTGCCTTCAATGGCCCCGCTGAACATGGGGGAACGGTCCAGGCCCTGACGGATAATGTCGTGAGTCGCCTCGTTGGTGTGGGTAATCCAGCAGCAACGCTGTTCGGGGTGTTCCGATGCATTTCCCAGGAAAGACATCAGCGGGCGCGGCTGATCTCCCCATTGCTCTTCCAACACCGAAAAATCCACGGTATTTGCAGCAATTCGAGGGGGTGTTCCCGTCTTCAGTCGACCCACCTGAAACGGCAATTCACGCAATCGTTCCGCCAGGGCAATGGAAGGAGGGTCACCGGCCCGTCCACCGCTACGCTTGTCCTGGCCGATGTGGATCCTGCCGCCCAGGAAGGTGCCGGCGGTAAGCACCACGGCCGCTGCGTACAGCTTCTCGCCCTGATCGGTCACAATCCCCTCGACCCGGCCATTGCGAATTATCAGGTCGGCTACCGCCTGCTGCAGGATGCCTAGCCCGGCCTGATTTTCCAGGAACGTGCGAATGGCCTTGCGGTACAACTCGCGGTCTGCCTGGGCACGGGTGGCCCGTACTGCCGGGCCTTTTCTGCCATTGAGGACACGAAATTGAATACCCGCCCGGTCCGTGGCTCTGGCCATGGCTCCACCCAGTGCGTCAACCTCCTTGACCAGGTGGCTTTTCCCGATACCGCCAATGGCCGGGTTGCAGGACATTTGCCCCAGGGTGTCTAACCGGTGGGTAACCAGCAAGGTACTACAGCCCATGCGCGCGGCGGCCAGGCACGCCTCCGTTCCGGCGTGGCCGCCGCCGATTACTATTACGTCAAATTTTCGCCGGGTATTCATAAGGGCGGGAATTATACGCAGCGGCGAGGGCCCGGGCAAAAAAAGGGGTCACAAAAAAAGGGGTCAGACCCCTTTTTTACCTTCTTTTTTACCTTTTTTATAATAAAAATATCTACTCTATATAGAGATACTAAAAGTAATAATAACTGGCTTGCGCCATTTCTGTTGAAAAGTGGTTTATTCCCTTGCCAATCAAGAGCTTGACCCAAGTATAAGGGAAAGCAAAACGCCTGTTTCAAAGCGGTATATCGGGTGATTGGTTTGGGGACAAAACGCCCGTTTTCCACGCAGTCGCTGCTTATCACCGATTCAGCCACAGCTTGTTATCCCCAAATGCTTCGGCAATGCACAGCTTCCCAATTTCCTGAACTACCTGTGTATGAACTGTGTCTTGAAACTGGTGATTCGAGGCCATTTCGCTTGAGAATTCAAAATTTGATCACCCATTGAGAAAACGGCATCAACCTGCGAAACCGCATCTTGCTGTTGGTAAAAAATGTGGGTGATAATGTGCCTGGACCTTGTAATGACGAATCTGGTTTCAGGGATTTTTTCAATGCCCGGCAGGGCTGTTCACAGAGGAGGGCGTTGAGATGAAGGAAAAGCTGGATACAGGTGATGAATTTCCCGCCTTGACTATCGAGGCCGCTGGGGGTGGATTTCTGAATATCCCGGGGGACATGGATGGCAAGTACAGGATTATTTTGTTCTACCGGGGTCATTGGTGACCTTTCTGCCGCCGGCAGTTGGCCGGCTTTGAAGAACAAAAATCCGAGTTGGACAAACTCGGCGTCAAGGTTTTCGCCGCGAGCGTCGATTCTGGCGAACAGGCCAGAGAAGTTCAGAGTGAAGTTTATTTCACGATTGGGCAGGGGGTGACTCGTGACATGGCGGATCAGTTGGGTTCATGGTGGGAAGACCGCCGCGGAATCATCCAGCCATCCGGGTTCGTGCTAGGTTCTGACGGAAAAATTATCCATTCAAGCTACAGTTCCGGACCTCTCGCCCGGACCGATGCCGGCGATTTGGTGCTCTTGCTGAATTTTCTCGAGTCGCGGAAATAATGGTGGTTTCGTTATCTTGCTAATCACGAATTCCGGTTTTGAGCGCAAGCGGCTCGGGCGTATCTCCGTCGGCAGGGCCAGCACCAAACTTCCCTCGAAAGCTACATAGCCATGCCGAATCCGGAAAATGCTCAAACAGCGGGATAAACTATGAACAGTTCCGACAAGGATATTCTGTCCGCACTTGAAGCCCTGCCCTCGTCAACTTTGCTCGACGTGATGGATGGAATGGGAAATATCAATACGCAGATGCGCGGCGTCTATTCCATGACACCGGGACAGAAGATGGTTGGCCGTGCGGTTACCATGCGGTTCGTTCCCAGCCGGCCCGATCTTCGGGCCGAAGTTATCGGCAGCGCCGATAGCGCTGAATATCAAGCGATGGAACTCTGTGGACCCGGCGATGTACTGGTAATGGATGCGATGCGGCTGGGCGACCCCTCCGCTGCAGGTGATATCAAATTATTGCGATTGCGGCAAAAGGGCGCAGCCGGCGTCGTTACCGACGGCGGTTTGCGCGACTTGAATACCCTGCAGAGTTACGGCCTGGGGCTGTTTGCGGCGCGAGAAACCAACATGACCATGCCCTCGCACATGTTGCCGTACGAGGCGCAGACAGCGGTGCAATGCGGAGGCGTGCTGGTAATGCCGGGGGATTATATCAGCGCCGATAACGGCGGCGTAATCGTCGTACCTGCCGCACAGGTTCGCGGGATCATCGCCAAGGCTCTTGAATATGACGCCCTTGAAGAAGCTGTCAAGAAACAACTTGAAAGCGAAGATGTTACGCCGGGGAAATATTACCCGTTTAACGAAGCCGCGCGCGCCCTGTTAAAAAAATAACTTCCATTCGTGGGTTTTGAGACGGGCATTTCGTATACTGCCAGCGAAACCGGAATCAGGCGCAATTTTGCAAAAAATGAGTGGGGCTGACAGTAAAAGTAGGAAGTATTTCAGTAAGGACAATGTTCCTTCTCCCGGTACTCTCGAATTCTACGATTCAAGGAGATAGCATGAAAGCTAAGGTCATTCTGTTAATCGTATTTTGTTCGTTGCTATTTGGTTGCGCGACCGCTTACCAAAAAGCCGCCGGGAAATATACCGGAGGATATAGGGCAGTAGAGCTCGAACCCGGCATATATAGAGTCGTGTTCTACGGGAACGGGTATACCACAAAAGAAACTGTACAGACTTACTGGCTATACAAGTGCACGGAAGTGGCCTTGGAAAATGGATATGATGGCTTTGAGATACTCTCAGTCATCAACTTGACGCAAAATTTTTCAGTAGAAGAATTTTTTCATGGGAAAAACCCGCTTCGGGAGGCGCAGGTATACTACTTTCCAATGGATGTGGGCCCAAAACCAGAACTCGAGCTCGAGGGTGACATCAGGTTGCTTAGGAATCCTGTCTCTGAAATGCCCCCAAAAATATTTGATGCACGAAAACTCCAGGAAGCTTTAAGCCTCTACGTTAACGCAGAAGAAAAATGTGAAGGTGGTAATATCTGCGAACATGTTCACAAGTATCTACATCCCGAGGGAACATTTGACGTAGATGCCTGACAAATTCGCTATCCAAATACCATTGCTACCAAAAGGCCTTGTAAGATAGCGAAAGCGAAGTTGTCTGCCAGGCTGCACTCACCGGGCGCTACGGCTCCCGCTCAGCGCTCAGCCAGGTTTCCAGGATTAGCTGCGCCGCCAGGGCATCGGCGGGAGCTTCTTTGTAGCTGCCCCGGCGCCCCTGCTCAGCCAAAAGCGTCTTGGCCTCGTAGCTGGTTAACCGCTCGTCCACAAAATCAACCGCGATGGAGAAACGACCCTCCAGACGGCGGCTGAAGCGCCGGGCCCGTTGGGATAAACAGCTTTCATCGCCATCCATGTGCAGGGGCAGGCCCACCAGCAATAGCCCTGGCTTCCATTGATCGAGCAGCGCCCGAATTTCTTCCCAGCGCGGTGTCCCGTCACGGGCTGAAAGAGTGGTCAGGGCCTGGGCGGTGCGAGTCTCCCGGTTACCCACGGCAACGCCAATCTGGCGGAGACCGAAATCGAAAGCCATAACGACGGTTCTGACGCTATTCAAGCGTGTCCCGCTTCACCCGAAATCAGGTTCATATTTACGCCCAATTGCTCCGCTGCCTTGCTGAAGCGCTGCTGGTAGGGGGTGTCGAAAATAATGGCGCTGTCGGTCGGCAGCGTCAGCCAACTGTTTTCAAGAATCTCGGATTCAAGTTGCCCCGCGCCCCAGCCGGCGTAGCCCAGGGCTATCAGGTTATCTTCCGGGCCAGTACCTTCTGCGATAGCAGCCAGGATGTCCCGCGAGGTAGTCAGGGAAATCTCGTCGGAAACCTTGAGACAGCGCTCCCACTGGTGCTTTGTGCTGCGGTGCAGCACCACTCCCCTGTCGCCCTGCACCGGCCCGCCCGCCATCACCGGCGTCTGCCGCAGACGTCCGTCGGCGGACAATTGCAGATGCTCCAGCATCTCTTCCACACTGAGATTGAGGGGACGATTGATGATGATGCCCATGGCGCCGTGCTCGTTGTGTTCACACATATAGGTGATGGTGTCGGAAAAAATACTGCCGCTGAGCGCCGGCATGGCGAGTAAAAAATGATTGCGGAAATTCATTTCTGCCCTGCTTTCGCCGCCAGGTATTTTGCTCATGACAAGGACCGTTTTACTTCCTTTCGTTCGAGAACAGGTAAACAATGGATCATTGCGTAACGAACTGACTGTAACATCAAAAAGCCACCTTTATCGGGCGCAATGCCGCCAGGGTGGCGCATCAAACGTTCCAGGCCCTGACTGTTCCGGTAAAACGATCATCACAGTTGAGAGGATAGCCGGTTTTCCTGGAATTTCCACGTACGAATAATTTCCAGCCGTTCCGTTTGTTCCCTCAGTTCCATCGGCAAGGCTTCAAATGGCGCCGCCAGGTGCAGTATTCGGATCGCCGCCTCATCGAGGACGGCATGGCCAGAGGGGACCAGAATTTCGATATCTTCCAAACTGCCGTCGTGGCGAATCGCTACCAGCAATCGCAATTCACCATAAATGCCATAGCGGCTGGAGGCGGCAGGATAGTGGCGGTTGCCCATTGATTCCACCTGCCTGCGCCAGCGCAGCAGGTAGGCTGCCTCCACTGCCTGCCTGGCTGAATTGCGTTGCCGGCCAGGATCTTCGGCATACACCTTCTGCTGTTGGCCGAGGCGCGCCTCGAGGCGACGGATGGCCTGGTCCAGATTTTGCGTTTTCAACAGATTGTTCGGGCTGGAAGCGGGCACAGGCTCCTGCAGTTCCAGGAAGGGAGTATCTGCAGGAATAACTCGGCCGGCGTGGGCACTGATGCGCTGTCTGGCGGAAGTGAGTTGCTTAATGGCGCTGGCCGGTCCCGCCCGGTCCAGGCCCGCGCCCGGCAAGGCCGCGGCAGGGGTGGTCGGGCGCCGGGCCGGGTCGCCACTGCCCTCCTGGCTGGTTTGAGCAAGGAAGCGAGCCTGTTCCGGTGTTGCCACGCTCGCTTGACGGACCAGAATAACCTCCAGAGTGGGCGGTAAATACGTCTGATCCTCCGGGGCAAAGTCGAGACCCAGAATCAGCATCAGGTGAAGGGCGAAACCGAGAAAAAGAAAGAACCCCAGCAGGTCGGAAGAAAAGGTTCTCCTGGTAACGGCGGCCATGGCTCAAGCCTGGCCAAGCCGCTCCACGATAGCATCCATCAACTGGCCGCCTATATTCAACTGACAGGCCTGGTCGATTTCCCGAATGCAGGTGGGGCTGGTCACATTGATTTCGGTCAGGTAATCACCGATCACATCCAGACCGGCAAACAGCAAACCCCGCTGTTTCAGCGCGGGGCCGACTTGCCCGGCGATCCATTGGTCTCTTTCACTCAAGGCTTGTACGCGGCCCTGGGCGCCTGCGGCCAGATTGCCGCGGGTTTCTCCTTCGGGTGGTATTCGCGCCAGGCAGTAAGGCAGGGCCTTGCCTTCGATCATCAGGATACGCTTGTCGCCGGCCACGATTTCGGGGATATAGCGTTGGGCCATGATGGTTCTGCGGCCGTGCAGGGTCAGAGTTTCCAGAATCACATTGAGATTGGGGTCGTCCCGGCGAACTCGAAAAACAGCGGAACCGCCCATTCCGTCCAGCGGTTTGAAGATCACGTCAGTGTGCTGCCGGTGGAAATCCCTGTGTAACTGTTGGTCCGCACTGACCAGCAGCGGCGGGCAACACTGGGGAAAGTGGCTGGCGAACACCTTCTCGTTACAATCGCGCAGGCCCTGGCACCGGTTGACGATCAGCACACCCTTTCGTTCCGCGGCTTCCAGAATATAGGTACTGTAGATGTACTCGTTGTCGAAAGGCGGATCCTTGCGCATCAACACGGCATCGAGAGCGGTGAGTTCGCGCACTTTGGATGGGCCCAGTTGGCACCAGCGTTCGGGGTCGCGAAAAACCTGCAATTCGGCCATGGTGGCCATGGCCTCACCCTGCTGCAGGTACAGATGTTGTTGTTCCATGTAGTACAGGGCCCAGCCGCGCTCCTGGGCGGCCCACAGCATGGCCAGGGTACTGTCCTTTTTGTAGTTCAGGTTGGCAATGGGGTCCATTACCACACCGATACTGATCGTCATGCCCGCTTACTCGCACAGAACAGCGCTTAACTTACGCATCTGCACGGGTGGGCGCAAGCTGCGGGCTCGCTGCGGGCTAGATTAGCGCACAGTCATACAATGAAAATTTTCTGTCATCACTCATTATCGTCATCTTCCCGGCAATGCTCTGGGCGATCAGCATTCGGTCAAAAGGGTCGCGGTGATGAAAAGGCAGGTCTTTCAACAACACAGCGTCCGCAGCAGAAAAGTCGAGATGCTGAAAACCGGACTGCTCGACAAAGGCAATGGGGTCAAAGTCAATCTGCATCTTTCCCAATGAAGCCTTGATCATGAGTTCAGCGATAGTGATTGAACTGACAAATATCGTGTTGGCAAGACGTTCAAGCTCTTCGCGCTTGCCTGTGGATAATCGATGCGGTTCGGCAAGGGACCAGAGGAAGACATGGGTGTCGATAATAATCTTCAATCTTCGTCTCCGTAGAACATGGCGTTGATGACTTCGTCCTCTTCCATCAGGTCGTCAGGAAGCGTGAGTAGGCCTTTGAGTAGTCCCAATTTTCGCTTGCCCGCCGGCTGGTGTTTCACCAAGTCGGCAATTGGCAGATTATTCTTGGCAATGACGACTTTTTCGCCATGATATACGCGGTCAATGAGCTTCGAGAGTTGCGCTTTTGCTTCCGAAATATTGACAATCATCAGGTCAACCGGTGTTGTATTGTAAAGGGGCTAGTTAACCATAGTTGGTCTACTTGATCAACTATGGTTAATGGGGGCTGGTTGACTCGGACCAAAGCGCCATCGAAAGTTTTCATTTCTGAACTGCTCGCTGACAGGCAAGCATGCCATTGGTTGATTTGCTAACCTGCCACTTGTAACAGTAAGGTTGGTGCAGTGTGGCGGCAGCAGACCTCTCCAGAAAGCAGCTCCGTGAACAGCATGGGAAGGATGAAGCAAGCCTGATTCGGGACTGTATTTCGCAGAGTGCAATCACCGGGAAGGTTCGCCAAAAAACCTCTGCCCGCGCTCTGGAACTGATCGAAACCTTGCGCCGGAAAGGCAAACCCGGCTTGATGGAAATCTTCTTCGAGGAATACGGCCTCTCCACGCAGGAAGGCCTGGCCCTGATGTGCCTGGCTGAAGCGCTGCTGCGGGTGCCGGACCCGGACACCGTGGGTTCGCTCATTGCCGACAAGGTGGTCCCGGCCACCTGGAGTGAGCATCTCGGTCACTCCAATTCCACCCTCGTCAACGCTTCAACCTGGGGGCTGCTGCTGACCGGCCGTGTTCTCAACGATGAACAGGACGCCGGGACGCTGGGATTGCTGCGTGGCGCCGTTCGGCGTCTCGGTGAGCCAGTCATCCGGGGCGCCGTAAAACGCGCAATGGCTGAACTTGGCGCGCAATTCGTGCTGGGGCAAACGATTGAAGAAGCCATGAGAAGAGGAGGCAGAGCCGAACAGAACGGCTATACCTTTTCCTATGACATGCTGGGAGAAGCCGCCCTCACCATGGTGGATGCGGATGCCTACCTTGAAAAGTACCAGGAGGCGATTCAGGCCATAGCCAAGCGATGTGTAGACGAAAGGCCACAAGCGAACCCCGGCATCTCCATCAAGCTTTCCGCGCTGCACCCCCGCTATGAAGTCTTGCAGCAAGACCGGGTAGTGCGGGAATTGACGCCCAGGGTGCGCCGCCTGGCGCTGCTCGCCCGCAGCTCGAATATGGGTTTTACCATCGACGCGGAAGAGGCGGACCGCCTCGACCTTTCCCTCGACATCATTGAAAGGGTTTTTTCCGACCCCGGATTGACCGGCTGGGCCGGTTTCGGCGTGGTGGTGCAAGCCTATGGAAAAAGGGCGAATGCCCTCATCGAATGGTTATACGCCCTGGCCCGCCGCCATGGCCGCGGAATGATGATTCGCCTGGTGAAGGGGGCTTACTGGGATGCCGAGATCAAACAGGCGCAAGTGGATGGCGTCGAGAATTTTCCCGTGTTCACCGCCAAGGCGGCGACCGACGCCTCCTATATCTGCTGCGCCAAGTCGCTGCTGGAAAAGGCCGAATGGCTGTACCCGCAGTTTGCAACCCATAACGCCCATACCATGGCGGCGATTTTGGAACTGACAACGGACCGAAAGCGCTTTGAATTCCAGCGGCTGCACGGTATGGGAGGCGCGCTTCATGAGTTGGTGAAAAACAGGGAACAGACACGCTGCCGGATTTATGCGCCCGTCGGGATGCATCGTGACCTTCTCGCCTACCTGGTGAGGCGTTTGCTGGAAAATGGCGCCAATTCATCCTTCGTGAATCAAATGGCCGACCCCGATATTCCGGCCAGCCAAATTGCTGCCGATCCCTTTAAGGAGGTACAGCAAGCGTTCGTGCCGGACACTGGTCCGATAAAAAAACCGGCCGCGCTGTTTTTGCCGGAACGCATCAATTCCCGGGGCTGGAACCTGCGCAACCGGGACGATCTTAGCCGGCTGGATGAACTGCGAGGGTCGTTTCAGACAGCGCAGTGGCAGGCAGCGCCCGACCCGGCGCTTGGCCCCAATGGCAACAGCACGGTCGACATAATCAACCCCGCAGATGCGGCCGACAAAGTCGGCGCCGTAACGGCGACATCCCCGGCACAGCTTTCAGCAGCGCTGAGACGCGCCCGGACCTGGACCGACCCCGGTCTCCCCGCGCGTGCGGAAACGCTCAAACGCGCCGCGGATATCTACGAGGCCAACAGCGGCGAATTTCTTGCAGTTCTCAGCCGGGAGGCGGGCAAAACACTTGCTGACGCCCTTGCGGAATTGCGCGAAGCGGTCGACTTCCTGCGTTACTACGCGGCGCAGGCGCTGCGGATGGGCGCAGCACAGCCGCGGGGGCTGTTCACCTGCATCTCTCCCTGGAATTTCCCCCTCGCCATCTTTACCGGGCAAATCGCCGCCGCGCTGGTTACGGGTAACGGCGTCCTCGCCAAACCTGCAGAAACTACGCCGTTGACCGCCATGCTCGCCGTCAGGTGTCTGCATGAAGCGGGGGTCCCCACGGAGGTGCTGCAGCTCTTGCCAGGTACGGGCCGGGAGGTGGGGGCGCTGCTGACTGCCGCGACTGAAATCAGCGGCGTCTGTTTCACCGGCTCCACCCAAACAGCCCGGAGCATCCACCGCATGATGGCAGACAAGCTCGCTCCGGGTGCGCCACTGATTGCGGAAACCGGCGGCATCAATGCCATGATTGTCGATTCAACTGCCCTGCCGGAACAAGCGGTCAGAGACAGTATCGCCTCTGCCTTCCAATCGGCGGGACAAAGATGTTCCTCGTTGCGCATGCTGTATCTGCAAGAGGACATCGCCGAGCCGTTTCTGGAAATGTTGACCGGCGCCATGAAAGAACTCAGCCTGGGCGACCCGTGGCGGTTATCCACCGACATTGGACCGCTGATCAGCGGTGAGGCCAGGCTGGGCATCGAGCGGTATGTCGCAGCAAGGCGCGCGGAACACCGCGTACTGTATACAGCCCAGACGCCGAACAGAGGTCATTTTTTCTCTCCAACCATTATCAAAGTGGATGGAATCGGCGATCTGGAACGGGAAATATTCGGCCCGGTCCTGCATGTTGCGCGTTGGCGCCCCCAGGATATTGAGAATGTGATTCGGGATATCAATGCATCCGGGTACGGCCTGACCTTCGGTCTCCACTCCCGCATTGATGGCCGGGTAAGGTATCTCCAGAAGCGCATCAAGGCCGGCAACCTCTACGTCAACCGGAATCAAATCGGGGCGGTCCCGGGCTCCCAGCCCTTCGGTGGCGAAGGACTTTCCGGCACTGGGCCCAAGGCCGGGGGCCCACGCTACTTACAGCGCTTTATCGCGACCCCCCAGGATCGCCCCGCCCGTGGAAAGGGCCCTGCCATTACCCACAAACAAGGAGTGCAGGCGCTCATTGACAAAACGCCGAAGGCGCCGGAGATACCATTGGAGACCATCACCATGCCTGGCCCCACCGGCGAGACTAACCAATGCTCAAGTTATCCGCGCGGCCTGGTGTTGTGCCTCGGTCCGGCGCTTGAGCAGGTCCGCGAGCAAGCGGAAATCGCCCGTTCCCATGGTTGCGAGGCCGTCTTGATCGCAGCGGATGCCCGTGGCCCCGACAGCCTCGCCGGCGCTCTCCCGGCCAGCGTTCTGGGCGGGCTTGAAGGTCTGGACATCGTCGCCTACTGGGCTGATGACGAGTTGGCGGTGGCCTACCGGCAGGCGCTGGCTGCCCGCGAAGGCCCGATTATCCCGCTGGTGACCGGGAGGGATTTGGCCGCATACTGCACGCTGGAACGGCATCTCTGTATCAATACTACAGCTGCCGGCGGGAACGCCGCCTTGCTGGCCGGGCTTGGGTAATTCCACGAAGCCGCATGTGTGTGATCCAAACAGAACGCTGCTGCTTTCGGGGGAGGATAATGCGGTTTTTCCAGGGCGAAACAACTGCGGGATCAAGCGCACCGAAATGTTGTACAGAGACCCAAGGCAAACCCTTGCAGGGCGCGCCCCAGGGCGATCAGCCAACATCTTTTATAAAAAATATCCACAATTTATCCACAGGCAAAATTATTTTGGGGTTGACAAACACTTTTTTATGGGAATTATGCTAAGTGTTTGAATTAATTAATAAAAAATGTTTAAATTTTTTTCTCCAAGCTGTGGATAACCCCGTTTAGCGAAGGTAGAATACTGACCGTTTCCGATTCTTTTCCAACGTTCGGAAACGCATAAGAACATGGTATTTGCCGCCATCTGCGAGTGCAACCGCCATCACTGAAAACCCGTAACGGGGTCTTTACTCCGCGTAGACCCAGGGAGAATTGGTTTGGATGAAATAGTTTGGCAACGCTGCGTAGATTGTTTGCAGGAAGAATTGCCGATCCAACAATTCAATACCTGGATCAGGCCGTTGCAGGTAACCGCAACGGCCCCGAACTTGCATCTGCTGGCGCCAAACCGCTTTATCAAGGAGTGGGTGCACGACAAGTTTCTGAACAGGATCAGTGAACTGGTGCAGCAACTGGACCCCCAGGGCGGCGCCGGTGTCGTGCTGGATATTGGCGCCCCGCCGCAGCGCTTTGAAGCAGAGCCGGCAGCCACCCCTTTGCGGGAAGAGCACAATCTGGCGGAAACTTTCTCCCGTACAAATTCTCACGTTCAAGAGACCAACCGTGGGCACCCCGCCACCAATGGACGCATGTGGCCGAACATGGAGAGACAAACCTCCACACAGGAAAGGAGGGGAACGCATCGAAGCTACCTGGATGCCGATTATATTTTTGAGAATTTTGTGGAGGGAGCCTCCAATCAAATGGCCCTGGCGGCCGCGCGGCAGGTAGCGGAAAATCCCGGCAGTTCCTACAATCCCTTGTTTCTATACGGCGGGGTCGGGCTTGGCAAGACACATTTGATGCACGCGGTGGGCAACGCCCTGTTGCAAAACAACCCGGGGGTTAAAGTCGTCTATGTGCGATCGGAGCGATTTCTCGCCGATATGGTAAAAGCCCTGCAATTGAATGCAATCGCTGATTTCAAACGCTATTATCGTTCTGTCGATGCGCTGCTGATAGACGACATACACTTTTTTGCACGCAAGGAACGGTCTCAGGAAGAGTTTTTTCATACCTTCAATGCCCTGCTGGACGGTGGCCAACAGATGATTCTCACCTGTGACCGGTACCCCAAGGAAATAGATGGCCTTGAAGAGCGGCTCAAGTCACGTTTCAGTTGGGGGCTGACGGCTGCTGTTGAACCTCCCGAGTTGGAAACCAGGGTCGCGATTCTGATGAAAAAGGCCGCGCAGGCAAGAGTCGACCTGCCGGCGGAGGCAGCTTTTTTTGTCGCGCAGAAAATTCGCTCCAACGTTCGGGACCTTGAAGGCGCACTGAAAAGAGTGATTGCCAGCGCAGAATTTACCGCTCGACCCATAAGTATCGAACTGGTCAGGGAAAGCCTCAAGGATCTGCTGGCGATTCAGGACAGGCAGGTCACCCTGGAGAATATTCAGCGCACTGTGGCCGAGTATTACAAGATCAAGATGGCGGACATCCTGTCCAAGCGGCGCAGCCGCTCGGTAGCCAGGCCGCGGCAAGTGGCAATGGCGCTGGCCAAGGAGCTGACTTCTCACAGCCTGCCCGAAATCGGAGACAGCTTCGGTGGCCGGGACCATACCACGGTGCTGCATGCCTGCCGTAGAATAAGGGAATTGGCGGAAACCAGCACCGATATTCGAGAGGATTACAAGAACCTGCTGCGCTCCCTGACCACATGATGGGAAACCACTACGGAGCCCAATCAAGTTAGCCATATCGGAAAAGGATTCATACATGAAGTTTTCAATAGCGCGAAACAAGTTGCTGGGTCCGCTGAGCCTGGTCGGGGGGGTGGTTGAACGGCGTCATACGCTTCCGGTCCTGTCCAATCTCCTGATGGTGCTTGATCAGGGCATGTTGTCGATGACAGGGACCGACCTGGAGGTCGAACTGGTGGGCAGGGTACCCGTGGATAGTGTGGATGCCGCTTCCGATACGGGCGAGTTGACTGCGCCGGCCCGAAAATTGATCGATATATGCCGGTCGCTACCGGAAGACTGCGACATTGAATTCAGTGCCGCGGGGGGCAAGCTGGAGGTCCGCTCGGGGCGCAGCCGCTTTACCCTGGCAACACTGCCGCCGGCGGATTTTCCCAATATTGAAGACAGCATCGGCACACATCAATTTCGTACCACGCCGGAACAACTCGGGCGTCTGATCGAACGCACGGCTTTCTCCATGGCGCAGCAGGATGTGCGCTATTACCTCAACGGCATGTTATGGGAGTTGAGCGAGTCCCACCTTCGGGTGGTGGCAACCGACGGCCACCGTCTGGCCATGTGCACCACCAGCCTCGACCTGGAAGAGGGCACGGAGGCGCGGGTGATCCTGCCCCGCAAGGGCGTACAGGAATTGGCGCGCCTTTTGCGGGATGAACAGAACGAGGTGGCGGTGGTGCTGGGCGCCAACCACCTGCGCGTAACCACTGAAGGCTTCACCTTCACTTCCAAGCTGGTGGATGGAAGATTCCCCGACTACGAAAAGGTGTTACCGCGGGCTCCCGACAAAATTGTGCAGGGGCCGCGGGATGAGTTACGCCAGGCGCTGTCACGTGCGGCCATCGTTTCCAATGAGAAGTTTCATGGCGTGGTACTGCAGTTGGCGGAAGGCTCCATGAAGATTCTCGCCAATAACCCGGAGCAGGAAGAAGCGGAAGTGGAATTGTCCGTTGATTATGAGGGAGACGCCCTGGAAATTGGTTTCAACGTCGATTACCTGTTGGATGTCTTGTCCGTGTTATCCGGCGAGACAGTAAAGATGTCCCTCTCCGACGCTAACAGCCGCACCCTGCTGGAGGAGGCCGAAGACGGCGACTCCCTCTACGTCATTATGCCCATGCGTCTGTAACCGCTGCCATGGCCCTTGGCCGGCTCGATATCCGTGCCGTTCGAAACCTGGTTGAAATCAGCCTGGTTGATCTCCAATCCACCAATATCTTTTTTGGTGATAACGGCGGTGGCAAAACCAGTGTTCTTGAAAGCATCTACCTGTTGGGTACCGCCAGGTCCTTTCGCAGCGCCCGGATCAAACCGGTAATCAATTACCATGCAAACCAGTGTGTTGTTTATGGTGAACTGCTGAGCGAGCAGGGAAACAGGATGAGCCTGGGGGTGAGCCGGGACAGGCAGGGAGGATTTGAGGCCAAAATCGCCCGCAGGCGTGTGCTATCAGCCGCCGAACTTGCCGTGCAGCTTCCGCTGCAGGTCTTGAATGCCCCGAGTTTTGATCTGCTGACCGAGACCCCGGAGGGTCGGCGACGCTATCTGGACTGGGGGGTGTTCCACGTGGAACATCAGTACAATGAAACCTGGCGGCGCTTCCAAAAATGTATCAGGCAGCGCAATAGTCTGCTCAGGCATGGTAAAATATCCGCAGTTGAGCTCGCAGGTTGGAACCGGGAGTTTGCGGAGGCCGGAGAGCGGCTCGACACCATGAGAAAGGCATACCTGAAGCAACTTCTTCCTGCGTTTTCACGCTTATTGGCGCGTCTGTCGCCAGGGCTGGAGGCAATGGAAGTCCGTTACCGCCGTGGCTGGGATGCCGGTAGCCCCCTTGTCGAGGCCCTGTCGGCCTCCGAAAAGACGGACCGGGAACAGGGGTTCACACATGTGGGACCACAGCGCGCCGACCTCAAAGTAATTGCCGCGGGGCATGATGCTGGCGCTACCTTGTCACGCGGGCAGCAGAAACTCGTGGTTTGCGCACTTAAGCTGGCTCAGGGGCAGGTCCTTGGCGGCGAGCGGGACAAGCAGTGCGTCTACCTGGTGGACGACCTTCCCTCCGAGTTGGATGAAGGCCATTGCCAGCGGGTTTGTGATGTGCTCGGTGAGATGAATTCGCAAGTATTTCTTACCAGCATCAATAGGGGGGATATTCTCAGACATTGGCCTGCACAACCGCCCCCGGCCATGTTCCACGTGGAACATGGCTCAATTGAGCGCGCGGCATGACATAGGGACAACGGGAACACTATGAGCGAAGACGATCAGGAACAGAATTACGACTCCTCCAGCATCAAGGTCCTCAAGGGGCTGGATGCGGTGCGCAAGAGGCCGGGGATGTACATCGGTGATACCGATGACGGCACCGGGCTGCACCACATGGTCTTCGAATTGGTGGACAACGCCATTGACGAGGCCCTGGCCGGATATTGCAGCCGGATGGCCGTTACCATTCACCCGGACGAATCCGTGTCCGTCACCGACGATGGGCGCGGCATTCCCACGGACGCACATGAAGAGGGGGTTTCGGCAGCGGAAGTAATCATGACGGTACTTCACGCCGGAGGAAAATTTGACGACAACTCCTACAAGGTCTCCGGAGGCCTGCATGGCGTGGGCGTATCGGTAGTTAATGCCTTATCCGAGGAACTGGTTCTGACCGTGCGCCGGGATGGAAAAGTCCATGAACAGACTTACCGGCATGGAGTCCCTGTTGCCCCACTGGCGGTGGTTGGCGCCACTGAAGCCTCCGGCACCGAAATCCGATTCCGGCCCTCGCCGGAAACCTTCACCAATATCGACTTTCATTTTGATTTTCTGGCCAAGCGGTTACGTGAACTGGCGTTCCTCAACTCCGGCGTTTCCATAGAGATGAAAGATGAGCGTAGCGGCAAGAGTGAGACGTACGCGTACGAAGGCGGGGTGCGCGCCTTTGTGGCCTACCTCAACCAGAACAAGAACCCGGTCAATCGGGTATTCCATTTTGACGTGGTGAACGAGGAAAACATCGGTGTGGAAATTGCGTTGCAGTGGAATCATTCCTTTCAGGAAAACACGTTCTGCTACACCAACAACATTCCACAACAGGATGGTGGCACTCACCTTGCGGGCTTCCGTGCGGCCTTGACCCGCACGTTAAACGCCTATATTGAACGTGAGGGCCTCGCCAAAAAAGCCAAGGTCGCCACTACCGGTGATGATGCGCGAGAAGGTCTTACAGCAATAATTTCGGTGAAAGCGCAGGACCCGAAGTTTTCCTCTCAAACAAAGGACAAGCTGGTTTCTTCCGAGGTCAAAACCGCTGTAGAACAGGCGATGAATCGCTATTTTGCGGACTATCTGATGGAGAACCCCAAGGAAGCCCGTGCCGTGGTGGGGAAAATGCTGGATGCCGCCCGGGCCAGGGACGCAGCCAGAAAAGCCCGGGAAATGACCCGGCGCAAGGGCGCTCTCGACATAGCCGGTCTCCCGGGAAAACTGGCGGACTGTCAGGAAAAGGACCCGGCCATTTCGGAACTCTACCTGGTCGAGGGAGATTCTGCGGGCGGGTCGGCCAAACAGGGCCGCAACCGCAAGTTTCAGGCGATTCTGCCCCTGAAAGGCAAGATTCTCAATGTGGAGAAGGCCCGCTTTGACAAGATGCTGGAATCCGCGGAAGTCGGCACCCTGGTAACCGCCCTGGGTTGCGGTATCGGCGTGGACGAATTCGACCCGGACAAACTGCGCTATCACAGTATTATTATCATGACCGATGCCGATGTTGACGGCTCCCACATCCGCACCTTGCTGCTTACCTTCTTTTATCGGCAGATGGGCAAGCTGCTGGAACGCGGCCACATCTATATTGCCCAGCCCCCCCTTTACAAGGTTTCACAGGGCAAGAATCACTGGTATCTCAAGGACGCCGATGCCCTGGACGAATACCTGCTGCAGGGGGCGCTGGAGGGCGCCGCCATTTATGTCAACGAGGACGCACCGCCCATTACCGGGGCCGCCCTGGAAGAGTTGGTAAATGAGTATCGCGGCGTAGAGGCTACCATTGAGCGGCTCGACCGCCGCTACCGCGCCGAGGTGTTGTGGCGGGTCGTAGACCTGCCAACCCTGAGTGTGGCGCAGCTTGTCTCCGAAGACGAAGTCCTTGCCTGGGCCGGCCTGCTACAGGAGGCCCTGGCCGGCGTCGCTGCCAAGGGAAGTGTCAACGAGGTCAAGGTGCGCCGCAATGCCGAGCGTGAACTCTATTACCCGGTGGTCGAGATGGTCTCACACGGAGTCGCCACCGAAACCGAGTATCGCCATGAATTCTTTGGGTCCTCGGAATACCGCAGACTGTGCCGGCTTGGAGAAAGACTGGACGGTTTGATGGAGGAAACCGGCTACGTCCAGCGTGGTGAGAAACAGTTCGCGACCACCCGTTTTGACGCCGGCCTGGAGTGGCTGATGGCGGAAGCGAGAAAGGGCTGCTCCATCCAGCGCTACAAGGGTCTTGGGGAAATGAACCCCGAGCAGCTATGGGAAACCACAATGGACCCGGAAAGCCGCCGCTTGCTGCAGGTTAAGGTGGAAGACGGGTTTGCCGCAGAGCAAATCTTCACCACCTTGATGGGCGACCAGGTAGAGCCACGCCGGGACTTTATTGAGGCCAATGCCCTGGCGGTGGCGAACCTCGATATTTGAGTTTTCCGGGGCGGTGCATTCCGGTGACGGTGGTTTGCGGGTCGCACATGTGCGACCCCTGCATCGACATAGTGTCAGCTATGCCTTCTGCGTCTTGGGTTCTGAATCAACTACCCCGGCCAGGGGCGAAGGCGCGCACCGTATCCATGTCATAGCCCGTTTCCCCGTCGTGCCGCAGGCACTGCAAGGCGACATGATCCGCTCCTGCCTGCCAATGCGCCTCGATGCGTGACATGATGGCCTTTTCATCACCCCAGGCGACGATCGCATCCACTAGGCGGTCACTGCCTCCACCCTCAAAGTCTGCTTCGGTGAAGCCCAGAGTCAGCAGATTATTACGGTAGTTAGGCAGGCCCAGGTACGTCTCCATGAATTGCCGCGAAACGGCCCGCGCCCGCGATGCGTCTTTGATAGTGAGAATTTTCTGCTCTGGAGCCAACAGTTTGCCGGGCCCCAGGATTTGCCGCGCCCGCGCGGTGTGCTCAGGAGTCACAAAGTACGGGTGGGCGCCGTCAGCCAGCTCGCTGGACAAGCCCAGCATCCGCTTGCGCAATGCCGCCAGCAGTAGTGGGCCAGATTGTTTGACCTCAGGCCCGGCGTAGAAGGACTGTTGCATCCCCTCCAGGTAGGCCCGCATGGTGGCGATCGGCTTCTTGTATTGGTGATGACGCAGGCCACTGACCAGGTTTTCATGGGAAACGCCCAGCCCCAGCACCAGGCGCCCGCCACTGAGTTCATTGAGTGAGTTGCGGATGGCCGCCATCGCCATCGCATCGCGGGCATAGATATTGGCAATGCCCGTCGCCAGGTAGAGCCGGCTGGTGGCTCCGGCCAGGTGGGTGATGGTCACGAAGGGGTCGCGCCCCACCGCCTCCGGCAACCAGAGGGCGCCATAGCCCATCTTTTCAATTTGCTGAGCGAATACGGCGGCATCGGAAAAGCTGCCGTTGTCCAACCAGGACCAAACCCCCAGGCGGCCAAGGTCATGAGTACCATCCACATCAGTTCTCCGTTACTTTCGAAGGTGGCACTATAAACGTAGCGGAGCAAAGATTGAAGCCAGGAAAAGGGCCCTGGCGGCAAATTGCTGCTGCGTTGATTGCCGTGGATTATGCAGCCAGCCCAGCAAGCCGGCGCTGAAACTGAGATGAAGCAGCTCCGCCGCCAGCCCCAGGTCCAGGTCCTGACGCACATCGCCCTGCTGCTGCCCTGCATGCAGCAGGGTCTTCAGAGCCCGATACAGAGCGGGAGAGTCCAGGCACGAACCGTCATGCAGGAGCAACTCACGATGAAATTCCCCAGTCTGTTCCAGCACTCGTGCGCAGTGGGCAAACAACTGTTGCAGCCGCTGCGCAGTGCCCAGGGGTTTGCCCCGGTAGTGCTCGACCAACTGTTGCAGCCGCGCCGCCATTGCAGCCGCCATGGCATCAAGAATGGCCGGCTTGCCGCGGTAGTAGTTGAACAGGCTGGCCCGTGAAATGTCCGCGGCGGCGGCAATGTCTTCGACGGTAGTGGCAGCCACGCCCCGCTCCAGGAACAATTTCCGGGCCTCGCGCAGGATACGCTGGGAGATAGCTTGCTTTTTTGCTTCGCGGAGCATAAATATGGATACTAGTCCAAGTTTATATAATAGTCTAATTTTGTCAAAAATACGGTCTGGATAAAACTTGTGCTATTGTTCCGTACAATTCGCACCGACTTGGGAGGACGCGGCCATGAATACGATGCCCCTGGTACAGATCCACGGTGTAAACGATGTCCGCATTGATCAGGTGCCGGTGCCTGTCCCAGGGCCGGAGGATGTGCTGATCGAAGTTGTCAACTGCGGGATTTGCGGTAGCGACCTTGGTTATATCGGCATGGGCGGGGTCATGCCTGACAGGCAGCCCATGCCGCTGGGACATGAGCTTTCCGGCAAGGTCAGCGCGGTTGGCTCCGCTGTGACCGAGGTGACCCCGGGCCAGCGCGTGGTGGTCAATCCGATCGCCAACGGCACGGCGATAGGCAACGGTGGCCCCGAGGGCGGTTTTGCCCCCTGGCTGCTGGTTACCGGCGCCGCCCAAGCGCCCGACGCTGTGCTTCCATTACCCGAGCCGCTCAGTTATGAACAGGGCGCCATGGTGGAACCTCTGTCGGTGGCCATGCACGGGGTCAACCGATCCGGTGTCGAGGCCGGTCAGAGTGTCCTGGTGATGGGCGCCGGCCCCATCGGGCTTTGCGCGGTGGTGGTTCTGAAATATTGCGGAGTGGAGGATATTGTGGTGGTCGACCAGTCGGCGCACCGCCTCTCCATTGCAGCGCAACTGGGCGCCACGGTCACCTGCGATGCGCGGCGCCAGGATCTTGCCGCAGTACTCGGGGACCATCACGGAAAGACCAGCTACTATGGTTCAACCGTGGTGGGCACTGACCTCTACATCGAGGCCACCGGCGTTGGCGCGGTACTGGAACAAGCTGTTTCACTGGCCAAACCCGACGCAGGAATTGTCGTGATCGGGGTTCACAAGGCGCCGATTCAATTCAATCCGATGGCTTTGATGATGAAGGAACTGCGCATGGTCGGTTCCATGGGTTACGCCAAAGAGTTCTCCGCTGTCATCGACATGATGCGCAGCGGAGCGGTCGATTTCTCTGCCCTGATCAGTCATCGCTTTGAGCTGGAGGAGTTCCCGGCGGCGCTGGCCGTGGCCGGCGACCCGCAACGGGCCGCCAAGGTCATGGTTTCGATAAACCCCCAAGCTGGCGGCTGAGCGCGAAAAGGAGGGCGCTGCACTGCCGCGCCAGGCCGGAGTCATGAATTACGATCAGGCGCGGCGCTACCTGTTACTGCGGCCCGAGGCCTTTGAAGATTTCCCCTTTGGTCCGGACATCGCTGTCATGAAAATCAAGGGCAAAATGTTCGCCACTCTCAGCCGAGGCGAGCAGTTCGCCAGCATGAACCTGAAATGCGACCCCTGGGAAGCGCAAATTCTGCGTGATATATTCACCGGAGTGCTGCCGGGCTATCACATGAACAAGCAGCACTGGAATACGGTGCTGTTGGACGGCACGGTTCCCGGCCCGGAAATAGAGCGTATGATAGACCGCTCTTACGGGCTGGTGGTGAAGGGCTTGAAGAAAGTTCAACGAGAGGCGCTGGTTCTCGCCTATGGTGAGCGGGAAGTCTTCAGGTAATGATGAATATTTCGGAGTTTCTCAGCCGCGAAGAAATCGCCGGATTTTCCCGGCGCAGCTATTGGCAGGCGCTGCGCATGCTGCTGCTCAATTGGGGGGCGGTGCTGCTGGTGTTCTGGTTCGCCACCTCCTGGCCCAACCCGCTGAGCTTGCTGGCCGCCGTCATGTTGCTGGCCGGCAGGCAACTGGGGCTGGCGGTACTCATGCACGAGTGCGGGCACAATACCCTGTTCCCCTCAAGGTGGTTGAACCGCTGGTGCGGCCAGTGGCTGGCTGCGGCGCCCACCTTTGCCGACCTCAACAAATACGCCAGCGGACACAACGGTCATCATCGGTGGGTTGGTACGGCTGAGGACCCCGACCTTTCCAATTACCGGGCCTACCCGGTTCCCAGGGCCAGCTTCAAACGCAAGATGCAACGAGATCTGACCGGGCAAACCGGCTACAAGTTGCTGCGCTACGTGTTGGTTAATGCCGCGGCTATTTTTTCCTCGGACCGGAACCAGCGGCAACGGGCGCTGCCCTTTGCACAGCAGGTGCTGGTAAACGTGGTTCTGGCCCTGCTGCTGGGTATCGTCTTCGCGCCCTGGGCGTACCTGTTGTGGCTGGCTTCCTTTTTCACCACATACATGGTGATTGTGCGCATCCGCCAGGTGGCGGAGCACGCCGCGGTTCCAAACCCCCTCCATGATGACCCGCGACAGCATACCCGCACCACCATTCCCCGTTGGTGGGAACGCGGTTTTTTTGCTCCCAACTACGTGAACTATCACCTGGAACACCATTTGCTGGCCGGTGTGCCCTGTTATCGGCTCAAGGCGCTGCACGCCCTGTTGAAGCAGCGCGATTTCTACAGCAACACGCGCATTTTCCAAGGCTACAACGAAGTGTTACGGCACGCGGTCGCCTAGCCCGCAACATCGCGGTTATCTCAGTCATGCTGCAGGCGTAAACCCAGGGAACCCACGCCCAGTATCAACAACAATGTAGCCAGACACAGGAACAGCAACGGCCTGGAACCGATGCGGGAAAAAGGCGTGCTGCCCAGCATTAACTGAACTTCGCCGCTCAGTGTGGTTCTCGCAAAGCGTTCCGTTTGCGCCACAACTTGCCCACGTTCGTCAATGATGGCGGAGATTCCGTCATTGGTCGCCCGGACCAGGTAACGGCCATTTTCCAGTGCGCGCATCCGCGCCATCTGCAGATGTTGAATCGGCCCGATGGAAGAGCCGAACCAACTGTCGTTGCTGACTGTCAACATCAGGTCGGTATCGCGGGCGTACGCCCGCACCAGGTCCGGGTAGACGATCTCGTAACAGATAAAGGGAGACAGGCGAAAATCGTGGGCCAGCAACGGAGCCTGGTCCGGGCCGCCGGCAGTGGCGGCGGCCATGGGCAGCTCAAAAAAAGCGAGGAGCCCACGCAACTGCCGCTCCAGGGGCACATACTCACCAAAGGGCACCAACCGCTGCTTGTGGTAATGGCCGCTGCCTTCGCCCATGCCCACAATACTGTTGAAGGTTTCTCCACTTTCCGGCTCGCGCCAGGGAATTCCGAGAAACAGCGCAGTATTGTTCGCGGCGGCGCGCTGCGCCAGCGGCTGGAGAAAGTCCTGAGCGCGCTGGTAGTAATTGGGAATGGCGGCCTCGGGCCACAGCACCAGGTGCGTGGAGAGCAGGGGCTCGGTCATCTGTTGATACAGATCAAGGGTGTCTGCATAGTACTCCCGGCGCCACTTTAGCTGTTGCGGAATATTGGCTTGCACCAGGCCGACACTGAGTGGTTGCTCACGCGCGGGAGCAACCCATTTCGCCTGCTGCAGTTGCCAGCCGATCAACCAAAGGGCAGTGATCATGGTTCCGTAGATCAGCAGGGCCTGGGCGTGGCGGCGCATATAGGCCAGGTACAGGCAACTGGCGCTGAACGCCAGGATCAGCGACAAGCTGTATACGCCACCCAGCGGCGCCCAGCCATCGGCCCAGGTATCCAGTGCGGAATAACCCAGGAACAACCAGGGAAAACCTGTCAGCAGCCAACTCCGCAGCCATTCGAACAGCACCCACAGCGCCGGGAAACCGAGCAGCATTCCGGCCATCAGGTCGCGAAAGAAACGGGCGTATATCCAGGCGAAAACGGCTTGCAACAAGGCCATACCGGCGGTCAGCAACGCCGTCAGGAAGCCGGCCAGAAGCACACCGGCATTGCTGTGGTCGTGAATGCTGACATAGACCCAGGAAATTCCGGTGCCGAACATCCCCAACCCGTAAACCCAGCCGTACAGCATGGCCAGCCTGGCGCTGCAATTACGCAGCAGGGCCAAATACAGGCAACAACTGAGAATCGCGGCAGGCCAGACTTGGTACGGCGCCAGCGACAAGGTGACCAGACTGCCGGCCAACAGCGCGAGCAGAGACTTGCCGAGAATTCTTTGGGGGACGGGCGGGTCAGCGGTTACCGACATGTACCCGCACACTGTGAATCTTGCGCCGGTCCGAGTTGATCACCTGAAACTCAAACCCTTCCAGTTCAATCTTTTCGTTGCGTGAGGGCAGGTAACCGAATTGCTGCATGACCAGCCCACCGATGGTTTCGAATTCGTCATCGCTGAAATCGCAATCGAATTCGCGGTTGAAATCATCGATGGGAGTCAGCGCCTTGACCAGGTATTCCGCATCCCCGATCTTGCTGATGAACTGGTCGGCCTCCAGATCGGTTTCGTCCTCGATCTCGCCGACAATTTCCTCCAGGACATCCTCGATGGTGACCAGACCGGCAACACCACCGTACTCGTCGATAACGATAGCCATGTGATTGCGGCTATTGCGGAATTCACGCAGTAATACATTCAGCCGCTTGCTCTCCGGCACCAGGACGACCGGCCGCATCAACGGGGTAACATCGGCCGGCTCCTCGCCGGGATTGAGCAGAAGGGGCAACAGATCCTTGGCCAACAATATACCCAGGACCTCGCCGGCGTTATCACCCATTACCGGATAGCGCGAGTGTACCGATTCGGCAACCTGGTGCAGGATCTCTTCAAGCCCCGCGTCTGCCCGGATCACTTCCATCTGGGGCCGGGGCACCATGATGTGCCGCACCTGCATATCGGCAACTCGCATGGCGCCCTCGATAATGCCCTGCGCCTCGTCATCGATGACCTCATTGTCGTGGGCTGCGGCGATATGGTCACGCAAACTCCGGCGGGATTTGGGTCCGGTCGAAAGGCGCAGGGCGATTTTTTCGAGCCAGGAGGTCCTGCCCTCCTCGCCGTTTGAGCGGTCTTCGCTCATAATCCTGCCCCGCTGTAGGGACAGGGGAAACCCAGTGAGCCCAGAATCTCTCTTTCCATGGATTCCATGGCCCTGGCCGCCGACGCTTTTCCGTGTTCGTAGCCCAACAAGTGCAGGCAGCCATGCACCAGCAGGTGGCACCAGTGGGCGGCCAGGGCCTTGCCTTGTTGTGCGGCCTCCCCGGCCACTACGCCGGCGCAGATGACGATGTCGCCGAGCAGGGCGGACTTGGCCTCACTGGGCGGGTCCCAGGGAAAGGCGAGGACATTGGTGGCGCTGTTCCGCCCCCGGTACCGGCGGTTCAAGCGCAGCATCTCCGGCTCGCCGACCAGCCGAACGACGACTTCGGCCGCGCGGCGGCCAGGGGTAGTTTTGTCCAGCGCCGCCGCGATCCACTGGCGTATGTCTGTTTCTTCAGGTACCGGTTCGCCACAGGCGACCTGAATCTCCACTTGCAACTTCATCCTCCCGGCCTGTCGACAAGGGTGCTGGGCGGGCCGGCCTCAAAGCGGTCGTAGGCATCGACAATACTTTGCACCAGGGGGTGGCGAACTACGTCCCGGTTCTGGAAGTAGGTAAAGCCTATGCCCTCCACCCCGTTCAGCACCTCCATGATATGGATCAGCCCTGACAGCGCGCCCCTGGGCAGGTCAATCTGGGTTACGTCCCCGGTAATCACCGCGGTGGAGCCGAAGCCGATACGGGTCAAAAACATCTTTATCTGCTCCCGTGTGGTGTTCTGGGCTTCATCGAGGATGATGAAAGCGTTGTTGAGGGTCCGTCCCCGCATGAAAGCCAGGGGCGCCACTTCGATGATGTTCCGTTCGATGTACTTGTTGACCGTTTCGAAACCCAGCATTTCGTAGAGAGCATCGTAGAGGGGCCGCAGGTAGGGATCTATTTTCTGCGCCAGGTCTCCTGGCAGGTAGCCCAGCTTTTCGCCGGCCTCCACCGCCGGACGCACCAGCAGGATACGTCGCACCCGCTCTTCAAGCAGAGCCGCCACGGCGCAGGCCACCGCCAGGTAAGTCTTGCCGGTGCCCGCCGGACCAATGCCGAAGTTGATATCGGTTTTGGCCATGCTGCGCACATAGGCTTGTTGGTTCTTGCCCCGGGGTTTTACCGAAGTACTCCTGGTGCGGATGATGGTCAGCGGCTCTACAGAGTGGTCAACGGCCGGCGGCGATTCCATGGAGAACTGTTGGAGTTGCAAATGCACGGACTCGGGGCCCAGCCCGACACCCCGGCACACCTCGGAATAGAGTTCCTGCAACACCAGCCCGGTGGTGGAGACCTCTGCGGACGAGCCGTCTACCGTGAACTGGTTGCCGCGCGCACGGATCAACACACCGAGGCGTTGTTCTATTTGTCGCAAGTGTTGGTCAAACTGTCCGCAGAGCGTGGCCAGATGACGGGGGTCGTCCGGCTCCAGAACAAAGGTCTGCCGAGAGGAGTCGTTGTCGCTGTTCAAATTGGCCTTCTGCCGCCTGCCGGCGCCAAACACGTTAGTAAGAATAGCCGGGTTTCAGCTACAGTCAACATGGGCGGCGGCTGGTGGCCGTACCTTCTGGTGAGTTCCATGGTCCAGTAGTTGACCCCGCAGCGAATTGGGCAGGGCCTCGGTGATGAGCACTTTGGCGAATTCGCCGATAAGTCCACGGTCTTCGCAAGAGAAATTGACCACCTTGTTGTGCTCGGTCCGGCCCTGCAACTGGCCGGGGTCCTTCCTGGAAACGCCGCTTACCAGGATAGTTTGCCGGGTGCCGGCCAAGCGCCTTCCCATGGCCAGAGCCTGTTGGTTGATGCGAGCCTGCAGCACCTGTAAACGCTGCTTTTTTACCGCCTCATCGGTGTGGTCCGGCAGGGCTGCCGCGGGGGTACCGGGGCGTGGGCTATAGATAAAGCTGAATGAAGAGTCGAACTCGATATCTTCAATCAATTTCATGGTGGCGGCAAAATCGGTCTCGGTCTCACCGGGGAAACCGACGATAAAATCTGAGGAAATACTGATGCCGGGGCGAATTTTTCGCAGCGCACGGATTTTGGACCGGTATTCCAGTGCGGTATGGCCCCGTTTCATGGCCATGAGAATCCGGTCAGAGCCGCTTTGCACCGGCAGGTGCAGGTGATTCGCCAACTGCGGAATCTCCGCATAGGCCTGGATCAGCGCATCGTTGAATTCCACCGGGTGGGAGGTGGTGTAGCGGAGCCGCCGGATGCCGGGAATGGCAGCGACACAGCCCAGCAATTCGGCAAAATCCACGGTTTCACCCAGATGGTTTTTCCCCCGGTAGGCATTGACGTTTTGTCCCAGCAAAGTAACTTCCTTGACACCACCGCCGGCCAGATGTGCGACTTCGGCAATCACGTCATCCTGCGGCCGGCTGACTTCTTCACCGCGGGTGTAGGGTACGACGCAGAAGCTGCAGTACTTGCTGCAGCCTTCCATCACCGAAACGAAGGCGGAGGCGCCGGCCACTTGCGGTGGTGGCAGCGAGTCAAATTTTTCGATTTCCGGGAAGCTGACATCAATAACAATGGGCGTCTTCGGTCCCTCCCCGGCGGTGCGGCGCTGCTCCAGCATTTCCGGCAGGCGATGCAGGGTCTGCGGCCCGAAGATCAGGTCCACATAGGGCGCGCGTTTGCCGATCTCCTCTCCCTCCTGGCTGGCGACGCAGCCCCCCACGCCGATAATCAGCCGCGGGTTCTTCCGCTTCAGATGTTTCCAGCGGCCCAGTTGGTGAAACACCTTCTCCTGCGCCTTTTCCCGGATGGAACAGGTATTCAGCAGCAGTACATCCGCCTGTTCAGGGCTCTGGGCTGCCTCCAGTTGATGGCTGTCCCGCAGCAGGTCTCTCATGCGGGCGGAGTCGTACTCGTTCATCTGGCAACCGTGGGTTTGTATGAATAGTTTTTGCGCCACTGGCCTGTTGGGGGTAGTAAGCTGGGGGCTGGGGATTATACACGTAACCGCGGTAAAGTGTGGTAGCATCGTCGCATCACTGACGGACTCATTGCTGCATCCGAAGACTATGGCGCAACCGATTTACAAGGTCGTTTTCCTGAACCGCAACAAGGTGTACGAGATGTACGCCCGGCAGATTTTTCAAAGCGATATGTGGGGTTTCATCGAGATCGAGGAATTTGTCTTCGGCGAGCGCAGCCAACTGGTGGTGGACCCCGCCGAAGAACGGCTCAAGAGCGAATTTGGTGGCGTCAAACGCAGCTATATCCCGATGCATGCGATTGTCCGTATCGACGAGGTGGAAAAGGAAGGCGCCGCCACCATCAGCGATGCCAAGGGTTCGGAAAGCAATGTTGCCGCTTTTCCCATGTCCGGCCCCATACCCACCAAGCAGGGTGGAGACGAATCCCCCTAACCCGCATTCACGGTTGCACTATGCCGGTAGATCCCCGATTTGCGGAAAGCCAACAGCAAGACGGGTTGGCTGGCAGAGATTACTGCAACTCCAGAAGACGTCTTTTCACCGCTGCGCGAACCACGTCAACGTCAGCAAGTAGCGCTGCCACAGCGTCACTTTCCTTGCGGATCTTCGGCCAGGTTTCAGTCCATTCAGCCTTCAGGGCAGCAGAAGCCTGTTCAACATCCTGGCTGATCAACATGGAGAGATCGTAGACCAATCCAATTTTCACCCAGCCCAGCCGTGGACTACCCTCCATCTCGTTGCCGTCATAGCGATTGATGTAGATAACCTGCTCAAATTCGGCAAGTTCCGTCAGCACCTGAAATGCGGCATTGCGTACGATATTGTTTTCCTCGGACTGCTCCAGCCGCCAGGCGTTGTAGCTGAAACCGCTTACCGCAAAAATCAAACTGATGATCGCGGTCGCACTCGCCGCCCGAAAATTACCTTTAGCCATCTCTCACTCCAAATCGGAAAACATCGAGGAAACATACAATACAATACGATTGTTACAAAATACGCCCCTCCCGCAGACAGTTCCAAGGGTGACGGGAGTACTGCGGCAATGCAGAATGGTCGCTGCGGGAAAAGACCTCCAAGGCAGAAGAAAAGCGGAAGCAGGGAGAACATGGCATGACCCCGGATTTTTCAAGGCTTTTTTCCATCGATGGCAAGTGCGCCCTGGTAACCGGAGGCTCCCGGGGTATCGGCGAGATGATCGCCGCCGGGTTTCTCGCCTCCGGCTGCAGGGTCTATATCAGTTCCCGAAAAGCCGGGGTTTGTGATGCCACGGCCGCCAGGCTCAGCGAACAGTATCAGGGAGAATGCCTTTCCATCCCGGGGGACTTGTCCTCCGTGGCGGGGGTGGAAGCGCTGGCCGGTCAATTGGCGGAACGTGAGCAGCGGCTGGATATTCTGGTCAACAACGCCGGCGTTGCCTGGGGGGCGCCCCTGGATGAATTTCCGGAAAAAGGCTGGGACAAGGTGATGGACACCAACGTCAAGGCGGTGTTTTTCCTGACCCAGAAATTGCTGCCCCTGTTGCGCGCATCCGCCTGTGCCGAGGACCCGGCCCGGGTCGTCAACATCGGCTCCGTTGATGGCCTCAAGTCCTCAACCTTTGACGCCTTCAGCTACGGCGCTTCCAAGGCCGCCCTGCATCACCTGACCCGCTTTCTGGCCGCTCATCTGGCCAGTGAGAATATCGTCTGCAACTCCATTGCTCCCGGCCCCTTCCCGACCTGGATGCTGAGCACCGGGGTCGGTTTCGGCGGGGAAACAGAGGGGGTCGATTGGGCCGGCGTAGGGGCAAACAGCCCCCTCGGCAGAATGGGCGGCGCCGAAGATATTGCCGGGCTCGCGATATTCCTGTGTTCCCGGGCCGGCGCCTTTGTTGTGGGTGAAACCATTTGTTGTGACGGCGGCTCGGTCAATACGCGCTGAGGGACTGTGTCACGGTCAATGGATACGCTATCCATCGGCGCTTTTTGCAGATACCGCCGCGACCCCCGCTTGAAGCGCGGGGTCTGGTCTTGTGCGGAAAAAACAGAAACCGCGCTTGACCGGGTTTTGCAGGCGCGTGTACATTCCCCGGCACAGATTGGCAGGGCTGGTGTTCTCCCCATGAGTTCAATTCTCAGACTCGACATTTCCGGGCAGCCGCGGGGCTGGATCGGGCGTGAAACCGCGGCCTCCGCGTACGCCACCGGCTCCGC
>JAPOQD010000082.1 GCA_026710905.1 Halieaceae bacterium
CTCTGCAGAGGGGTCTTGTTCCCGTACTGCCCGGGCCATGCACTGCTCCAGCGCCTTCTGCACCAGCCGGGCGCTTTCCTCGGGCAATTCCCCATTGAGCAGGAAACTGCCATGCAAGGTTGGCGTCAGCCGAAATTTGCGCTGGTCATGCGCACGGTTGGCGCAGGGGGTAGAGAACTTCTGCTGTGCATTGCGCAGACCGGCGCAGTGCTGGTCCACTTGAGAAGCGGTGGCCTTGCGGGCATAACCGAGCAATTCCTGTTCCGTGGACTCCGACGCCACCCGGGTCATGGCCCGTACCTTGGAATAGGACAGTTCCCCGTTCTGGTAGGCGCCGGAGATCTGGGGCAGGAAGAACAGGGCCTTGGCCACGCGCAGTTTTTCCCGTCCGGTGCTGAGGGAGATACCGCACTTCATGTTCAACCACTCGGCGCAGTGATTGAAGTGATAGGCGCGCCAGCCCTGGCGCAAATCGAACTCCCGCAGTTTGACCAGGAACTGGTATTCCTCGGCGCAGAGATGGGCGTGGAGGGAGACAATCTCGGATTCAAGCTCGTCGATCGGGGTCTTGATAATGAGGGTTGGGGTGTGCATGACGGACTCCTTTCCGGGGAAAGTAACAGCAACAAAATGTGCTGTTTTCATAACCAGTATTATACCTTCGGTACCCTCATATAAATAGAACCAAGTTTCACCATTTGCAGTCAAAATAGAGCCCATTTACCGGCTTGGAAAGAGGGGTGCGGCGTCATCGAATACGACGAGGCAAACAGGCGCCGGAACACCGCTGGGTAGCATGGATAGCCCATTGACAGGCGGCGCATGGCCCATGGGGGATGTTCCCGGCATTGCTGCCGACAGGCGCCATGGTACGGACCTGTGATAGAAATCCTCTGGAGGTATCTGTAAGTACAACGCATTCGCCTCACCATGACTCAGGCTTCAGAGGGTGAATAGAAAAATGCGGTGACATTTGAGAACAAATCTCATTCTAAAATGTCGCCGCCCCTTTTATTGTCAATTTGACTACCCAATCAGCCGTGCTCGAAGCAACCTACAGAGTTTGACTATCGCTGCGCCGAGGATGTTGCTCAGGAGACCCACAACTAAACAGAGTAACGCCGCTAGCCAGAGTGTCGGTATAGAGCGGATGACGACAAGCCAAACCAGGGTTCCGGTCACGAACCCAATGAAGCCGGCCTCAACGAGCGGCACCCCCCATAGGTGCCAGATAGGTTGATACGGCTGCTTATATTTCAGCCGGACGCCAGCTTTCTGACATGAGAGGGTGATCGCCGGAGCCGCGGTGGATTGGACGTTCGTCATGTACGTGAGTCTGATCGTCTGCCCTCGCGCGAGCACAGGTACTTCGTACCATCGCTGGGTAGACCACGTTCGCCAGTTGGTGGCTTGAGTGCGCTCGATCTGAGCTGCTGTCGCATTGTCCCCTGTGGCCTTAGCCTCTTCCACCTCGGCAACCGCATTCATCAGTTGGCTCCTGATCAACTCATACTCAGCAGTGTGCTTGAGGAACTCCACCCTCCCTTCAATGTGCATCTGTTCGGTCATCAGTTGCATGTCGTTAGTCCCAGAAAAGACCTTTAATTCTATGTCTTCTACATCTCGCATGCTGCGATTAACGAGCCAGACATTACTCATGTAGAGATTCTGCATACGAACGTCGCCAACGGTCACCAAAACCTTGCCGTGAATGTTGTCGAGTGTCGAGATGCCAATCCGTTCGTGCGTTACGTGATAGGTGAGCAGGGATCGGCGGTTCCACACGATCACCACAAGCAAGGTGATCACGAAGGTAAGCAAGCCGCTTACGAGTGAAGGAAGGAGCCAGTCAGGCACAGCTAGAATCTCCAATTCTGGTATGTCGCGATTGTCTCATCGTTCAGTGTGTCGCTCTGGTGGGTGTAGTCAACCAAGTTGTTTGCACGATCATAGCAGATTGCGGTGCGGGACCCTTCCGAGAGCGCTGACAGGTCTAGTTGAAATACATGTTGTCAAGGAAGCTGCCTTCGGCCAAATGGTCAGGTTATCGCATAAAGGGCATCCACCTTTTTCACTTGCGGCAAAAGAACGAATAAGGGACACCCACGCCATTTGAAGGTGCCAATTTTTTCTTGGTTGGAATACTCAATGGCGCCGATTCGCAGCGCCAAGAGGTGTTCACTGCCCTCTCATTAACGGTGTTTTTGGGGGCCTTCTTATGGATGCTCGCCTGCACCTGGGCCTTGTAGGAGCCTTCCACCAGAATGGCTTTCCCTGTGGAGGTTCGAGGGAACCAAATGGTGGCTTGAGTCTGGGTTGGTTTTGCTGCGATTACGGGTTCCTTTAGGGAACCATATACTTGACGCCCTTGTCACCGAGATGAGAAATAACCTCTTTTGAAATTTCCTCAGCACTTTTTGTGTTTGGCTTCTCCACCATTTCAGCCCACGGTCGACCAGGATGGAGTGTGTCCCATGCGGATTTCATTTGTCCTCGTCGTGCTTTCCCCTGATCGTGATGGCCGAAGCCATCAATAAGAACATTCCACACAGGCTTGAAGGTCTCAATAAGTAATGACTCTCCGAGAGGTATCCAAATGTCGTCAACAAGAAGGTAACGACAACGAAATTCCGCCAAGTCTAGGTTTACTGATGCCCTTATAGACGCAGCATGTTCCGATAGTCGACGGTATAAGACATCGCCGGGTTCGGCTCCCAACCTGTGGCCTCCCTTCCTCGTTCCTGGCGGGACCGCTTTTCCAACATAGACTGGAATCTCTCCATCCGAAATACTATGATAGGCAGCGAACCTCCCTGTGTAGTAGAGAGCATATATCCCCGCACCAAAGAATTTGGGCGGCGGCAGATGAACGACAGGGCGCTTTAGTAAATGGTCCTTGACGCTCTCTGCTAAGTGAGTCTTGTCGAGGGGATTAAAGACTTCCTCGCCAAGGGGTTTGATCAACGTCTAGCCCTCGCAACTATCACCGTTGCGGCAAACTATCCAAAAACAATGCCGCTTTCGAGCATGATAGGCTTTTTTCCACTTTGTTGAAACCATAGGACCGCTCCTAATCTTGATGATTAGGTCGCAAACAGTGAATCCAGCCTCTTCTGCCATAATCATAAAATCACAGTGCGGCCATTTCGATCTATGATTGTTCACCATGTCTGTAATCTTAGCCAGAAGTATACCGTCGGGTTTCAATACCCGCTTGGCTTGCTTCAAGAACGGGGGATATAAATAGCTCAAACTCCAATTATGATCTTTGTTACATTCGACCGTAGCTCCGAAATCCACATCAAACCTCTTGCTGCTTTTATCCCGTCCCTGCGGGCCAACGTGTGGCGGATCATAGACGACTGCGCCAAATTTGGATGTAGGTACCCCCTTCATTATGCGATTGTCTCCAACGATCATAGGCTCGTATTGCGGGTCTATGTCCATCGAAATAACGCGCCGTTTGGATCCCTTCCAGAAGCGCCCCGTGTTGTATGTGGCATCTAAAATGGGTTCTGGGGATATGGATGCGTAGAACATCAACATCTCTTCGATCAAATCTCGATCGCATCCTTCCCATACGCTGCTTATAGGTTTGTAATTAGGGACACTATTCGCTGGTTCAGGTTTTGGCTCTGGTTTATACGCAATAACAGTATCAACAAATTTGTTCAACGTCATATGGCCCATGCCACCAATTCCTTGTATGTGATCCTTTGACCGAAGGATGCAGGTACCAAGTCCGCCAAGCGTCCTAACATATGATGTTTCTCATTACCGTCGTCAAGGCGGAACGTAAATTTGCCCACATGACGGTGTAAATTTTTTCCGCTGGCATGGTGGCATGCACCGTTCAATACACGCTTTAATGCCGCGAACACGCTTTCGATGCCGTTGGTGTGAACCTTTAGTCGGACAAACTCCCCGGCACTATGGCGGGGTGTTTCGTGGTCGTCAATCTGAAGCGTTGATCCCATCGCTACGTCCTCATGTATAGTAGATTGAAGCGTGTCCGCATTCGTATTTTTGGCCGGCTTGGCCTTGGTTCGACCGCCGCGCTCGAGCTTTCCTGAAACTGGCGTCTTTCGGACTGTGCCTCGTCCATCACGTACTTGCTTTTTGCTGGGTTTATTGCGTTCTTTCCCACCCTCATAAGTTTCATCAACCGAGACGATACCGCTCAAGATCGTGGAGTCGCTTCCGTAAGCCTCCCGGATACGACCGAGCATGAACCAAGCAGTTTTTTGGGTGACGCCAATTTCCTTGCCAAGTTGGCGGCTCGTGACACCCTTGCGGGCAGTGATAAAGAGGTACATCGCCAAAAGCCACTTATCGAGTGCCACATGCGACCGTTCGAAAATCGTACCCGTGCGAACTGTGAAGTCCTTCTTGCAGGCATTGCAGCGATAAAAGCCCTTGGGCCGAGGCGTGATGCGCTTTGTTTCCTCACAATGATGGCAGGTCACGCCATCAGGCCAGCGGCGCGACTCGAAATAGGTTCTAGCGGCGTCGGCGTTAGGGTACATTTTAGAAAGCTGGTAAAGGCTGATATTTGAACGGGACATGTGGGAACTCCTTAAATGGTAGTAGATAACTACCTTGTTTATATGAGGGAGTCAAGTATATAATCCCCATTCTTTGATTGTGCCGGTTTCTTTGATTTTCCCGCTTGCCTGGTTTTCATTTCTTCGACGGTTCCGACATTCGTTACAAAAGAGTCAGCTTCCATGACAACCTCTCTTTATGATTTCGGTATTGTGTACGCCTTCCCCAGGCAGGCCCATCCAACCTAGCGTGAAGTACTTACATCTACAAGCCAAGTTTCTCACCAAGACCGGGCGGTTGGGGACATTCAACATTCCGCAGTCACGGCTAGCGCCTAGGTAACAGTTTGAGCAGTTCCAACGGCCTGCCTCAGCGGCGAATTTCAAAATGCAGCTTGACTTCATTGTTGGCACCGTCCCCTTATTCGGCAATGCGTTGGCCTGCGGCAATCTTTTCACCTTCAGCCACCAGCAAGCGCCGATTATAACCATTGGCGCTTCGATAAGTTTCGCAGTACTTGACAATCAACAGGTTGCCGTAACCGATGATGCCGCTGTCACCGTATACCACCTGTCCGTGCGCGACCGCATTTACGGCAACGTCTGATTTTTCCGGCAATATCGATTCCTTTATGATTTTCGCAGAGAAAAGTTTTTACTACTTTGCCCCGAGTTGGCCAAATCCAAGCCACTGGGCCCGCCGAAGCAGGTTTGGGCCTAGTGTTTGGTCTGCCCGTGGAGGCAGGTTTGACGGCTAGGGTAGAGGCAGCAGAGGTAGAGACAGCACTGGTGGAAGCCGACGAAGTCTTGCCGCTGGCTGGCAGCTTGCGTTTCTGCCGATGTAGACCTGAAGCTCCAGACCTACCCTCTGAGCCACATCGAGAGCATGCAAGCAAGAGAACGGCAACCTGTTCGATCCCCGCACTACCTCCCTACGATATGCTCCAGGAGTCCGATTGGGTTAACTTCCAGGTCTTCTGCGGTCTTCGCGGTGCAAGCTAATGTCGAATCATGACATCGCGTCGTGTTCCGTTTGGGTCAATTGTCCTTGACTTAATGCGACCACGCCGCCTTTGGTCAGTTGAATGTTGGGTACCAGTGGTTCGAACCCACTATTTTAATGACAACAGTAATACGTACTAATTCGGCAGCTCGCTTAGTTCGGTGTTTCTTCCAACCGTGTCAACGAATTCCGATACTCGCGGAGGAACGCGCCAAACGGATGACCGCCCCCTCGGTCTTCACTCAGCCAAGCTGTGAAGTCCCACCCGCAAGCCAGCATTTCGGACACTCCATAAACGAACTCCATCGCATCGGTCAGGAATTTGATGGTATCGCTTGCCCTAAAGTCCACTTTGGCTAGCGTGCCATGGGTGTAGTGGTTACGACCGTCCACAGCGCATTCGATGACGTGGTCGAGCTTCGGCAACGCGCCGCTTCCAATTATCTCTAGTATAGGCTCGGCCTTCTTCTTGATAACTGAGGCAACATCCTTGATTTCTTTTCCGTTCGAGTATCTCTTCTCAGACGGGGGCAGTAGGTCGAACATGTTGACTGAGCTAATGAGTCTATCCTCGTCGTAGGAGTTTTTGCCGAAGTGCCGCAGAAGCCTTAAATTACTGTCGGACCGTTTGCTGTCCCTGTTCCTGTCCAGCCAGTTCCTTGTCACTTCACTGAACTCACTTTTCCTCGTGACGTGGTTCAGTAGCGACATGCCAATAGATGGTTGCCTAGACTTTCCTTGGTCGAGCCTATCGTTCGGAACAAAGACCTCGAAGCTAGTCTGGGAACCATTTGTGTCCAAGGTCGCCACACTGAACTTGGTCAATCTTGGTACGTATCCAAGAGCCAGTCCAACAAAATATCGAACTGTCGAAAGCCTGGTATATGCTTCCAATAGGGTTACTGGCTCGTCGAACCTCAAACTAACGTACGGCCCTCTTTTTACAAGCGGTTTTCCGGACGGGATGGTAACGCTCCTTGCGTTAATTTCGATGCCTCCCAAGACCGTCTCACCTATCGTCAGGTCACTACTAATACCGTCGTAGAATCCGATTACCGGGTTGTCACCTAGCTTGAACTGGCGATTGTGTCCTGCGCTGACGCTTCGCTCTATGTGAGCCTTCAGATCGGCATCGGGCTGTATTACCGCATCGAACCCACTGTTCCATGGGTAGGATTTCTCAAATCCATCGAACAGGAACTTCACCTCGGCTACTAGGGCCTCTCCACTATCCAACCTTTCGATACCTAGGGCAGCAGACGAGAAGATAATGTTGATCTGGTACATCGGGCATTGAAACCCGGACCTGTGTCCTGAAACTTGACAATTAAACGCCGAAACCACCTTGGTTGCGCCGCCCTGCCAGACAAAGCCGTGGAGCGTGCCTGGTACCAATGCATGTGAAACATCTCCCGAGTCGCCAAGATCCCACAATGTCACCTGCGACGTACCATCACTGTCGTCAACCTTGAACTCGCCGGGCACTCTCTTTTCGTCGCTGAGAAAGAAGACGCCCCTCCAGCGTGCTCTCATATTGCATCTCCTACCAAATCGCGGCGGCCGAACCGCTCTAATGATCAGCCCTAGCCTCTTCCAAAACCTCCCGCCCTCAGACGAGCCATCAAAGCGTCATAGCTTGCACACCAGATCCGTTCCCAACTTCGTTAGCGAACAACGAGCGTGCCATCCGGCCAAGGACTTCTGTGCTAGTGTTCCGAACCATTGAACTGTACCCCCCGCGTGGAGCCTGCGGGTCGTCGCCCGGCGGGTGCAAGATAACCTAAACGTCGGCACATAGTCGCGCTGCTACGACACTGCACCGACGGAGTCGGGGCCCTCCTCCTGCATGACCAATCAACGTTCCTCGAGCAGGTCGTCTCGTCTACCGCCGTGCTGCCGATTCGGTCAATATTGCACACCACTGATTTTTCGGGTGCAAGTAACTGTCAATCCCGGTCCGCCAGTTGCGTACCGGGCTGTCCGTGTTCCAGATCTCCCGTTTCTCCGCAATGCCCTTCGCCTCGTCCTAGAAAAATGTCAGCTCACCGGCTCGCCGGGGATAGCCCCCGTGCGGGCGATGGTGTACTAAGTCGGCGGCGACCCGCAGCTCGCCTTGACTCGGAGCATTAGACCATTGCCGACGACGTAGTTGCCTAGTCCAGCGCATCGGACCACGGCGACGGTGAGGGCGTTAAGGTAAAGTCGCCTCATGGTAAGTCCCTGAAAGTGACCGTTGGAATCCTAAATAATGCGTAGATCAGATATAACCTGCCCCAGATAACGAGGTAGATGGATCGGGACGGTGGGATCCAATTAGAAATTCAGTGGCAATTCTCAACGCGCACTAAAAAAGTTGATTTATCAATATGTTAAACGACTTCTGGATACACTGTGTGTAATTGTATGTCATTCTGGACATGCCCGCCAGAACGTTGCAGCCGTATGTGCGACGCAAGCAGCTAACGTTTGGGTAACAGTTTGAGGGGGTCCACCGGCCTGCCTTCGCGGCGAATTTCAAAATGCAGTTTTATTTCATTGGTGGCGCTGTCCCCTTTTTCGGCAATGCGTTGGCCCGCGGCAACTTTTTCACCTTCAGCCACCAGCAAGCGCCGGTTATAGCCATAGGCGCTGAGGTAAGTTTCCCCGTGCTTGATGATCAACAGGTTGCCGTAGCCGACGATACCGCTGCCGGCGTATACCACCTCTCCGTGAGCCGCCGCATTTACGGCGTCGCCTGACTTTCCGCTGATATCGATTCCTTTATGTTTTTCGCCGAGAAAATTTTTCACCACTTTGCCCCGCGTCGGCCAGAGCCAGGCCACTGAACCCACAGCCGCGGGTTTGGGACGGGCAGTTGACTTGTCCTTGGAGGCAGGTTTGGCGGCAGGGCTGGAGGCAGGTTTGGCGGCAACGCTGGAGGCAGGTTTGGCGGCAACGCTGGAGGCAGGTTTGGCGGCAACGCTGGAGGCTGTGGAGGTTGAATCAGCACTGGTGGAACGCGCCGAAGTCTTGCCGCTGGCCGGCGGTTGGCGTTTGCTTATACTGGCAACCGGTTTGCCGGTCAGCGCCAATTTCTGTCCAGGGTAAATGATGTAAGGCGAGGCAATACCATTGGCTTTTGCCAATTTGCGGAAATCATGTCCGTAGCGCCACGCAATGGAGTAGAGTGTATCTCCCTTGACAACCACATGGTGGCGCAGCCCGGATGTATCGGATACGGGAGCACTGGGGCGGGCTACTCCACGCTGTTCCACAGGCGCACGTGCAATCTCTCCGGCACAGCCAGTCAATACAACCAGCAATACCAGCCCGCATATCGAAACACGGGGTACCCGGAAAGCCGTCTTGGCGTTCACTCTAAAGGTCGCCCCCATTTTCTTTCTACTCGCCACACCAACAAGACCCCAAGCACTGCCAGCAGCAGACAGGGCAGCAGCCTTGGGTCGGCGCCGGTACGCAGGAAATATTCAGCCGGCATGACAGGCAATCGTTGGGCCGGTTCGAGGATTCCGCCACTGCCTGCGACCCAGGCGGACACGTATTTCCATGGCCAGATGCTTGCCAGTGAGCCTGACAGAAAGCCGGTGAGCAGGGCCATGGCAAGGGTATGGAAGCGTTGCAACAGCCAGTGCAGCAACCTCGAGAAAACGGCCAGACCCAGCACCGCTCCGGCCAGGAAAACTCCCAGAAAGAAAAAGTCAAAATCCCTGAGGGCGGCCAATACACTGCTGTACATACCCAACAGAAGCAGTATGAAACTGCCGGAAATCCCCGGCAGAAGCATGGCGCACACAGCAATAAAGCCAGCCAGGAAAATTCCAGGCAGCCCGGTTACAAAACCGCTACCTGGAGCCAGGGCGATATACAGCGCGAGGCCGGCACCAGCCAGCAAGGCCAGCCATTGCGGCCATCGCCAGTGAGATACCCGGCGCAGCAAAACTCCCGCGGAAGCCAGGATCAAGCCAAAGAAAAAACCCCACAATGGTTCTGGATAATGCTCCAGAACCCAACTTAACCATCTGGCCAGGGTAAACACGCTGGTGGCGATACCTGCCACCAGCAGCAGTAAAAACCTGCCGTTGACGTGTCGCCAAAAACTCGCCAGTTCGGCTCTTAGCAGATACTGAAGCGCCGTCAGATCAAAGCTCCTGATACTGTTGAGCAACGCCGGGTAGATCCCGGTGATGAAAGCAACCGTGCCCCCGGAAACTCCCGGAACAATATCCGCCGCACCCATCGCCAGGCCCCGCAGATATACACCCAGGGAAGTCATGCCTCAGCGCACTATGCCGGAGCACAGCGGGACAAAACGCACCGGATCTGTGATTTCCACTTCAAAGCCAGATTCTGTACGCCGCACCACCTGCAAATACTGAATATCGCCCCCCACTGGTATCACCAGTCTTCCCCCTGGCGCCAATTGATCCCGCAAGTCCCGGGGAATTTCCTCTGGCGCCGCGGTGCACAGTATGCCGCCATAGGGGGCATGGGTATCCCAACCCATGGCGCCGTCACAGTGCTGATAGTTTATGTTGCGCAATCGTAGCGAATACAACCGTTTCCGGGCCATTGTCTGCAGGGCCCGGATACGTTCCGTGGTATACACCCGGCCAACCAGTTGGGCCAGTACAGCGGTTTGATATCCGGACCCGGTGCCGATCTCCAGTACCTCATCGCAGTGACCGTCCGCCAATAAAAGTTCGGTCATGCGAGCGACAATATAAGGCTGGGAGATGGTTTGGGAATGACCGATCGGCAGGGCGCTGTCTTCGTAGGCTCGCTGCGCCAGGGCTTCGTCCAGAAACAGGTGCCGGGGGGTATTGCGCATTACCTCCAACACCTCCGCATTACGAATGCCCTGCTCGCGCAGGCGCCGCACCATACGCTCGCGAGTTCGGAGGGAGGTCATCCCGACCCCCTGCCGCCCGAGGTCCTCAGACATATCTTGCCACCTGGCTTGCCGTTGTATCCGCAAAGCCTTTCGGCTCCGCTGTGGAGAATTCGCGCATATGGTATTTCGTGTCTTTGCTCATCATCACAGTCCCGGCGGTAACTGTCATCCGCAGCAGCGGTAGTGCCCGAGTCAAACCTGGGATCGGCACAGCAGAACCACAGCATGAGCCACAATGCCCTGGCCATGGCCGACAAAGCCGAGACCCTCGGTGGTAGTCGCCTTGATACTGACCTGCGCTGCTTCCACCTGCAGGTCGGCGGCCAGGCGCTCAAGCATGTCGGGTATGTGCGCCGCCATACGCGGCGCCTCGGCAACCAGGGTAATATCTGCATTGCCCAGCCGATAACCGTCCCGGTGCACCAATTGCATCACCTGCCGTAGTAATCGGCGGCTATCCGCGCCCAACCAGGCTGGGTCGGTATCCGGGAAATGATGGCCGATATCACCCTTGGCGAGCGCTCCCAGCAGGGCATCGCAGAGGGCGTGGATCAACACATCGCCATCAGAATGCGCTTCAAGTCCCCGATCGTGGGGAATGGATACTCCGCCAATGGTGACCTGGTCACCTTCGCCGAATCGGTGCACATCGAACCCGTGTCCAATCCTCATGGGCAGCCCTCTTCCAGCAACCAGGCTTTCGCCAGGGTCAGGTCACGTTGCCGGGTAATCTTGATATTGCAGACATCACCAGCAATCAAGCGGGGCTGAAATCCGGCGAGTTCCATGGCCGCTGCATCATCGGTAACGGCGCCGCCACGTTCCCTGGCCGCCTTCAGCGCATCCCACAACAGCTGAAAGCGGAACATTTGCGGTGTTTGCGCCAGCCACAGCGGCTTCCGGTCGACCGTCGCGGCCACCCGGTTTCGCCGATCCGCACGTTTGACCGTGGCCGAGACCCGGCAAGCCAAGAGCCCTCCTACCGCATCTTCATGCAACTCCTCACGCAGCCGTTGCAAATCCTGTAACCGCACACATGGCCTGGCAGCATCATGCACCAACACCCAATCCCGCGGCTCGGCCCAAATAGACAGGGACTCCAGCCCCGCCAATACCGAATCGGCCCGCTCTGCGCCCCCATTACACCGGGCAATACGGGAATTGCCCGCCATCGGTAGCTGGCTGAAGCGATGGTCCTCCGGGTGCAGGACCACCATTACTTTCTCCAGGCGGTTCCAGGCCAGCAGCCTGGCCAGGGTCTGCTCAAGCACGGTTTTCTGCAGCAGCGGCAGATACTGTTTGGGGCAGGCTGAGCCCATGCGGCTACCCAATCCCGCCGCCGGAACCAATCCCCAATAGCGTGCTTCGGTCATTGCTGTCCCTGAGCTTCCTGCTCGATAATCTGATAATAGGTCTCACCTTCCTTGATCATACCCAAATCCTCGCGAGCGCGTTCCTCCAGGCTTGACGGTCCCTTTTGCAGTTCAATCACTTCCAACTCCAAATCGTGATTGCGCTGACTCAGTTGTTCATTACGCTGCTGTTGCCGTTGAATCTCCTCTTGTAAACGCAACAATTCCGTCTTGCTCCCCTCTGCCAGCCACAGCCTGTATTGCAACAAGGCAAACAACAACAGCAGCAGCAGGGCCAGCCATTTCACGGGTTAGCCCGCAGTGGGAAGTTCGGCGCGCCCACGATAGGGAGCCCGTCCCTGCAATTCAGCTTCAATGCGCAACAGCCGGTTGTACTTGGCCACTCGGTCAGAACGGCACAGCGAACCGGTTTTGATTTGCCCGGCTGCCGTGGCCACGGCAAGATCCGCGATGCTGCTGTCTTCTGTTTCACCAGACCGATGAGAAATCACCACCCGGTAACCGGCATCCCTGGCAGTGGCAATAGTGTCCAGAGTCTCACTGAGTGTACCTACCTGGTTGAGCTTGACCAGAATAGCGTTCGCAACCCCCTTGGCAATACCCTCGCCAAGAATCCGGCTGTTGGTCACAAACAGGTCGTCTCCGACCAATTGCACCCGTTCCCCAAGCTTGTCTGTGAGTACCTTCCAACCATCCCAGTCCGCCTCATCCATGCCGTCTTCGACGGAAACAATGGGGTAGCGGGAACACAGCCCCGCCAGGTAATCGGCGAACTCCGCACTGCCATAACTGGCGCCTTCTCCAGCAAGTTCATAGACCCCACCGCGGTAGAACTCCGAAGCGGCGCAATCCAGCGCCAGGGTGATATCCCTGTTCAATTCATAACCCGCCTCTGCCACTGCCTCGGAAATTACCGTGAGTGCTTCCTCATTGGATGGCAGATTGGGGGCAAAACCACCTTCGTCCCCCACCGTGGTACTCAGACCGCGGGAAGACAGTACCCGTTTCAACTGGTGGAAGATTTCGGCGCCTGCCCGCAGCGCCTCGGCAAAACTGGGCGCTGCTACCGGTTGAATCATGAATTCCTGGATATCTACATTATTGTCTGCGTGCTCGCCGCCATTGAGGATATTCATCATCGGCATCGGCATGCTGTATTGATGGTTGCCGTCAAGTTCAGCAAGATACTGATACAAGGGCAGCTTGCGGCTCAGGGATACGGCCCTGGCGGCGGCCAGGGAGACCGGGAGGATGGCATTGGCCCCAAACACCGATTTGTTGGGCGTACCATCGGCCTCGATCATGGCCTGGTCCAGGGTCCGCTGCTGCGCGGCATCTCTACCCAGTAACAGGTCACGCAGCGGGCCATTGACATTCGCCACCGCCTTGAGAACCCCCCTGCCCAGGTAGCGTCCTGCATCATCATCACGTAATTCCAGCGCCTCTCGGGAACCCGTGGAGGCGCCCGATGGGGCGCAGGCCGTGCCGATGCTGCCGTCAGTCAGTGTCACATCAGCCTGCACCGTGGGATTTCCGCGCGAATCCAGAATTTCATAGCCGCGCACATCGGCAATCATGCACATCTATAGCGTCTCCTCTCCAAGCTGTATACCTCACTGAACCGCATATTGCATCCTCCTGGCAAATGGCGCCAGATCACTTGAGTTTGATAAAAAAGTTCTTGCGTATCAGCGAATTAGCGGCCGATATCCAACACCGGCAACGACTTTACCGTGTCATCCACTGCCTTCATCTGTTGCAGGAAAGGCTCCAGCAGGTCCAGCGGCAAGGCGCTTGGGCCATCACATTTCGCCTGCTCAGGCAGGGGATGAGACTCCACAAACAAGCCGGCAATACCGACCGCCAAACCTGCCCGACCGAGTTCCGCTACCTGTTGCCGGCGGCCACCCGAAGCCTTACCCAGCGGGTCTCGGCACTGTAGGGCGTGGGTGACATCAAAAATCAATGGCGCACCCCCGCTGACATCGATCATGGTGCGGAAACCGAGCATATCCACTACCAGGTTGTCATAACCCAGTTGGGAACCGCGCTCGCACAACATCACTTTCTCGTTTCCGCACTCGCGAAACTTGTCGACAATATTACCCATCTGCCCAGGGCTGAGGAACTGCGGTTTCTTGACATTGATAACGCTGCCGGTTGCAGCCATGGCGCGTACCAGATCGGTCTGCCGCGCCAGAAATGCCGGCAACTGAATCACTTCACAAACCTCTGCTGCCGGGGCGGCCTGCCAGGGCTCATGCACGTCGGTCATCACCGGCACCCCAAACGCGGCTTTTACCTCGGCCAGCATCACCAGACCCTGTTCCAGCCCCGGGCCGCGGAAAGAATGTATGGAGGAACGGTTCGCCTTGTCAAAAGAAGCCTTGAAAACGCAGGGTATACCCAGACGATCGCAAACTCGCACCTGAACTTCCGCCACCCGCAGCGCCAAATCCCGCGATTCCAGTACATTGATTCCGCCAAACAAGGTGAAGGGCCGGTCATTCGCCACTTTCAGCCCAGCCAGGTCAATGCTGCGGGATGAATTCACTTCCCGGATTTCTTCAGGTGGGCCAGGGCAGCCTGCAGGAAGCCGGTAAACAGCGGGTGACCACCTCGGGGCCGGGAAGTAAACTCCGGGTGAAACTGGCAGGCGACAAACCAGGGGTGGTCCGGTAGTTCAATCACCTCGACCAGGGAACCATCGGCAGACCAGCCGGCAATTCCGAGACCGGCTTCCTGCAGTTGCTCCAGGTAGTTGTTGTTCACCTCATAGCGATGCCGGTGACGTTCCAGGATGGCGTCCCGCCCATACAATTCCCGGGTCAAGGACCCCTCCACCAGGTGACACTCCTGTGCGCCAAGACGCATGGTGCCGCCCATGGCGGAGTCCGCATTGCGCAGTTCCCTGGTGCCGTCGGCGTTTTTCCACTCGGTAATCAGGGCGATCACCGGGTGGGCCGCCTCGGCTTTTATTTCGGTACTATGGGCGTCGGCCAGTGCGGCGACATTGCGCGCGAATTCAACCATTGCCACATGCATGCCCAGACAGATACCGAGGTAGGGGACCTGGTTCTCACGGGCGTAACGCACAGCTTCCACCTTGCCCTCGAAACCACGCGAACCGAATCCGCCAGGCACCAGAATAGCGTTGGCGGTGTGCAGTGACTCAAGGCCTTCGCTTTCGATTTGCTCGGAGTCGATATGCAGGATGTTGACCCTGGACAAGGTCTGTATCCCCGCGTGCTTAAGCGCCTCGTTGAGGGATTTATAGGCATCCTGCAAATCCATGTACTTGCCCACCATGGCCACGGTGACATCTTTGTCGGCTTCCATTTCACCGCGCAGTACTTCGTCCCAGTCACTCAAGTCCGGCTCCGGGCAACTCAGACCGAAGCGTTCCACCACCAGTTCATCCAGCCCGTTGGCATGCAACATGGAAGGAATCTCATAGATGGAATCCGCATCCTGTAGCGGAATTACAGCGCGCTGTTCCACGTTGGTGAACAGTGCAATCTTGTTACGTGCAGAGGCTTCGATTTCCACCTCGCAACGGCATAATAAAATGTCCGGCTGCAGGCCGATGGAACGCAGTTCTTTCACCGAGTGCTGGGTGGGTTTGGTTTTAATCTCCCCCGCGGCGGCAATATAGGGCACCAGGGTAAGATGCATGAGTAAAGCTTGCCGGCGCCCCAGTTCAATAACCATTTGCCGGGCGGCTTCCAGAAAAGGCAGACCCTCGATGTCACCGACGGTTCCACCAATTTCAATCACCGCGATATCCGCTCCCTCCGCGCCGGACTCGATGCGGCGCTTGATTTCATCGGTAATATGCGGAATCACCTGCACGGTGGCGCCGAGATAATCACCAAGGCGCTCCTTGCGCAGAACTTCATTGTAGACCCGGCCGGTAGTGAAATTGTTGGTGCGCTTCATTACCACATGGGTGAAGCGCTCGTAGTGGCCCAGGTCCAGGTCAGTCTCAGTGCCATCCTCGGTTACAAACACCTCACCGTGCTGAAACGGGCTCATGGTTCCGGGGTCGACATTGATGTAGGGATCGAGCTTGAGCAGTGTAACGGCGAGCCCGCGGTCTTCAAGAATTGCGGCGAGTGAAGCGGCAGCTATACCCTTCCCCAACGAGGAAACAACACCACCTGTGACGAAGACATAATGCGTCATGCATTGCCTTTTGGCTTGTGTAACTGATAGCAATCTCGAACCACGGAACGCAGCGCTGACCGTCGTTCAATCCGCCAAAGATGGGAAGTCAGTTTAACAGAAAGGCTGCAGACCCTCAACGCTCGTCGGAGCTCATTCCGCCCGGATATGGGACCAGATTTTAGAATCGCTCCAACAAAAGCCCCACACTCCTGGTTGACCCGCCTATAGCGCCAGTGGATGCCGATGTTCGCGCAGGATTTTACGCCGTGACGCGAGCCGTGTGCCCGAAGGGTGCCGTGTGCCCGAAGGGTGCCGTGTGCCCGAAGGGTGCCGTGTGCCCGAAGGGTGCCGTGTGCCCGAAGGGTGCAATCTGCGGGCTGGGGAGAGAGATACCGGGAAAAAATCCTGAAAGAGACGCCGCTTACCCCTCCTGGCCATGCCAGCCCAGTTCGAGGCCCGGTTCTCCGGCAGTTGCCTGGAAGCCCTCGCAAACCCAGAGATCGGCGACTGCCACCAGTTGATCCCGCTCATTGAATACCAGCGGCAAGTTCTTGCGCTGCCAGGGCGGGACCTGGTACTCGCGCAGTAGCTTCTTCAGGGTCTGACTATGCTGGCGGCCGGCCGGCCGGCAACGCTCGCCACCCTTGCGTACGGCCACCCGCAACTGGCCGCCGCGGGCCACGGAAATACCCCGGCCCGGCGTCGTCTTGAAATGAGGCCGCGGCGGTTCGCCGGTTTTCGCCAGCGCCAGGAACAGCCTGTTTCGATAGCGGCGCAGGCAATAATCAGCGCTGCGCAACTCTGCCCGCCCCGGCGCATCGGCATCGCCCACCTGCCGCACGAATTCCACCAGCGCCTTGCGCTCCGGCATCCTGCAATTGAGCCGTCTCAACCAGGCGCGAAGTAACTGGCGCCGGGCCAACTCCTCAAGTTTACCCCATGACGACAGTGACAGCGTGAATTCGCCATGAGCGCAACCCATGAGTTCATCCAGCTTTGGCGCAAAGTACTCGAGCACGGCGGCATCACTCTCGCGGGCAGCTTCAATGGCCGTGCCGATACTGTTGCGGTAGGCGGGCCAGCGCCGCTCCAAACGCGTCAGGATCTGCTTGCGCAGGTAGTTGCGGTCGAGTGCGAGGTCCTGGTTGCTATCGTCTTCCACCCAGCTCAAACCCTGCCCGACTGCATGATCAGCCAATTGCTGACGGGTCCAGCTCAACAGGGGGCGCAATAACGTGCCCTGTCCCAGGGGACGCTGCGAGGGCATGGCCGCCAAACCCGCCAGACCCGCACCGCGTAACAGGCGCAAGAGAAAAGTCTCGACCTGGTCATCCAGGTGATGGGCTTGCAGCAGGCATTCGCCAGCGCCCAGATAGCGTTCGAATAAACCATAACGAGCATTACGGGCGGCAGCCTCCGGGCCGGCGCCATCCTTCGGAACCACGACCCGTTCGGTGATGAATTCCACACCCAGTGACCGGCAAGTGGATTCACAGTGGCGCTGCCACTCATCCGCCGCGGCGCTGAGTTGGTGATTGACATGCAGCGCGCACAATTCGGGCAGGGAGTACTGCTGCCGCAACCCACACAGGCAATGCAGCAACACGGTCGAGTCGAGCCCACCGCTGTAGGCCACCAGCCACCTGCCGCTGCCACAAAACGGTTCCAATTGTCGATAAATTGCCTGGCTGGACAGGAGGTCCACGAGTGTGTTCCGAAATCAGTTCCCGTATGACATCAAGCGCTGGTAGCGCTGCTCCAGTAATACCTCCTGGGGCAGGTCTTGCAGGCGCGCCAGTTCCACTACCAGGTGCTCCTTGATTCGGACGGCCATTTCGTCAATGTCGCGGTGGGCGCCGCCCATAGGTTCGGCGATGGTTGCGTCCACGATACCCAGTTCCTGCAACACCGCGGAGGTGACCCCCATGGCTGTGGCCGCTTCCGCAGCCTTCTCGGAGGTCTTCCAGATGATGTTGGCGCAACCCTCCGGAGAGATGACGAAATAGGTCGCATACTGAAGCATCGCCAGGTGGTCGCCTACCCCGATACCCAGTGCGCCACCGGAGCTGCCTTCCCCGATCACCATGCAGATGACGGGAATTTTCAGGCGTGACATTACCGCCAGATTCTGGGCAATCGCCTCCGAGATACTGCGCTCCTCGGATTCCATGCCGGGGTAGGCGCCCGGGGTATCGATCAGGGTAATCACCGGCAATTGAAAGCGTTCCGCCAATTCCATCAGGCGCAGGGCCTTGCGATAGCCTTCCGGCTTGGGCATGCCGAAGTTGCGCGCCACCTTGTCCTGTACGCTGCGCCCCTTCTCCTGGCCAATCACCATTACCGGTTCTCCCTGGAGGCGGGCAATACCGCCTACGATAGCGGGGTCGTCGGCGAAACGGCGATCACCGTGCAACTCGTCAAAATCGGTAAATACGCGGGGAATGTAATCCAGGCTGTAAGGCCGCTGCGGGTGGCGCGCCACCTTGACGATATCCCAGGCAGTCAGACCGGAATAGATTTTCTCGGTAAGCCGGGTACTTTTTTGGCGCAGAGCGGCAATTTCCTCACTGACATTGATGTCATTGTCGGAACCCACCAATTGCAGTTCCTCAATTTTCACCTCAAGTTCTGCTATGGGCTGCTCAAAGTCCAGGAAGTTGGGATTCACACGCCGCCTCGTATTTTGACCGGCGACAGTTTACACATGGGGAGCTACTTGAACCAGCTTGCAGCCTGGTGAAATTTCCGGGTTCAGACTGGTTGCCGGTAGGACAGCGCCACGTTCCTCGCGCCGCAGACATTGCGCAGACCCTGCAGCAGTTCATCGTTCGGAACTACTCGCCAGCGCTCACCAAGGCGGATACGGGCGCGATTTTCGGCCCGCCGATAAATGAAACTTACCGAGCAATTTCCCCGGGCCCCTTGCAGCAAATCTTCCAGTTGCCGGGCCAGGCTTTCGCTCACCTGTTCTTCCTCCAATTTGATGGTGAGTTCCCGGGCCAGGGTTTCCCGGGCCTGCGCAAGACCGCGCACACCATTGGCGCGAATGGACAGGCCACCGGAATAGTCATCGATAGCCACACTCCCCTCGATGATCACGATCGCGTCCTTTACCAGGAGTTCGCGATTCTCCTTGTAGACATCGGCAAACACCGTGACCTCAATGCGGGCGCTGCCATCATCCAGTGACAAGTTCGCCATGCTGTCACCAACCCTGGTTTTGCGGATGCGGATGGATTCCACCAGGCCGGCCACAGTCTGGTTGCGTGCAGGGTCCTCGCGCAGGTCTGCGAGACGAACCCGCGCAAGCTGGCGTAACTCCTCCTGGTATTCATCGTAGGGGTGGCCGGTAATCCACAGGCCCAGGGTCTCCTTTTCCCCCGCCAGGGTCTTCCGGGTTGACCATGGCAGGACATGTCGAAATCTTGCGTAGACATCGGCATTGCCGGTGGCGGAGATCACTTCCCCGAACATGTCCTCCATGCCGGCGTCCTCATTACTGGCTTGTTGCTGGGCGGCCAGCAGGGCATCGTCCAGGCTGGCCAGCAACAGCGCCCGGTCTTCGCCCAGTTGGTCAAAGGCGCCGCAGCGAATCAAGGCTTCCAGGGCGCGCTTGTTGACCTTGCGCGGGTTGGTGCGGGCGCAAAAGTCAAACAGGCTGACAAACCTTCCACCCTCATTCCGCGCCTGTAGAATATTGTCAACCGGCCCCGCACCCAGGCCCTTTATGGCGCCCAGTCCGTAGACAATCTGTCCTTCCTGGTTGACCGTGAAGCGATATTCCCCCGTGTTCACATCCGGGTGCTTCAGGGGCAAATTCATGGCGTGGCACTCGTCAATGAGGGTCACGATCTTGTCGGTATTCTGCAGTTCGGAACTCAACACTGCAGCCATGAACGGCGCCGGGTAGTGGGCCTTGAGCCAAGTGGTCTGGTAGGCCAGCAGGGCGTAAGCGGTTGAGTGCGATTTGTTGAATCCATATTCGGCAAATTTTTCCAGCAGGTCGAAGATTTTCAGGGCCAGACCGGTATCGACCCCCTGGTCGGCGGCGCCCCGCTCAAACACTTCCCGCTGTGTGGCCATTTCCTCCGGTTTTTTCTTGCCCATGGCGCGGCGCAACAAATCTGCGCCACCCAGTGTGTAGCCGGCCAGTTTCTGGGCGATCTGCATTACCTGTTCCTGGTACAGGATGATGCCGTAGGTGGGCTCAAGGATGGGTTTCAGCCAGGGGTGTTGATATTTCGCATCGGGGTAGGACACAGCCTCCCGGCCGTGCTTGCGGTCGACAAAATTATCCACCATGCCGGAGCGAAGCGGCCCTGGACGAAACAGCGCCAGCAACGCTACTACGTCGGCGAAACAGTCCGGAGCCAGACGCTTGATCAAGTCCTTCATGCCACGCGATTCCAACTGGAACAGGGCGGTAGTCTCCGCCCGTTGCAACAGTTCGTAGCTGGCCTTGTCATCCAGCGGAATGCGGCCAATATCGATAGGGGACTCACCCCGCCCGGCACGCTGCCGATTGATCGTTTGCAGCGCCCAGTCAATGATGGTCAGGGTGCGCAGGCCGAGGAAGTCAAATTTGACCAGGCCCACCTCTTCCACATCTTTCATATCGAACTGGGTCACCAACCCGGCGCCTGACTCGTCACAGTAAAGCGGCAGAAAATCGGTTAATTGGGACGGTGCAATGACCACTCCGCCGGCATGTCTGCCGACGTTGCGGGTGAGGCCCTCCAACTGCTCCGCCATGTCCCAGATTTCCTGGGCCGCCGGATTCTTATCCAGGAAATCCCGCAGCGGCTCCTCTGTATCCCGCGCCCTGGCCAATGTCATATCCAGTTCGAAGGGGATCAGTTTGGACAAGTCGTCCGCCAGGCGATAGGGTTTTCCCTGCACCCTGGCCACATCGCGAACTACTCCCTTGGCCGCCATGGCGCCGAAGGTGACGATCTGGCACACAGCCTCACGCCCGTAGGTATCCTGCACATACTGGATCACTTCGTCACGCTTCTCCATGCAGAAGTCCACGTCAAAATCCGGCAGGGAAACCCGTTCGGGATTGAGGAAGCGCTCGAACAGCAGGTCATATTCCAGTGGGTCAAGATCGGTGATTCCCAGGGCGTAGGCGACCAGCGAACCGGAGCCGGAGCCGCGTCCCGGCCCCACCGGAATACCTTGATCCCTGGCCCAACGGATAAAGTCCATCACGATCAGAAAGTACCCGGAAAAACCCATCTGCTTGATGACCCCGAGTTCGAAGTCCAGCCGCTCACGGTAGCGCTGTTCCCGCTGCTTGAGACCCTCCGCTTGCACAGCGGATACCTGCGTCAGCCGCTGCTCCAGGCTGCGACGGGACAATTGCTCAAAATAGGCATCCGGGGTCTGCCCGGCGGGTACCGGAAAGTTTGGCAACTGAGGCCTGCCCAGTTCCAGAGTAACGTTGCAGCGCCTGGCAATCTCCACGCTGTTTTCCAGCGCCTCGGGAATATCGCTGAACAACTCGTACATTTCCTGCGCGGATTTCAGGTACTGCTGTTCGGAATACAGGCGCGCCCGCCGCGGGTCATCCAGGGTGCGGCCGGCTTGAATGCAGACCCGCGCTTCGTGCGCGTCAAACTCCGCGGAAGTAAGAAATCGCACATCATTCGTGGCAACTACCGGGCAATCCGCCGCTAACGCCAATTCTACCGCTGCATGCAAATATTCCTCTTCATTTTCTCTTCCGGTGCGCTGCAATTCCATATAGAAGCGTTCGGGGAATGTCTGCATCCAGAACCGGAGACATTCGGCGGCAACCTTGGGCCGGCCGGAAAGCAGGGCCTGGCCGATATCGCCGCTACGCCCCCCGGAAAGGGCGATGACACCTTCGGCGTATTGCGGCAACCAGTCTCTTTCGATCAGGGCTACCCCCAGATGCTGGCCATCCATCCAGGCGCGGGAAACAAGTTGAATGAGATTGTCATAACCCCGCCGGTCCGCCGCCAACAGGCACAGGGCTGCCGTGCTGTTGCGCTCACCGCCCGCTTGTACCAGCACATCGGTGGCGAACAGCGGTTTGACACCCATTGCCAGGGCAGCACGATAAAACTTTACCAAACCAAAGAAGTTGCTCTGGTCGCTGACCGCGACCGCCGGCATACCCAACTCCACCGCCCGTTGCAACAGGGGTTTTATACGCACCAGCCCATCCACCCTGGAGTATTCCGTATGCAGACGTAAATGGATGAAATCAGGCATCTTTCCCTTGCTCGCACAGTGAATTTTGTACCGGAGCATAGGAACGGCGGTGAATCGGTGAAACACCGAGTTGCTTGAGAGCGGCCAGGTGAGCGCGAGTAGGGTAGCCCTTGTGCTGCGCAAGTCCATAGCCGGGATATTCCCGGTCCAGGTCGAGCATTTCCTGATCACGCTGTACTTTTGCCAGTATGGAAGCGGCTGCTATGACCGCTACCTTATCGTCACCCCCGATGATCGCTGCGGAGGGCCAGGACCAACAGGGCAGGCGATTGCCATCCACCAGTACGTACTCTGGAGGCGCGGCGAGTGCGGTTACCGCCCGCTGCATGGCCAACAGACTGGCTTGCAGAATATTGATGGTATCGATTTCCTCGGCGCTGGCGCGGCCGACTGCCCATGCCCGGGCGTATTGTTTGATCTCTTGCGCCAGCAGGGCGCGTCGGGCAGGTGAAAGTTTTTTCGAATCCCTCAGTCCACTGACGGCCTGCCGCGACGGATCGAAAATTACCGCCGCGGCTACCACATCACCCACCAGGGAGCCACGGCCTGCCTCATCCACACCGGCCAGTAACTCAACCTGGCCGGGCTGCGGCGACGGACTATCAGCCCGCAAATGGCGCCAATCTTCTGCTGCGGCCGCTGAATCACTCGCGACGCACGCTGGGGGAATATGCGGGCTAGCGGTCGGCACAGAGTATGGTGGCGGCAGAACACATCTCGCCATCCACCTCCGACCTCACTTCAAACTTCCATACTCCGCGGCGTTCAGAGACTACTTCGGAATAGAGCATTATCTGATCGCCAGGCACCACCGGGCGTTTGAACCGCAGCTTGTCGGCCCCGGCAAAATAGTATATGGAGCCATCCGCGGGCTTTTTTTGCATCGTTTTGAAACCGAGAATTCCAGATATCTGGGCCATGGCCTCCACCAGCAAAACTCCTGGAAAGACCGGCTTGTCCGGAAAGTGCCCATCGAAAAACGGTTCATTCACCGAGACATTCTTGTAGCCGATAATCGACTCACCCAGATGTAATTCAACCACCCGGTCAACCAGTAAAAAGGGATAGCGGTGGGGCAGGTATTCACGAATTTCGCTCACGTCCATTATGCAGGTTTCCAGTTGACTGCCCCTCCAGCTTCAGGGGGTAGCGGGGGTGGCGGGGGCAGCGGAAGCGGACACCGCCTGCTGATTAAGTTTGTCGGTAACTTTAGCGGTTATGCTGTAGCCGTTATCCGCGTGCACCACGGCATTGCGCTGGAGTAACAAGCCGATGCCTTCGCTTTGAATCAACTCGCGCAAGACCTCCTGTACTTTTGGCGTCATCTCCTGTAACAGAGCCTGCCCCAGTTCCTGTTCGGACTGTTGCAACTTGCGCAGCACATGCTCCAGGTCGGCATTCTTGTTCGCCAGACGCTTGCGGGCGGCCTGCTGCTGTTCCGGGCTCATCACCGCCAGCTCATTCTGAAGTTCCTTGATCAGCTCCTCACGCTCGGCTTGAAGACGATCCAGCTCCGACTTGTCGGCAACATAGTCCTCCTGGCTGCGCAAGGCGCTGAGCCGCCGCTGAGATTCATCAGTCTGAATTATCGCCCCTTCCAGATCGACCACGGCGATTCTGCCCTGGGCGGAAACCAAACTGGCCGCCAGGGCCAGTCCCAAACAGGTAAACAAAACACACAGGTATTTCAACACGTTGTTCTCCCTATCGAATAAATCTTAAAAACCTTGCCCCAAAGTGAACTGGAACGGTTCATCTTCGTCGAATTCACCCTGGTTCAGAGGCTTGGCCAAGCTGAAGCTCATCGGTCCGAAACCACTGATCCAGGTTACTCCTACACCAACGGCGTAGCGAATCTCCCCAAAATCAACATCAAAGCAGTTTATCTGTACGGCGCCGCAGTTGGTATTGAATACATTGCCCGCATCGAGGAAAAGTGTCGACCGAATCGAACGTTGATCCTTGATAAAAGGCAAGGGGAACACGAGTTCAATCCCCGCCTCCACCAGCACATTACCCCCGAAAGGGTCCGGATCGTCGTACACCGGGTCCACGACCAATTTACCCAGTTGGGATATGTAGCCGAAAATGTCACCGTCGGGGCCACCGGACTCGGTGGGGTTGCCCTCTTCATCAATCGCCGTAACCGGTTGTTGCAAACGATACTGTTCCGCGGCGGTACTGCGTGGTCCGAGGGTATTGCTTTCATAACCCCGGACGGAGCCGAAGCCGCCCGCGTAGAAATGCTCGTAGAAAGGCAACTCGGTTGTGCCGCTGTAACCATCGCCGTAACCCAATTCGGTGCGAAAACGCAGAATAAACTGCCGAAACACCGGAAGGTAATATTCTCCACGGTAGCTCAGCTTGTAGAACAGCAGGTCGCTACCCGGCATGGCCATTTCCAGGGCCACCGACTGAGAGGCGCCACGAGTGGGGTTAATGCCGCGGTTCAAGGTGGACTGGAGCCAACTTGCAGTAACAGTCCAGTTGAGGAACTCGTCACCGTTTCTGTCCAGGAATCCCGTACTATCAGGCCGGGTCAACTGGTTATCTCCGATGCTATCCAGTGGCTGGGGCACTTCCGGCTCCAGGTAATTGCCAGCGTCCGTTTGGGTGGATTCAAACCAGTATTCCACCCCTTGCTGGAGACGGGGACTGGCAATCATCTCCTGAACCGCGAACCGGCCCGCGGTAATCTCCGTGTTGGACAAGCCAAAACTGAATCCAAGCCGCTCGGTTTCCTTGATCGGGTAACCAAAATTAACTGCTCCGCCCAGTGTATCCGTGGAATAGCTGGCCACATTGATCTCTTCCAGGTCGGTAGACCTGTGGTAGATGTTGAAACCGCGGCTCACACCATCTTCCGTGTAATAGGGATTATTGTAACTGAAGCTGTACAAACCCTGATAGCTGCTTGAGTTCAGACCGATACCAACGCGCTTGCCGCTGCCCAGAAAATTGTCCTGTTGCAGATTCAAGCCCAGTATCAGACCGGGACCCTGCGCGTAACCCACCGAGGCGCTGATACTGCCGGAGGTCTGCTCCTCCACTTCGAAGGCCACATCGATCAGGTCGTCCGTTCCCGGCACCTCGGTGGTCTCCACCTTGGCTTCCTTGAAAAAGCCCAGCCGCTCCAGGCGCACCCGGGAAGCCTCAATCGCCGCGGCCGAGGCGGGCGCCGACTCCATTTGCCGCATCTCCCGGCGCAGCACTTCGTCAACGGTGCGGGTATTGCCATGAAAGCTGATGCGGCGCACGTAGGTGCGTTTGCCAGGGTCGATAAAGAACTTCATGTCCACCAGCAGTTCTTCTTCATTGACCTCTGGAATGCCGGTTACCTTGGCGAAGTTATAGCCTTCGTTTCCCAGGCGCTGGGTCAGGTACTCCTCGGAGCTGGTCACCAGTTGCTGGGAAAAAATCTGTCCCTCCTGAACCACAAGAAAACGTCTCAAATCCCGCTCCTCAAGCACCAGGTCACCTGACAGGTCGACACTGCCAACGGTGTACTGCTCCCCTTCCGTCACATTGGCGGTAATGTAAACCGCGTCCTTCTCCGGCGTGACTGCAACCTGGGTGGAATCGATGCGGAACATCAAATAGCCACGATCCAGGTAGTAGGAATTCAGAGTTTCCAGGTCACCGCTGAGTTTTTCCCTGGAATACTTGTCATCACTGCTGATCCAGGACAACCAGCCGGTGCTTTGCAGTTCAAACAGGTCTTCCAGCTCCTCGTCGTCGAACACCCGGTTGCCGACAATGTTGATGTGTTTGATTTTAGCGACCGTACCTTCGTCGACATCAATATTGATCGACACCCGGTTGCGCGGTTCCGGGATCACATCGGTTTCAATACCAGCGTCATAACGCCCCTGTTGCACATATTGACGCTGTAATTCCATTTGCATGCCTTCCAGGGTAGAGCGGCGAAACACCTGCCCCTCCGACAGGCCGGCTCCCTTGAGCCCATCCAGCAGGGCCTCGGTTTCAATGGCCTTGTTACCTTCAATGACGATTTCAGAAATACTCGGACGTTCGGCGACCAGAATCACCAGCACGTTGCCATCGCGACCGATCTCGATATCGTCGAAGTTGCCGGTATCGAACAGCGCCCTGGCGGCGTTGCGGATCAATTGATCATCCACCAGGTCTCCCGCCGCCAAAGGCACAGCGGCAAATACGGTGCCGGCCGAGATTCGCTGCAAGCCTTCAACACGGATGTCGGAGACAATAAAGGACTCGGCCTGCACCACTGGCGGCAGCCACAGGGAGAAGGCCGTCAGAATGAGAAGGGCTGACCTGGAAAAGTGTTTCATCGGCTGAAGTGCTTATCCTGTTACAGGCGGGTGAAATCGTTATAGAGGGCCAATAGCATCACTCCGACGATGATCGCCAGGCCCACCTGGTAACCCAATATTTGAATATTCATGGGCACGGGACGCCTGAACAGCAACTCGAACGTGTAGTACATCAGGTGGCCGCCGTCGAGCACCGGAATCGGCAACAGATTCAAGACCCCCAGGCTGACGCTCAGCAGGGCCACGAAGGCTATATAGGACTTCAGCCCTGACTGCGCGGTATCGCTCGCCACTTTAGCAATGGTCACCGGACCACTCAAATTCCTGGAGGAAATCTGCCCGCGTAACATCTTGCCGATGGATTCCAGGGTAAATGACGTCAGGTACCAGGTTCTTTGGCCGGACAATACCAGCGCCTGCCATGGTCCATAGTGGAACTCACGAAGCATGTTCTCGGGCCACTGAGGAGGCTGCACCGTTACCCCAACCTGGCCATAGGCGGTTCCATTGGGGTCCACTTGTCGATCCGGAGTGACGCTGAGTGCCTGTTGGGCGCCATTGCGTTGCACCACCATATTGATGGACTGGCCAGGACGAGCCCGTACATATTCGACCCATTGCCGCCATTGCCCCACCTCAAGGCCGTCGACACTGAGTATAAGATCTGCCGGCTGCAGACCGGCCCGGTGCGCTGGGCTGCCCGCCACCACTGTATCGAGCAGCGGCGGAGTTTCGGGCTGAAACGGCTCGATACCCAGACCCCGGATCAGGTCTGGCTGTGTATCCATCGACTGCCGATAGGCCAGATTGCCCGAAGACTGGTAGACCAGGTCCGAACCTGGGTAGCGAACGGAAAAATCCATGCTGCCGGTATCGCCGATACGGTCCAGCAAGCGAAAGTTTACCGCTCTCCAGGTCGGTGTCGGATGCCCATCGATAGCGACAATTTCCTGACCTGCTTCGAGTCCGGCGCTTTCGGCCACTGAGCCTTGCTCTACCGAGCCAAGAACTGGCGCTACACCGGTTTCGCCAAAGAGGAAAACAAACCAGTAGGCCAGCACGGCCAACAGCAGATTCGCGAGGGGACCCGCCGCAGTCACGGCAATACGAGACCACACCGGCTTGCGATTGAAGGCAAGGTGTTCCTGGCCCGGCGTCACTTCGCCGACCCTCTCGTCGAGCATCTTCACATACCCCCCCAGGGGTACGGCCGCCACCACGAACTCGGTATTCTGTTTATCCCGCCACAGCAACAGTGGTTTACCGAAACCGATGGAGAATCGCTGCACCTGTACCCCGCAGCGGCGGGCTACCCAGAAATGACCAAATTCATGAACGCCGATCACCAGGGCGAGGGTGAGAATAGTAAATACGATGGTGTGTAAAATATCCAATCTGCTTACCTGCAAGATCTTCCTATCACAGCCTGCGCCAGTTGGCGTGCCGCTGCATCCGCCTGTCTGACCACTGCCAGATCGTCCGGTTCGGCCAGGCTGGTCTGCCCCAAAACGGTTTCTATAACGGCGGGGATTGTGGTAAAGGCAATACCCCCCGACAAAAAAGCCGCGACCGCCTCCTCATTGGCGGCATTCAGCACCGCCGCCGCGGTCCCGCCCCGGCGCAGCGCTTCTCTGGCCAGATCCAGACAGGGAAAGCGCTGCACATCCACGGCCCTGAAGTCCAGTCTGGAAACACCTATGATATCAAGCGCGGCCACGCCGGAGTCAATTCGCTCAGGCCAGGCCAGACCGTAAGCTATGGGGGTGCGCATGTCCGGATTGCCCAATTCCGCCAACACCGACCCATCCACGTATTGTACCATGGAGTGAATGATACTCTGGGGATGAATCACCACCTCGGTCTCGGCGAGGCCCACATCGAACAACCAACAGGCTTCTATGACTTCGAGACCCTTGTTCATCAAGGAAGCCGAGTCCACGGAAATCTTGCGTCCCATTTCCCAATTGGGATGGGCGCAGGCCTGCTCTGGAGTAGCTGCCTGCATCTGTTCCCAGGTCCATTCCCGAAACGGCCCGCCCGATGCGGTCAGCAGTATCTTGCTGACACCCGAGCCCGAGGCAGGCCAGCATTGAAAAATGGCATTGTGTTCACTGTCGATGGGCAGCAATACCGCACCACTGCCGCGTACTGCCTGCATGAACAGGCTACCGGCCATGACCAGGGCTTCCTTGTTGGCCAACAGTACTTTTTTCCCCGCCTTGATTGCGGAGAAGGTGGCCTCAAGCCCCGCCGCGCCAACGATCGCAGCCATCACCGTGTCGACGCCGGCGGCGGCGGCGACTTCGCACAAGGCTTCGGCGCCGCCCAGAACCTCGGTTTCCGATGCGGCACGCCGTAATCGTTGCTGCAGGTCCTCTGCGGAACGAGCCTCCAGCATCACGGCGTAACGCGGCCGGTATTCCAGGCATTGCTGCTCCATCCGCTCCACCGAACGTTGCGCGGTCAAGGCATACACCTGGTAGCGCCGCGGATGGCGCGCAATCACATCAAGGGTGGATACGCCAATGGAGCCGGTACTGCCCAGCACGGTTACTTGTTGTACACCATTCATCGGATTACCAACCCACCAGGATCAGACCCAAAGCGAATACCGGCGCAGCCGCGGTATGTCCATCCACGCGGTCAAGAATACCACCATGACCCGGTAATAACGTACCGCTGTCTTTTACCCCCCGGTGACGTTTCACCATGCTTTCCAGCAAATCTCCCAATGTGGATGCCAGTGCGGTAATCAGGGAAAGAGCGGCAATTCCGCCCAGACCCAATTTGGGTTGAGGCAAGGCCACGGCAGTAACAAGGGCCAACAGAGCACAAGCCGTTACGCCACCACAGAGGCCTTCCAAGGATTTACCGGGACTCAGGGCCGCGGCCAGTTGACGCCTGCCCCATAGTTTTCCGGCGCAGTACGCGCCGATATCAGTGGCGGCGACCAGTACAAAGAAATACAACAACAACCAGCGCCCATGGGGGAGAAAGAGCAGGTACACCAGAGCCAGCCAGGTGGGAATCAGGACCAGCATGCCCATCAGCCCAAGCCGGGGACGGGTACTCCACAAGCCTGTGCTGGAGGGATAGCCCATCACCCACAACAAGGCAATCGACCACCACAGACAGGCCACGTTCAGAATCGGCTGCACCCGCTCCACTAGAGGCGCTTCGACAAGACCAACATGCCGGTGTACAGCAAACAGGACCAGAGCCAGACTGAAGGCATAGGCTATTCTGGCCCAGCCCTGTATATAGCCGGCCAGGTTTGACCATTCCCACGCCGCCAACAGCGTGACTATGCCGAACAACAAGACCAATGCTGACAAAGGCAAGTAAAATAACGCCGCAATCAGGCCAGCCGCCAGGCTGATCCCGGTTATCACGCGCTGCCTGATGTCCTCTCTCATAACTACCTTGCCCATTCAGGGCGAGTCATTAATCCAGCGTATTTGTGAGGCAGGAAACTACGCATGGTTCTCCCCACGCAGGCCGAAACGGCGCTCACGGCGGTTGAAATCCTCGATGGCCAGATGCAGGTCCGTGGCGCTGAAATCCGGCCAAAGGGTTTCCGTGAAGTACAGCTCACTGTAGGCAAATTGCCACAGCAGGAAATTGCTGATGCGATGGTCACCGCCGGTGCGAATGCATAAATCCGGTTTGGGCAAGTCCGCCAGGGCCATGCGCCGGTCGAGTTGCTCGGGGCTGATATCCGCACTGGCCAGCGCCCCCCGCTCTACTTCCTCGGCCAGGGCGCGTGCGGCATTGGCGACATCCCAGCGGCCGCCATAATCAGCAGCTATGACCAGGGTGGTATCACCATTGCTCTCGGTGAGTTGTTCAGCCCGTTTGATCAGGCCCTTGATGCGCTGCGGAAACCGGTCCCGCTCACCAATGAAACGCATGCGCACTCCATCATCGTGGAGTTTCTGTGTTTCATTGCGAAGATAGCGTGCAAACAGGGCCATTAGATAGCGCACCTCTTGCCGCGGACGCCCCCAGTTTTCACTGCTGAAGGCAAACAGGGTCAGCACCTTGATGCCGTGCTCGCGGCAGCCGTACAACACGTTGCGAATTGCCTCGACACCGGCGCGATGGCCTGAGGCGCTGGGCAGATTGCGCTGTCTGGCCCAGCGATTATTGCCATCCATGATGATCGCAATGTGCTGAGGTACCATGGGAGTTTCCCGCCTATATTTCCAGCAGGTCCGATTCTTTTTCCGCCAGCATTTTTTCCACTTCGGCAATGAAGGAATCAGTGATCTTTTGCACCGCCTCGTGGCCGCGACGCTCGTCGTCTTCGGATATATCCTTGTCCTTGAGCAGTTCTTTCAACATGTCCAGGGCGTCACGGCGAGCCGTACGCACGGAAACCCGCGCCGACTCCGCTTCCTGTTTGGCTTGCTTGATGTAGTCCTTGCGAGTCTCCTGGGTCAGGGCAGGCATGGGTATGCGAATGACGTCCCCCGCGGTGACCGGATTGAGACCGAGACCGGACTTCAAGACGGCCTTTTCGATCTTTGGCGTCATGGTCTTGTCCCAGGCCGTAACCAATAAGGTGCGGGCGCCATCAGCCGAGATATTGGCCATCTGATTCAACGGCGTATCGGCCCCGTAATAGTCAAGCCGGATGCCGTCGAGGAGATGGGGATGGGCACGGCCAGTTCGAATCTTGTTAAAGTTCTGCGCCAGAGCGCCCAGGCTTTTACCCATGCGTTCCCGCGCTTCCGCTTTGATGTCTTCTATCATGCCTGATTTCCTCTCACGGGCGGATCAGTGTACCCTGATCTCCCCCGCAAACAATGCTCAACAACGCACCGGGCCGGCCCATCTCAAATACCCTTACCGGCAATTGATGATCGCGGCACAGCACGATGGCGGTGAGGTCCATCACTCCCAGTTGACGCTGTAATACCTCATCGAAGCTTAGTTCGTCGAATTTTTCGGCATCGGGAAACTGCATCGGATCAGCGGAGTAAACCCCGTCCACCTTGGTGGCCTTGAGCATGAGTTCCGACTGTACCTCAATGGCGCGCAGGCAAGCCGCCGAGTCGGTGGTAAAGAATGGATTGCCCGTGCCGGCAGCGAAAATCACCACCTCACCACTGTCCAGGGCGCGCATTGCGTTGCGGCGGTCGTAGTGGTCAACCACACCGCTCATCGGTATCGCGGACATCACCCGGCTGGCGGTGCCGGAGCGTTCCAGCGCGTCGCGCATGGCCAGGGCATTCATCACGGTAGCCAACATACCCATGTGATCGCCGGCTACCCGGTCCAATCCCGATTTCTGCAGCGCCGCGCCGCGAAACAGGTTGCCGCCGCCAATCACCAGACCAAGCTGCACCCCGATTCCAACCAATTGACCGATTTCCAGCGCCATGAGATCAAGAATTTTTGGATCGATACCACTACTCTGGTCACCGGTGAGCGCTTCTCCACTCAGTTTCAGGAGTATCCTTCGATATTTTCTTGAGCTGCCCTGGGCAGGCATATCGTCGCCCTCTGCAAACTTTGTAAGGTAACAGCGCCTCGATCAGGGGGCAAACCGGCCCGCAGGTCTCATCGGGCCGTCTCCAGACAGATACAACCTATGAGGTTGCTTTGCCCTGCCAGAGCATAGCGCAAGTTTCAGGCATTTCGCGGGCATCGACCCCCTGCCTGCCTATGGCGCCAGGCTTCCGCCACGGCCACCGAATCACTCGCTGTGGCGGGGGGGCGAATCCCTGCGACATGTGCCCTGAAGGTGCAATATCCGGGCTTGTGATGTTAACCCTGTAACTGTGCGGCCACTTCGGTAGCGAAATCCACTGCTTTCCTTTCTATGCCTTCACCCACTTGGTAACGACTGAAAGTGATCACCTCGGCGCCGGCGCCGGCCACCAGTTTGCCTACTGTCAGATCAGGGTCTTTTACAAAGGCCTGTTCAAGCAGGCTGTTTTCGGACAGGAACTTGCGGATGCGGCCACCGATCATTTTCTCCACGATCTCCGGTGGCTTACCGCTGTCGCTGGCCTGTGCGGTGAGAATTTCCCTCTCCTTGGCCAGTACATCTTCCGGCATGTCCCGAGGGGCCACCACCCTTGGGCTGACCGCCGCCACATGCATGGCGACATCCCGCGCCAACTCGGTATCTCCGCCCTTGAGCTGCACCAGGACAGCGATACGGTTGTTGCCGTGCACATAACTGCCGATCACGCCCTCGTCCGTAGCCAGGGCCGTGATCCGGCGCACGCTGATGTTCTCGCCGATTTTCTGCACCAGGTCCTCACGGGCAGACTCCAACTCGCCAGCCATGAGGCTGCCAAGATCCGTGTTTCTGCTGACAAATGCCGTGTCGGCAACCCGGCCGGCGAAGGCCAGAAAGTTCTTGTCCCGGGCGACGAAGTCAGTCTCGCTGTTAATTTCCACCATGCTGCCATAGCTGTTGTCTTCACTCACACGCAGCATAACCACACCATCGGCGGCAATGCGGCCGGCCTTTCCGGCCGCCTTCATGCCACTGGATTTGCGTAATTCTTCAATGGCTTTTTCCACATCGTTGGCAGTGGCCGCGAGCGCGCGTTTGCATTCCAGCAGGCTCAGACCGGTGCGTTCACGCAGTTCTTTAATCAGTACTACAGACATTGGACTACTCCACATCCCCTTGCGGGGAGCATCATGCCGGAAAGCAAGCTTTCCCCAGGTAAATTACTTGGCGTCAGGTTCGGAGTCCGGCTCTGGGGCTGTCGCTTCCCCTGCAGCAGTCGGTTCCTCCGCAGTAACCGCTTCCTCCGCAGCAGCCGGTGCCTCCGCAGCAGCCGGTGCCTCCGCAGCAGCGGCTTCCTCTGCAGCGGCCGGCGCCTCCGGAACAACCACTTCTTCTGCGGCAGCCAGTTCCTCTGGTTGCTCCGGCGTCACCTCGACAAACTCATCGCGAGCCTCCACCATTTCACCGCTTTCTATCCTCCCCTGAATGCAGGCGTCCGCCACACTCTTGACGTACAGCCTGATGGCTCGAATCGCATCATCATTGCCGGGAATGACGTGGTCGATACCCTCGGGGTCACTATTGGTGTCAACGATACCAATCACCGGAATACCCAACTTGTTGGCTTCGGTTACCGCAATGCGCTCGTGATCGACATCGACCACGAACAAGGCATCGGGCAGACCCGCCATATCCTTGATACCACCGATGGAGCGCTCCAGCTTGGCCATATTCCGGGACCGCAGCAGGGCTTCCTTCTTGGTCAATTTCTCAAAGGTGCCGTCCACCTGCTGCGCCTCCAGATCGCGCAGCCGCTTGATCGAAGCGCGAATGGTTTTGTAGTTGGTGAGCATGCCACCCAGCCAGCGATGGCTGACATAGGGCATTTCCGCACGCTCAGCCTGTTCCTTGATTTGTTTGCCAGCGGCGCGTTTGGTGCCCACGAACAAAATCTTGTTCTTGTTGGCAGCCAATTTACGGACCATCTCAAGAGCTTCGTTGAAAGCGGGAACAGTATGTTCCAGATTGATGATATGAATCTTGTTACGGGCGCCGAAAATGTACGGCTCCATTCTCGGATTCCAGTAGCGAGTCTGGTGTCCGAAGTGCGCACCTGCCTGCAGCAGTTCGCGCATACTGACCTGCGTCATGATAGTTACCTTGTATGGGTTAGTCCTCCACATGCCCCATCGCCCAACCCCGCAGTCCCTCGGAACCACGGAGCACCCTGAATGATGTGACGGCATGTGTGCGTCGTTTTCCCTGGCCACACCGGCCGGGAGGCGCGCTTTATACCATAGTGGAAGTCGCAAATAAACACGCCACATCCGGGTCTGCCCGCATATGGCGTTAACATGGTAGCGCCCCGGATTTTTTCCCGTTGCTGGAAATCAGGTTAGAATACTTGCAGGTTTTCACCTGCCCAAAAAATCAGGCTATACCGATGACCGTCAAAACCAAAACTGCCGCGGAATTGGAAAAAATGCGTATTGCCGGGCGTCTGGCTTCCCAGGTGCTGGAAATGATTGCGCCCCATGTGCAGGTAGGAGTCAGCACCGGAGAACTGGACAGTATCTGCCACAGCTACATTACCGGGGAACTGGAGGCGATTCCCGCACCGCTCAATTACAAGGGATTCCCGAAGTCCATCTGCACCTCGGTAAACGATGTGGTTTGTCACGGTATTCCAACGGAGAAAAAAATCCTGAAATCCGGCGATATTATCAATATCGACATCACTGTTATCAAAAATGGCTATCACGGTGATACCAGCGCCATGTTCTGCGTCGGCAAGACGGCGCCCCATGCTGAGCGACTGATCTGTATCACCCAGGAATGCCTTTACCGCGGCATTGATGCAGTAAAACCCGGCGCTACCCTGGGCGATATCGGTTATGCGATCCAGAGCCACGCTGAAAAAAACTACTATTCCGTTGTGCGTGAATACTGCGGCCATGGTATCGGCGATATTTTCCACGAGGCACCGCAGGTGCTGCACTATGGCAGGCGCGGCGAAGGCCTTGCGCTTGTACCCGGCATGACCTTCACCATTGAACCCATGATCAACGCCGGAAAACGGCAGGTGAAGCTGAACAGAAAGGACGGCTGGACAGTCACCACACAGGATGGCCGTCTTTCCGCCCAGTGGGAACACACCATGGCCGTTACGGAAACGGGCGTGGAAGTTTTCACGGCCCGCACCGATGAATCTTTCTGATATACCGTGACACACAGCCCACTTCCTCAGGAGCTGCTTGACCCGGCCGGCCTGGAACAAAGCTGCCGGGTGCCGGGGCAGCGTGTTGCCGCACTGCGAAGGCAGTGGAAAGATGGCCGCGCCTACCTTGAGGCTCAATTCGACCCCAAGGCGGAAGCTGGGCCGCTGGTGCGTCTGCGGGCTCGTTATCTTGACCGGTTACTGGAGATCATCTGGCGGCAATTCGACTGGCAGGATGCCGCCATAGCTCTGGTCGCCGTGGGCGGCTACGGCCGCGGCGAGTTATTGCCTCATTCCGATGTGGACCTGCTGATCCTGCTGGGTGAGGACTGCACTGACTGCACCGCCAATATAGAAGCCCTGTTGACCCTGCTCTGGGATATCGGCTTGACCATCGGCCACAGTGTCAGAAGCGTCAGCGAATGTGCAACTCGCGCCAGACAGGATATTACCGTTGCCACGGCCTTGATGGAGTCGCGCCTGATTGCCGGCGATGAATCCCTGCTCGACGCCATGCAACAAGCCACCAGCCCGTCTCTGTTGTGGCCCAGCAACGAATTTTTCCATGCCAAATGGCGGGAACAGAAAGCTCGCCACGCCAAGTACGGCGACACCGAATATCAATTGGAACCCAATGTAAAAGCCTCTCCTGGGGGCTTGCGGGATATCCAGATGATCGGCTGGATTGCCCAGCGCCAGTTCGGTGAACGAGACCCCGCCGGACTGGCCCGGCTTGGCTACCTCACTGACGATGAACTCGACATCCTCCTGCAAGGCCGTGATTTTCTGTGGCGAGTGCGCTATGCCCTGCACCTGATTGCCGGGCGGGAAGAAGACCGGCTGCTGTTCGATCATCAGCGGGAACTGGCGGAGATTTTCGGCTACCGGGACCGCCAGCGGCGCTTGGCGGTAGAACAGTTCATGCAACAGTATTACCGTTGGGTGGCGGCCCTGGGTCAGCTCAATGAAGTGCTGATGCAGCACTTCCGTCAAGTCATTCTACGCGCTGAAAGCAACGAAGAAATAGTCAGTATCAACTCCCGTTTTCAAGTCCGCAATGGCTATATCGAAGCCTGCCGGGAAACGGTATTCGGGGAAACTCCCTCCGCCCTGTTGGAGATCTTTGTCCTGTGCGGAACTGATCCCGGCATTGAGGGAATTCATGTCTCCACCATCCGACTGATTCGCGGCCACAGCGGCCTGATCGACGAGGAGTTTCGCCGCAACCCGCGCAACCGGGAACTGTTCTTGCAAATCTTGCGGTCACCTTTCAGGATGGCCCGCCAACTGCGGCGCATGGACCGCTACGGGCTACTGGGCAAGTATCTGCCGGAGTTCGGCAATGTAGCCGGTCAGATGCAGCACGATCTGTTCCACATCTATACGGTGGATGCCCACACCCTGGAGGTGGTCAGGAATATGCGCCGTCTCCGGTACCCGGAGGCTGCCGAGAACTTTCCGGTCTCCAGCCGGGTCGCCGCAAGACTTCCCAAGCCGGAACTGCTGTACATCGCCGGGCTCTATCATGACATCGGCAAAGGCCGCAACGGTGACCATTCGGAGCTGGGCGCCCTGGATGCCGAGCTGTTCTGCAAAAATCACGCACTCGATCAGATTGATACCAGCCTGGTGTGCTGGCTGGTCAGGCAACACCTGGTAATGTCGGTTACTGCACAGCGCAAGGACATATCCGACCCCCAAGTAATACA
>JAPOQD010000172.1 GCA_026710905.1 Halieaceae bacterium
CGATTCAGTTTATTGGTGCTCAACTTGCGGGAGGCGGAATCGAAGGCGCCGTGCAGTGACGGGTAGAGGCGCTCTACCCCGGTTCCACGCAGGGCCGAAATGAAGCGCACATCGGCGTAGTCCACGAACATCAATCTGCGCTGCAGTTCCGAATGAATTCGCCGCCTGGCTTGTGTGTCAAGGGCATCCCATTTGTTTACGGCTATGACTACGCCACGGCCAGCAGTTAGGGCCAAACCCAACAAGTGCAGGTCCTGCTCCACCACTCCCTCGCCGGCGTCCATCATCAGGATCACCACGTGGGCATCATCAATGGCCTTGAGAGTCTTGACGATGGAAAATTTTTCCACCGTTTTCCTGACCTTCTTATGCCGCCGGACACCCGCGGTATCTATCAGCGTATAGCGAAGCTCGCGGCGCTCGAAGTCAATGTAGATACTGTCACGGGTAGTGCCCGGCTGGTCGTATACCAGTACCCGGTCCTCTCCCAGCATACGATTGACCAGGGTGGATTTACCCACGTTGGGGCGACCGACAATTGCCACCCGAATGGTAGTGTTGCGCGCCGCAGGAGGTTCATTTCCAGCCTCTGGAAATCCCTGCAACAACCGCTCCAACAGAGAGCTGACGCCATGGCCGTGAGTGGCTGAAACGGGGTGTAGATCATCCACGCCCAGGGCATGAAATTCGGCCGCCGCCAGGTCCGCGCCGATCCCGTCGATTTTGTTGACTACCAAGTGAAAGACCTTGCCCTGCCGACGCAGGGCCGCGGCGAGCAGCGTATCGGCCGAGGTCAGACCGGTGCGGGCGTCCACCAGCAAACACACCGTGTCGGCTTCTTCAATCGCCTGCAGCGACTGTTGCTCCGCGAGGGCATCAAGACCCTCCCGGGCGACGCCGATCCCCCCGGTATCTATGACCACAAACGATTTTGAACCGAACTGCCCCACTCCGTAGTTGCGGTCACGAGTCAGCCCGGGAAAGTTGGCCACCAAGGCGTCCCGGCTGCGAGTCAAGCGATTGAAAAGCGTCGATTTACCAACATTGGGGCGCCCCACAAGGGCGATAACCGGGAGCATGCACGGGAGTTACTCGCCACTAACCCGCAGGGCGCTCAGTTTGCCACCATTTCCGTACACGTAGAGAATGTCCTCCATCGCTGACATGCTGGCCCTCACTCCGCTGCCATCTACCTGCTTGCGCCCGACAAAGCGCCCATCAACCTGGGACAGGAAATGCACATAGCCTTCAAAGTCGGCCACTGCTACATACCCCTTGATCACCTTGGGAGCACTCAGGCGTCGGTTCTCCAGACGCGGCTGCTCCCAGCGCACTCCCTCGCCCGAGCGATGGAAAGCCACCACGGAACCGCTGTCTTCCGCAACATAGATATTGCCGAAACCCTGATCTACCCCGACGGAACTGGAAGCATCCTGCTGCCACAACTTTCTCCCCGTAGCAGTCTCAATGGCGACGAGCCGACCCTGGTAGCTTACCGCATACAAGATGCTGTTGAGCAATAGCATCTCGCCATCCACGTCAATAATACGATCTATCTCGGAACGCCCCTGGGCAATGGCGGCGCGGACTTCCCACGCAATGGCTCCGCTATTCAGATTGAGGGCAACCAACTTGCCATTGGCGAAACCGGCGACGACAACACGTCCGTCAATAATCGGGGTGCTGGTGCCGCGAATCGTCAGCACCGGCACCTGACCCTCATATACCCAGAGTTCACTGCCGTCGGCGGCACTGAGACCGTGCAACTTACCGTCGTAACTCTGCACCACCACCACCGAGCCGTTGGTCTGTGGTGGCGACAACACCTCTCCGCTGACCGTGACCCTCCACAATTCGCTACCGTTATCGGCATCCAGCAAAAGCACGTCACCATCACTACTACCCAACACCAGCAACTGTGCGCCGAAACCCACACCTCCCGACAAGGGTAAGTCGAGGTCGCGTTTCCACACCCGCCGGCCAGTTTTCCGGTCCAGAGCCACCAGTGTACCCTCGCTGCCAGCAGCGTAGATACGGTCCCCCTGAATTGCCGGAGTCAGGAAATTATAGATTTTGCCCTGTCCCTGCCCCACTCCAGTGCTCCAAAGTGTGTCAATTTTCATCTCCGCCACAAAATCCACCAATGGCGCCGGCTCGCTGGCCTCCTCGTCGTCTGAACCAAACCAGCCCTTGACAGTACTGCAACCGGCCAGGCTCATGACCAACAGTAAGACTCCAATTTTTTTCAGGAAATCAGTTAGTTGCATCCGAATTCTCTCCCTGATTCGATACCGACACAGCTCGGGGCTTCTGCAATTGCAAGGACTGTAACTTTAAATCCAGCGTTCCTGTGTTGGCCACACCATTATCCTGGTTGTATCCGGCGGCTTCGCGGTACGCAGCCAATGCCTGCTCCTCCTGGGCGAGTAGCCGATGGATATCACCACGGGCCTCCGCATAAACAGCCGCGTAGGCGCCGGCTTCAACCGCCAGCATGTCCAGCGCCTGCTGCGTCTCACCCCGCGCCGCAATAACCCGGGCCAGGCGCAACCGGGCCACGCGCTGTATATCTCCCACCGGGTTCCGGGTCAATACCCAACGCAATTCCTGTTCGGCTGCCGCGAGGTCATCTTCGTTCACGGCCAGGCGGGCCAGTTGCATGGCGGCGAACTGAGCATAAATGGAGCCGCTATAATCGGATTTCAGTGTTCCCGCAAGATGTCTGGCGGTGGCGGCCTGGGCACTGCTGAGTGAGACGGAAACATTCACAGCCTCCAGTAAATCCTGGTACAGGGCTGCAGCGCTTTGCGCTTGTTCGCCACGATATTGTTGCCAACCCTGCCAACCGAAGCCCGCACCCAAAGCCAGCACGACAATGGCGATAGTGGATTTACCATTATCCCGCCACCAGTTGCGTAGTGCCTCCACCTGTTCTTCTTCGGTTCGATATGAATCCACAGTGACTCCCCTTATGCCAACAATCCCTGTAATCTGGCCGCAAGTTCGGACTGCGCCACACTGAACTGTTCGGCAGACTCGCCGCGTAGCGGCTTTATCCCGGCGCTGCGAGCGGCCACTTCCCGCTCACCGATAATTACCGCCAGACGGGCGCCACTTTTATCCGCTTTTTTCAACTGACTCTTGAAACTGCCACCTTCGCAGTTGACCAGAATGTTGTAGCCATCAAGTTGGTCCCGAACCGCTTCCGCCAAAGTAATGGCGCAGACCCTGGCGGCATCGCCCACTGCAGTAAAATACACATCGGCCAGCGGCTCCTCCAACGGGCTTTGCTGTAGTTGCTGCAACAACAGCACCAAACGTTCCAGGCCTGCGGCAAAACCAGCCGCGGGAGTGGCTTTGCCGCCGAATTGCTGCACCAGCGTATCATAGCGGCCACCGCCACAGACTGTCCCCTGCGCCCCCAGGGCCTCGGTCACCCACTCGAACACTGTGCGGTTGTAGTAATCCAGACCGCGCACCAGGCGGTGGTTCACCGTATAAACGAGACCATTGGCATCCAGAATTTCCCGCAGCCTGTCAAAGTGGGCGGCGGCCTCCTCATTGAGAAAATCCGCCATCACCGGCGCATCTTCCAGCAGGCTTTGGGTTTGAGGATTCTTGCTGTCCAATATTCGCAGCGGATTGTTGCGCAAGCGCCTCCGGCTGTCATCGTCCAGGGCGGCTTCACGCGCCGACAGCCAACTCACCAATGCCTCCCGGTAGTGTTGTCTGGATTCTCCGTCTCCCAGGCTGTTGAGCTGTAATTGAATGCGCTTTTCGAGGCCCAGCCGGCGCCACAAGCGCGCACTGAGCAGCAGCAACTCGGCATCAACCTCGGCGCTTGCCACACCGAAAACCTCCACGCCCAATTGATGAAACTGGCGCTGCCGCCCATGCTGTGGGCGCTCATGGCGGAACATGGGCCCCTGGTACCACAGTTTCTGCAAGGCCGGGGCAAGGTGGTGCTGGCATAGCGCACGCACGCAACTGGCCGTGCCCTCAGGGCGTAGGGTCAGGCTATCCCCATTGCGGTCAGAAAAGCTGTACATTTCCTTTTCAACAATATCGGTGCTCTCGCCAATACTGTTCTGAAACAGTTCCGTATGTTCAATCACCGGCAGGCGTATTTCCCGGTAGCCGTACTCCGCCAACAAGCTGGCCACCTGCTTTTCCAGATACTGCCAAAGGGAAGTTTCCGGGGGAAGAATGTCATTCATGCCCCGGATAGAGCGAATAGTTTTCACGCCTTGGGTCTCAGGCTGGTAGCCCGGAGTTGGCGCCGGCGTTCGTTGCGAGGGCGTCGAAGCGTGGCTCGTTGATGCATTCAGCATTCATGACTCACCTACCACCATCCGGGCGACTACATCACCTCGACGAGGGACAATGTCTACCGAGTTCCCCTGGTAGAGTAACTCAACGTAACGGGAGTCTCCGAACAGGATAGTGAATGGCGCAGCACCCCGGACTGTCACTTGATCGCCTTCGCGGTGCAAATCCTGATAGATCAATTCGTTGCTGCTATCGTAAACCTCTGCCCAACATTCCCCGCTGAAGCTGAACTCCAGCAAGGCGCCCTGCTCCGATCCCGCATTGATGACACGACCCGGTAACGGTTCCTCGGGATCGGCTGGCGTAGGCTCCAGGGTTTCCAACTCCTGTTGCGAATCCACAGCCAGTTCCATGCTCTCATCGGTTGCAGGGGACTCAAGAGGCTCAAGCGGTTCCAGGGGCTCAACCACTTCATGAGACTCCTGGGACTCGACCACCTCATGAGACTCCTGGGACTCAAATGCCTCTGAAGACGCAATGGATTCAGCGGGCCCAGGGGGCTCCGAAGACCCTGCCGATTCCGGACTTTCGGCGACGCTAGGTTCACTATCGGTTTCAAGGTCTCCTTCTACGGCGGACTCGGAACTGTCAGGTCCAGACACCACCGGCTCAACCCCCATCATACTGCCGGTTTCCGCAACAACCGGCGCCTGCTCGGCTGGGTCGGACCAAGGCATCTCACTTCTTTGCAGCCACCATAGTAGTAATAGCAGCAAGACGAAAAGACCGATACCGGCCGGCACCGCCGCGGCACCGGTTTTCTGTGTGCGTGCAATGGAAGAGCTCTTGACGGGTTGATTTTCGGCCGAGGCAGCTATCACCGAGGGTAGGCGGTCATAGGCCGAGACCACCCGGTCGGTATCCACTTCGACCAGGCGGGCAAAGGCGATAAGGTAACCCCTGGCAAAAACTCCCCCCTTCAGCACTTCGAAACGATTCTCTTCCAAAGCCACCAGATCGCTGAGTTTCAAGTACATGCGCTCCGCTATTTCGGACTGCGAAATACCCAGTTCCTGCCGGGCCTGGCGCAAAATATCACCCGGCTTTTCCAGCGCCGGTTCAGGAATTTCAGAGTTCTCCATATTCCACCGCCTGCCGGTACGCCCGGTATTCAGGCGACTCCGGATAAAGATCGCGCAATGCCAGCGCATAACTTGACTGGGCGCCAGCATCCCGATGCTGACGAGCCAGTCGCAGCCCAAGCCACAAACCCCTGGCCGACTGCTGGCTCACCAACCCTCGATAACCATCGTAGTATCGTTGGCCCGCATCCCAATGGCCACGCCGAAAGGCAATATGCGCCAGTTCCATCAGTGCGGCCGGGTTGTTCCGGTCAGCCGTCAGCGTACGGATAAATGCCTGGTGAGCGCCGTCCTGATCCTGCAGCCGCAGACGGCACAGGCCAAGGTTCAGCAAAGCTCTCGGGCGAGACTCGTAGAGGGTGTCCTCGACCACCATTTCCAGTTGCCTTTCGGCTTCTTCAAAGCGTTGCTGCTGGTACAGAAACACCGCGTAGTTGTTACGTGCGCGAGAGAAATTTCTGTTCAGCGCAAGTGCCCGCCGGAAGCTTTGTTCCGCAAATTCATATTCTCCCGTTCCCTGGTATAGCAAGGCAAAGACCTCGTGTACCTGCGACGCATCAGGGTCTATTTCAGCCGCCAGTTTCAGGTTGCGGCGGGCATCATCCCAATTCTGCTTGCCGACGTAGCCCCGGGCCAACTGCAACCGGGACTCCAGGGCTTGTTGTGGCGCCACCGCCCCGGTGAACATCCGGTCTTCGGTAGTTACACAGCCAACCAGGCCGCACAGCAGCAAACCCGGAAGCAGGCGCCTGAACAGGTTCATCCCAGCGCTACCACCGGCACAGTTCCAGCCAATCCGTGCCGTTCGCTGCGGCGGGGCCTGTCGCGCACCTGCCCCACCAACTGTCCGCAGGCCGCGTCTATGTCATCTCCCCGGGTTGTGCGCACTGTTACCCTGAGGCCCGCGTCCACCAGGATCTTCCAGAAGCGCGATACCGCGTTGCCGCTGGGCCGGCGGTACCCCGACCCGGAGAAGGGATTGAACGGTATCAGATTGATCTTGCAAGGATAGGATTGCAGTAATTGCGCCAGTTCAAGAGCCTGCCTAGGCTGATCATTCACTCCGGCAAGCAACGTGTATTCAATGGAGACCACGCGGTTCCGGTCAGTCTGCGACTCAATATAGTTGCGGGCGCTGGCCAACAGCATTTCAATAGGATATTTACGATTCAAGGGCACCAGTTCATTACGCAGCGAATCGTTCGGTGCATGCAGGGAAATCGCCAGCGAGACCTGGCTGCGTCCGGCCAGACGGTCCAGTGCGGGGACCACCCCCGAGGTGCTCAGGGTTACCCGGCGCCGGGACAGCCCATAGGCAAGATCGTCCAGCATTAAATCCATGGCATCCACTACATTGTCGAAGTTCAACAACGGCTCACCCATACCCATCATCACCACATTGGTGATCTTGCGGCCCTTGCCGTTCTGAAAGGCGTCGCAGGCTTTCAGGGCCAGCCAGAGTTGGCCAATAATTTCCGCCGCGCTCAGGTTCTGCTGAAATCCCTGCTTTCCAGTGGCGCAGAAACTGCAGTCCAGACTGCAACCTACCTGGGAAGAAACACAGAGCGTGGCGCGCCTTCCATCGGGGATCAGCACGGTTTCTATCAAGCCGCCGCCGGCCACGCGAATCGCCCATTTTCGAGTACCGTCAGTAGAAATCTGGTGACCGGCAATTCGCGGCGCTCGCACCTCGGCGACCCGGCTGAGGTGCTCACGAAGATTCTTGCCGAGGTTGGACATCAATTTGAAATCGTCCACCCCGGCATGATGTATCCATTTCATCACCTGTTGCGCGCGATAGGACGGTTCCCCAAGCTCTTTGAAAAGGACCTGCATCTTTGACCGGGACATTCCCAATAAATTCACCGGCGCAACCTTCATCAATCGGTACCCTGGTCCTGGCCGTGGATTTCGGAGACGGCAAAGAAATAGGAGATTTCACGCACCGCGGAAACCGGCGAGTCAGAACCGTGCACTGCGTTGGCGTCTATGGTGGAGGCAAAATCGGCGCGGATGGTGCCGGGCTCCGCCACGGCGGGGTCGGTAGCACCCATCAACTGACGATTCCTGGCAATGGCATCTTCACCCTCCAGTACCTGCACAAAAACCGGGCCGGAGGTCATGAATTTGATCAAGGCGGGAAAAAACGGGCGCCCGACATGCTCGGCGTAGAACCCGGCGGCTACAGTTTCACTGAGGCGTAGCATCCTGCCGGCAACCAGGCGCAGGCCAGCCTGCTCAAAGCGCCGGTTAATCTCTCCAATGAGATTTCTCGCCACGGCATCCGGCTTGATGATTGACAGGGTTCGTTCAACAGCCATTGACAAAAACTCCATGCAGGACAGTAAACCGGCAATTGTGTGGTACGCCAGCGCCAAACCCAGAATCGGGTAAAACATTGATTATAAGGACTTTTGGCCAGGTTTCACGCTGGTGTAGACATTTTTCTCACGCGTAAACAGCGAGTGGGTCTTCTCTATTCGCCTTGCAAGTTGCCCAGGAGTCTGCGCCGCAGAAAGATCACGGCTGCAAGGCTGCTCTCACTGCGAGCTTTTCGCTGCCGTGATTTTCTACGGCGCAGGCTCCCAGCCCTTTTGGCAGCTGAGGATCAATCCTTGCTTCTTTGCTTGAGGATGCTTTCAATTTCCTGAAGTATGGACTCATCGTCTATGGTCGAAGGCATTTTGTAGCGCTCATGCGCGGCAATCTTCCGCAATATCGCACGCAGAATTTTTCCCGAACGCGTCTTCGGCAGGCGTTGGACGACAATCGCCGTACGGAAGGAGGCCACGGCCCCCACTCTCTCTCGCACTACGGCAACCAATTCCTCCTGAAGTTGGCTTTCCCCAACTTCCACTCCAGTTTTGAGTACGATCAGTGCCAGGGGTATCTGTCCCTTTATGCTGTCGGCCACGCCAATAACCGCACACTCGGCAACGGCCGGATGAGCAGACACAAGTTCTTCCAGATCACCCGTAGAGAAACGATGGCCTGAAACGTTGATAACATCGTCGGTGCGGCCAGTGATGTAAACGTAACCGTCTTCATCGATATAGCCGCCATCTCCCGTGAGGTAGTACCCGGGAAAAGTATCCAGGTAGGATTCCCTGAAACCCTGAGGCTGATTCCAGATACTCCAGGCCACGCCAGGAGGCATGGGGAGTTTTACGCAGATGTTGCCAGTGACATTTGCGCCCACAACATTGCCTTCATCGTCCAAAACCTGAATGTCATATCCCGGAATCGGCTTGTTTGTCGAGCCCAGCCTTGCTGCCGATGGATTCTCCCAACCCATCATGGCTGAAGTCATTGGCCATCCTGTTTCGGTTTGCCACCAGTGGTCCAGCACAGGTACATTCAGCAAATCACTCAACCAATGATAGGTTGAGGAATCGAGCTTCTCACCGGCAACGAAGACCCAGCGCAAACTGCTCAAATCATATTTCTTCGCCAACCCGGCCTCCGGGTCCTCCTGGCGAATAGCCCGGAAAGCCGTAGGAGCACAGAACATGGAGGCAACCTGGTACTCATCGATAATTCGCCAAAAGGTTCCCGCATCCGGCGTTCTAACCGGTTTACCCTCGAAGAAAATTGAACTGCCGCCGCCCATCAACGGGCCATAGACGATAAATGAGTGCCCGACCACCCAACCGATGTCGGAAGCACCCCACCAGACATCGCCAGTATTCATGCCGTAGATATTCTTGAAAGCATAACGCAAGGCTACGGCATGACCTCCATTATCGCGGACTATGCCTTTTGGTTGTCCGGTAGTTCCCGAAGTATAAAGAATATAGAGAGGGTCAGAGCCCTTA
>JAPOQD010000173.1 GCA_026710905.1 Halieaceae bacterium
AAACACCACCCCGTTGGCCCGGGTCACCGCACCGATAGCGGCGATATCGTTGATCACCCCAATCTCGTTGTTTGCATGCATGATGCTGACCAGGGTGGTGTCCTCGCGCAGCGCATTCTTTACCGCCTCCGGGCTGGTCAGGCCATTGGAGTCAGGGTCCAGGTAGGTAACTTCGAAGCCTTGACGCTCCAGTTGGCGGCAGGTATCCAGCACCGCCTTATGCTCGATTTTCGAGGTGACAATATGCTTGCCCTTGCGCTGGTTGAACAGGGCGCTGCCCTTGATGGCCAGGTTGTCGGATTCGGTGGCGCCGCTGGTCCAGACAATTTCACGCGGGTCGGCATGAATCAGGTCCGCCACCTCACGGCGGGCATTCTCCACCGCCTCTTCCGCCTTCCAGCCAAACTGGTGAGAGCGCGAAGCGGGATTGCCGAAGTTTCCCTCCACGGAAAGGCAGTCAGCCATCTTTTCCGCCACGCGCGGGTCCACCGGCGTGGTGGCGGAATAGTCAAGATAAATGGGTAGTTGCATATTGCTGTATCTCTCCTGGTCCGGAAGGCCCTCTCAACCCGTCATTACCCGCAGCGGCAGACCGCCATCACCGCCGCAATCGGCGTCCTGGCGTGCGGAAATATTCTTCACCTCGCGGCGGTCCACCAGGCTGGTAAGACTGATGCCGCTGAGAAAGTCACGAATCTGCTCACTGAGATCGCACCACAGGTGATGGGTCAGGCAAATCTTGCCCTGTTGGCAATCCGTGGAACCGCCACAGCCGGTCGCATCCACGTTTTCGTTCACTGCATCGACAATTTCGGCCAGGAAAATCTGCTGGCCCGGCCGGCTCAAGCGATAACCGCCACCGGGGCCCCTGACGCTTTGCACCAGGTCGCCGCGGCGCAACTGGGAAAACAGTTGCTCAAGATACGACAGGGAAATATTCTGCCGCCCGGATATCGCGGCCAGGCTCACCGGACCGCGGTCCGAGTGAATCGCCAGATCCAGCATCGCGGTAACAGCATATCGACCTTTCGTAGTGAGCCGCATAACTCGCTCTCAACAAATACTGGGTGGCATTCTGCAATAACCCACTGTTTTTGTCAAGTATTGTTGGGGAGATTGCAGGTAGCACACAATTTGCAGATCTCCCAGGGCAAAAGGGTCGGTGAAACTTGGGAACCACGCTCAAGTTTCACCGATCCCTTTTTTTTCCGTGACTGTCATCGGCGCGGCCGCGGCGCGAAAAAACCCTGCAGCGTAAACCGCTCTCACAGGACAAACAAAAGTGTTATGATCAGAGAATGAACACAGTGGCTTTCGATACCCTGGCCTTCAGCCAGAAACTTGAGGATGCCGGCGTTGAGCCGAAAGTCGCCAAGGCCACCGCGATGGCGGTAGCCGATGCGCAGCAGGCACTGATCGAGGGGCCACTGGATGGCCTGGTGAAAAAGTCCGATCTTGATGGCCTGGCGAAAAAGTCCGATCTTGATTCTGGTCTGAATCAGCTTGAAGTCCGTCTGACCAACAGGATTGTGAATTACAGCCTTGCCATGATAGCGGTGTACAGCGGTATCGTCGGCGGGCTGCTTGCCCTGTTTGAATGGGTTCTCTAAGGGAACCTGCCTCCCTGTTGTTGCCGATGTAAAAGCGCGGTTATTTGCCGCGATTTGATTCTGTCCCAGAGCTAACCCGGCGGATTTCCGTCATCGGCCCTTGTGCTTTTGGGTAGGCAGTTGCCGCCAGACTTCCTGGGAGCATTCTGGTGAGGCAACGGCGCCCGGACCAGGGAGCATTCTCGGATGAGGCAACACGGAGGATCATCTTGATTGTCGCGCTACAGCTTGTTGCTTATACGGCCCGTACCTCTTTGGAATGGGTGGCAGGCTTCGCATGGAATCAGTGGCAGACCCGTTCTGGAATCCGCTAATCCTCCTCCCTGGAGCTCGCCAAACCTGACGCCTGAAACGTTTTCCCCCCGCCTCTCCAAAAACACTGAAATATGATCGATTATGCTAGATAAAACAATAGCTTATCGATTTAATTTCATGTGTTTTCATTGTATAATTTCCCTCTGTATTGACATACTCACCCGCCATCGGAGGCACTGCCATGACCAATCCCAGAACCCAGCGAAATGAAGCCCTCGCCCGCGAAATCACCCGCCTCGCCGGCCATATCAACGCCGCAAATTACCGGCTCCTGTGCCTCATTGCCGAGTTCTACCGCAACGAGGGCTGGGGCGGGGTCGGCATCCGC
>JAPOQD010000174.1 GCA_026710905.1 Halieaceae bacterium
CATCAGTATCCGGGTTGTGCAGGCTGATACCCTGATCATCGCGGATTTCTCCCTCCATCGCGTCTGACCAATGCTCGATGACGCCTCCCGCATGTGGCTGCAAAGCCTGGTCGGTGGCGTTGAGCCGGACTTCCACCGTGTCATTATTACGTATGACACGCTCGGGCTTGGGCAACCTGGGCCCATGGACCGCCAGCAACACCATGGCTTCCACCAGAGACTCCACCACGAAACTGTCTTGCTCCTGCTCAGGGTTGGAAAACTGTAGCGCATAACAGAGTTCGGTCACCCGGTGCTCCACCTGAATTCGCGTATTCATTTCCATGAAGAAATGATCATTGCCGTCGACAATACACTCAAAAGTGGATACCGAATCCAGGCCCACGGCCGCGCCAAAGCGCTCGGCCTCCGCCTCCATGGCGCACAAGGTGGTCAACTCCTGTTCCAGCGCCCGAACCCGCTCCAGGTCGCCCTGGTTTTTCGCCTCCAGCAAGCTGCGTTGCAAGGACTCCTGGGTAATGGAGACTTCCAGCAACTTTTGCTCATGCATCTGCAGGGAGCAGTCACGGCCGCCCAGTGACAGGGTCCACTGCCCATTGCCTATGACCTGAATTTCCTGGTGTCTGGTGCTTTCGATATTCAGTTCCACCAGCACGTTCTTGTTGTCGCCGACGCCGCCGGCTTTCACCTCGTTGAGAATCTCACGCACCATTTCCGCGGTACGTGCGGACTCACCGATGCCGAGAATGCGCTGGCCCTTGCCCCCTCCCCCGCCAACGGCCTTGAGGCGTATGCGATGCGCCGGGTATTCCAGCGACATGCTCTGCACGGCTGCGCTGACAGTTGCGCAGAGTTCGTCGATGCTATAGAGGTCGACACCCTTGGCGTAGGCCGCGGCCAGAACCTGAACGGCACGCTGCTCCATCGACAACTCGGAGTCATCCAGCAAGGCGCTGTCAAGCTCCAGTTGATGGTGGGCAGCTACTTGTTTGAGTGCGGCGGTATCGGGATATTTTTCCAGCAAGGTCAGGGCCGTGGCATTGTCCATACCTGGCGTTACGCTGACCCCGGCCGCCTCGGCAGTGCGTTTGGCTATATCCTTGAGCCCGGCGTCGTGCACCGTTGCGGAACACGGCCCGATGAACTTGAGGCCGGCCGCCTCCACCGCCTTTACCATGGCCTGATCCTCGGCCATGAATCCGTAACCGGCAAAAATCGCGTTATAGCCGTTGTCCCTGGCGATGCCGATAAGCTGCCGGATGCGGGCGTTGCGCTCCTCCTTGCTGGCGCCGGTGTAATCGGGCACCCGATGCACACGATCAGGGTCGGTCAACTGGCGCAGTTCCGGGGCCAGTGCATTGCGAAAGACAATGGAGTCCTTTTCCGACAACAATATGCCGTAGCCATCAATGCCCATCTCCTCGAACACATCCATGGCTTCCTTGCGAATGGGACCCCGGCAGATAATCAACGGCCGCAGTTGAGCGCAGCAAAACTGGCTGACCCAGTCCGAGGGCCTGCGGCCAAGCCGGCGGTCCCGGTGTATCAGCGGATTATTCAGGTAAAATTCATTCGACACGGGAGAGCTAACCGTAATGTGGCGCCAGATGGCGCGTAGAAATAGATGACGCGTCACGCGTGGTGGTTACAAACTGAACCAATGCCAAACTCATGCCTGGCGACGGTATACAACTGCGAAACGGGAATTTGCGAGCGAACTGGTGCAACATTGCGGCTTACCTGTTCAATGAAACTCGCGCTGGACATCGGCCAGGGCTGAGGGCTGGTAGTGGCGCAAATGGAACTCCATATTCTCGGCCAGCACCTGGCGCAGTTCGGAAGGCATCACGATCTGTGAAATCGAACCCAGGCTCAGCGCTTCATTGGGGTTCATCAACTCGCGCTCATAGCGTACCGCCAGCTCGGCTTCCTCTGCGGCAAGCCATTCTCTAACCTGTTCTTGCGCCACCTGGCGGGCCTCGGCTTCCGCCAGGCCGGCGGCCTGCTGTTGCCGCTGTATTTTCTCCCGTTTGCCGGACGCACTGCCGCGAATCGCACGCAGTTCGTCCTTGTAGACATACTCGATGCCGGCCGGGCCCATGACTGCCAGGCGAGTGGTCGGCAGAGCCAGCACCAGGTCTGCGCCGGTGGAATAATTGTTGAACGATGCGTAAGCTCCGCCGAAGGCATTGCGAACCAGAACCAGAAAGCGCGGGGTACGCAAATCCACGATGGCGTCCAGCATGGCCCTGCCCGCCTGGACGATACCGCCGGCCTCCTGCTCCTTTCCGGGCAGGAATCCGGTGGTGTCCTCCAAAAAGATCATGGGAATGTTGTACAAATTGCAGAAGCGGATAAATCGCGCATTCTTGTAGGCCGCGTCAATATCGATTTGCCCCGAGGCCACCGCGCTGTTATTGGCCACGAAACCGATGACGTTACCGCCCATGCGGCCCAGGGCGGTAACCGTATTGCGGGCCCGCTCCGGTTGGATCTCGAGAAAATCGCCATGGTCGCACAACTGTTGGATGAGAATGCTGATATCGATGGGTGTATTGAATCCAGAGGGTGAGTTGAACGCCTTTTTGAGCAGGATATCGATATCCCAGGTTTTACGGGATACCGGGTCGGATGAGCTCTGTAGCGGCGCCAGTTCGGCATTGTGACTGGGCAGGTAGTTCAAAAGCTCGCGCACTTTTTTCAGGGCGGCCACTTCATCCGGCACCACAAAATCATTTACCCCACTTTGCGAGTGTACCTGGGGGCCGCCAAGTTCCTCGGGACTCACATCCTCGCCAAGTACGGACTTGACGACACCGGGGCCAGTGAGACCGAAAAAGGTGTCCTGGGGCTGGATCAGAAAACTGCCCTGGCGCGGCAGATAGGAACCACCGCCGGCGTTGAATCCGAACATGCACATGACGCTGGGCACAACCCCGGAGATCTTGCGCAGCGCCGTGAAGGCATCGGCGTAACCGTCAAGACCACCGACCCCGGCCGGAATATAGGCCCCGGCGCTGTCATTCAAACCCACCAGGGGAATGCGGCGTTTCGCCGCGAGCTGGAACAGGCGGGCCAGTTTTCTGCCGTTGGTGGCGTCCATGGAACCTGCGCGTACCGTGAAATCATGGCCATACAGGGCGACATCGCGGCCATTGACCCGAATGATGGCGGTCACCAGGGAGGCGCCATCCAGATTTGGGCCCCAATTCTGATAAAGAATCGTGGGAGGCGCATCCGTCAGTACATTGATACGCTCCCAGATGGTCATGCGCTGCTTCTGGTGCTGCCGTTCAATGTTCTTGACTTCGGCAGCCTGCCGCGGCCGCAATTGCAGCTTATGGCCGGCCTCAAGAGCTTCCTCGTAAATACCCGGATCCGTGGCAATTTGACCCGGAACGGCGAATTGCAGGTTTTTCAACTCGGCAAAAGGGTTGTTCAAGCTCGGTATGATGGGCTTCTCATTGCTCATACGCTTTGGCTATTCTAGTGAGACAGGATTCGCGGCCAGCCCGCGAGTGGGCAGCCACGGGCTGCGCCTACGATAAGCATTCACCCCTGTGAAGTCAATCTGCAAGACAGGAACACGAGAGCAAAAAAGACGTTGTTTTCGCGTGTTTGGCTCCCACAATGTTATATTTACGTAGAATTCATAGCCAATATCTACGCGTATCGATATTTTCTGAATAAAGCATCACGTTCATCGCCTGTTCGCTCGCCGGGTTGTGCGCTGCTACCCCCCTGTAGCCTGTCCGGGCAGAGCCTGCGTACCCGAACCCACACGGGACTTGACTCGGCAGACCAATATAGTCCATATTGGACTACTATCGGATTGATTGGAGTTCATTATGTCCGCCCGACACCCCAAGCCCGAACGCACCTGGACTGTCGCCGAGGCAAAGTCGCGCTTGTCCGAAGTGCTGCGCCTCTCCGAGGAGGAGGGACCACAGCGTATCGGCAGGAGGCAGGGTTTTATCGTGGCGCCCGAACGCATGTGGCAGGAACATTTGCAACCCCGCCTGCCCCTGGGCCAGTGGCTGGTCGAGAACATGCCGCAAGGAGTCGAGCTTGAACTCCCTGACCGCCGTGACCCAGGACGGAAGATTCCGTTCCTCGGGGAGGATAAGTGAGAGGATTTCTGCTGGACACCAATGTCGTTTCGGAATTGGTCAAGCCAGTGCCGGAACCGCTGGTGATAAAGTTTTTGACCCGGCCGGACCTATGGCTCTCGACAATCACGCTGCACGAGATGGACTTCGGGTTGAACCTGCTCCCGGCGGGACGCCGACGCGAACGGCTCAGCCTTGCATTGCTGGCCCTTGCGTCCGGGTACGAGGACCGAATCTTGCCTATAGGCCGTTCCGAAGCCCGGCAAGCGGCCACGCTGCGGGCGGTGGCCCATCGGTCAGGCCGCGTACTGCATCTGGCCGACGCCCTTGTCGCCGGCATCGCCAAGGCCAACGATTTGTGGGTCGCAACGAGGAACGTGGGAGATTTCAACGGTTTGGATATTGACGTCACAAATCCCTGGGACGCAGCATGAGGCCACCGCCGCATCAGAGGTAAAAGGGCTCAAAAAACAGCCCGGAAAGGGCTAAAAGACCATTTATTACAAATAATGGATAAAAACTAGATTTTAATCACAAAATAGCATTAAAACCCCCTAAAACCCAAAAAAGTCGATCAAAATCGCCAAATCAAATATATTTCAATACGCTGAAATACCGGGCAATACCGTATATGTGAATTCAGGACGTTTTAGGGTCGAAAAGTACCCACAGTGCATGGGACCGGCGTCACCTGAGAAGTACTCGCAAATCACGCCGACTCCTTTTACTATACCTCGCTCATGCGCGCCCCCAACTACTCCAGGGTTGACGACGAACTGCTGTCAGCGGCAGCAATCGACAACCCCCATCCTCTATACCGGCGGCTGCGGGAAACTGCACCGCTGTCGCGTATTGGGAAATCCGGCGTCCATATTGTCGCCAACTGGGCGCTGGTCGAAGAGGCCCTGGCGAGGGAGGAGGACTTTTCCGCCAATCTCACCGGCGTGCTGTGCCGAGGCGAAGACGGCCGGCCCACCTGTTCCGACCTTCCCACTACCGGCTCTGGCGCAGCCAACGTGATTGCCACCGCCGATGAACCGCGCCACGCGGTCCATCGCGCCCTGATTCAGCCGCGCTTTACCGGCAAGGTCGCACAAATGGAGGCCAGGATACGTAACTGGACCCGGCAATCGCTGATGGCTCTGCTCAGCAGCGGCGGCGGCGATGTTGTCCCGGCCACCGAAAGGGTTCCCGCTTTGGTCGTGGCTTACCTGCTCGGTTTGCCCGAGGCGGATGTCGACAGCTTTCGCATCTGGGCCATGATGGGCGGGGATATTCTCGCAGGCCAGATTGGCGAGGACACCCTGGTGAAACGGTCGCGGGAAGCCGGTCGTATGGCTCACTATCTCAGCGAGCATTTTGACAGGGCCGCGGCCGATCTGGACCCGGCGCCCGATGCCCCGTTGATGCACGCACTGGCCAATGGAGTCTCAGAACAGATCATTTCCCGCGACGAGGCACTGGGTATCGCCGCCGTGCTGTTTGGCGCAGGCGGCGAATCCACCGCTGCGCTGATTGGCTCCTGCCTCAAGTGGCTGGCGGAAGACCAGGCTCTGGCAGAGCAAATACGCAGAGACCTTTCACTGGCGCCGCGCTTCGTTGAAGAGGTGGTGCGGTTGGAAACGCCTTTCAAGTTTCACTACCGGGTGGTGCGCCGGGATTGCCGGTTGGGCGGCTTTGATCTGTTTGTCGGCGACCGGCTGATGCTGACCTGGGCTGCCGCCAATCGCGACCCGGCCATGTTTGAGGCAGCGGACGAAATGCGCCTGGATCGCAAGCATCCCAAGCGGCACATGAGTTATGGCCGCGGCGCCCATTTCTGTATCGGCGCGGTACTGGCCCGACTGGAAGCGCGCATCGTGGTGGAAGAATTACTGCAGGCCACGGAAACAATCTCCCTGTCCCATACCGCCCCGGCAGTCTACGCCAACAGCATCTTTACCCGCAGGCTGGAGAGCCTGCACCTGATGACGGTGTAACGCTAAAAGGGGCTGACTCTATGAGCTCGTTACCACCGTAGGGGACGCGCATGCGCGTCCCGCGGGCTCTGTGCCCGGAGGGTGCTTGCCGTGGCAAGCCCCTACGAACGGGGTGGTCCCGCAACCCTTCCCGCAACCCCACCACCGTAGGGGACGCGCATGCGCGTCCCGCGGGCCCTGTGCCCGAAGGGTGTGCCATGGCAAGCCCCTACGAACGGACAGGTCTCCTGATTACTGATAAAATCGCGGCCCAAAACTGTGCGAGCCCAAATCTGCATATGCTCCCGGTGTTCTCAAATCGGCGCCGCCGACACTCTTTTCTCGCCGCCGCGCTGTGCGTCGCCGCGACCAACAGCGCGGGGCAAACCGATACGATCGAAGAAGTCGTGGTCACGGCGACCACCGGCAGCCGTATCGTCCGCCAGGGGGACTCGCCCTCCCCGTTTTCAGATTACGACGGGCAGACCTTGCTCGACTCCGGGCTGAGAGACATTCGCGACCTCGTCGGCGTGCTCGCCATCAACTCCGGCGCGGAAAACAACTCCGATAACCTGACCCAGAACTACACGGCCGGCACCGCCAACATTAATTTACGCGGGCTCGGCGTTGCGTCAACGCTGGTCCTGCTGAACGGCCGGCGGCAGGTCCTGTCCGCCGCGCAAACCGACGACGGTTCGAGTTTCGTGGACCTTGCCGCCCTGGTTCCCATGCTGGCAATCGAACGCGTGGAAATCCTCAAGGACGGCGCCGCGGCCATCTACGGATCGGAGGCAGTCGCGGGAGTCGTCAACTTCATCACGCGGCGGGGGTTCGAAGGCATCAAATTGCAAGCCGAGTACCGCAGCCGCACGGGCGGGGGTTCCCAGGACGAGATCACCCTGGACGGCGTGCTCGGCGGCACGTTCGGGGGCGCCGGAGAGTATCTGCTGGCCGCAAGCTACCTTGACCGCAGCAGCCTCGTGCTTATCGATGTGGACTGGCTGCGTCCGGCCACCAGCGGCTTCGGCAATCCGGGCAGCTTTAACGTGCCATCAGAGGGGCGCACCGTGGCGGATCCGGATTGCGAGCGCTACGGCGGTCTGCTGCAGGAACTGCCCGACGGCAGCGTCATCTGCAGGTTTGACTACGGCCCGCAACTCACAGTGGTCCCCAACGAACAGCGCCTGCAGACATGGGGCCGCGCCGACTGGCGCTGGAACGGATTCGGGAGCCTCTGGGCCGAACTGGGTTACGCGAGCAATGACATCAACAGGGATGTGTCGCCCAGCTTTCCGGTACTCAACACACCGGTGGTGCCGGCGAACCACCCCGCCAATCCCTATGGCGAGGATGTCTTCTTCCAGGGCCGCCCCTACGGTTATGGACAACCCCGGGAAGTGAACTTCTATAAGCACGACACCACCCGGCTGGCGTTCGGGTTCGAAGGCCGGTTCTCGGACACAGGTTCCTGGAATATTTCGATGGTGCACGGCATCAACGATGCCCTGCTCAACCCGCGCGACGTGATCGCTGCGAACTTCCAGGCGGCGCTTTCAGGGTTCGGAGGAAACACCTGCAATGCCGGCGCCGCGACGCCTCAGGGGGCCGGCCGGGACGGCTGCCTGTTCTTCAACCCGTTCAGTTCCAACTTTTCAGCGCAACCGGGCGAGCCGCTGCACAACGCACCCGAATTGCGCGACTTCATTATCGGAGACTACTTCGGCGATGGGCGATCGCAGCTCACGACGCTGGAGGCGAACCTGACGGGATTCCTGCCCTGGCGCAGTGCGGGTTACGCCGCAGGTGTGCAATATCGCGACCAGTCGCTGGAATTCTCCTACGACGACATCACCCGCAGCGACGGCTTCGCCTTTCTCATAGGCAACCCCGACTTCACCTCTGACGACGACGTCACGGCAGCCTACGGGGAGATCTGGGTGCCGCTTGCCGAAAACCTCGAAATGACCGGCGCGCTACGATACGAGGACTACGGAGGGGGCATCGGCGACACCCTCGACCCGAAGATCACGCTGCTATTTCGCGTCGACGAGGCCATCTCGATACGAGCATCGGCCAGCACATCGTTTCGCGCGCCGTCTCCCTTTCAAACCCAGGGTGCTCAGACCAACTTCACCAATATCGTCGACCATGACGGCTCCACCACGTTTGCTGGCCGGCGCACCCTGGGTGACCCCGACCTGAGTCCCGAAACGTCCCACGCGTTCAACTTCGGATTGACGTGGCAAAACGCCGGGTATTGGGCATTCAATGCCGACTACTGGCGCTATTCGTTCGAGGACGTGCTTCGCAAGGAGAACGCCCAGGCCATCATCAACACCGACCCGTTCGACCCGCGCATCGAACGCACCTCCGCGGGCACGATTTCCATCGTCAATGTCGCCTTCATCAACGCCGACCGCATCGAGACCTCCGGTCTCGACGTGTCTGCGAACGCTGCTCTGGACACCCGTGGCGGATCAATCGATGCCTGGGTGGAGGCGACATGGCTGCTCGAGTACGACGTGACCAATGCGGGCGTGTCCGTCGACGCGCTCGGCAAACTCAACCGCGCCAACGTCGGCGCCCCGAATCAGCGCTTCAGGGCCGCCGCCGGCGCCAGTTGGTCCAAAGACGCTGTACGAATCACGGGCCTGTTACGGCACGTGGACGGGTACCAGGACGACGCCGGTGGGTCGATTGACAGCTTCACCACCCTGGACCTGAACGCTCGCTGGTCACTCGGCGGGAGATTGGGCGACCGATTCAACGCTTCCGTCACGGTGGGCGCCGCCAACCTGCTGGATGAAGACCCGCCCTTCGTGAACATCGCGGGCAGCTACGATCCACGATCCGCCGACCCGCGCGGGCGCAGGGTGTTCGTGTCCTTCGGGCTGGAGCGGTAAAAAGGGAGGGCGGCGGCTCGCCAGGGTAAAGGCGCCGGTGACACTTGAGATTTACTCGCATGTGTCACCGGCGCCTTTTGGAATAGCAGGGGGGAAAGTGGGGTTAATTGATCACTTACGCATTTTCTGTACGATTTGTATGCCCCTGTCTATTGGGGGACGTTTCCACAGCAGTCGCCGAAAGTTGTACTCCCAGTGCCTCCATGACAGCCAGAATGCTTTTCAGCGTCGGGTTACCGTCCTCGCTGAACGAACGGTAAAGATGTTCCCGAGACAGCCCGGAGACACGAGCAATCTCGCTCATCCCCTTGGCGCGCGCGACAACGCCCAGCGCATGAGACACATAGCTCGGATCCTGTGTTTCGAAGGCGGCAGCCATATACTCGGCAATCGCTTCTGAATCGCGAAGCGTCGCAGCAGCGTTAAATTTACTCATTGTTTTAGACATCGTATTCGTCCTTCAATTTCCTGGCACGGGAGATATCGCGCTTCTGGCCGGATTTACTGCCCCCACACAGCAGAACAACAAGCTGGTTGCCCTTCATCGTGTAGTACAAGCGGTAGCCCGGGCCATAGGTGATACGGACCTCACTAACCCCGCCACCGACTGATTTATAATCACCCACGAGGCCCAACTGCAGGCGTTCCACCGCGGTAGTTACGCGGGCCACGGCACGACTATCGCGCAGCCCTCTGTGCCACCGCTCGAACTCCTTTGTTTGGACCACCTCATACACCGGCAGATTGTAGCTTATAAGATACAATCTGACAAGCGGGCGACCGGAATCAATGGGGTCAGAGTCATTGATTTTACAATCAAGGGAATCAATGGAGATGGCACGATGAAACTCGTGAGGAAATGCTGCGTCCCGAAATAAAAGGGGGTCGGTGAGTTTATCATCTTACCGGTGCCTCAGACTGCTGTCCGAGGCCATGCCGGAGACTCCAGAAACAGAGGTTTGTCAGTGGTGGGGAAAGGGAAAGCAATACGCCCTGCCAAATCCCGCCACAGCGCCATGCCCAGCCAATGAGTTCAAAGCGTGGCTTCCCAATGCGAGAGGCCTCGCTCTATCGCGGCTTCAAGCCAGTCTTTGAAGCGGGCTTCTGCTTCCACGGTACTTTCCTTGTAATTGATTTGGAATACTTCCTTGCAAATCGGGGTTTCACCTTCCGTTTCCACTCCTTCATCACCGGCGGGAACGCGGCGAAACGGAACTAATACAGGAGAACTAATACAGGACACCCACCTCCTTTGGCGGCGCAGATTATTTTTCTTGAGCCAAGACAGGACACCCACCTCCTTTGGACGAACTAATACAGGACACCCACCTCCTTTGGCGGCGCAGATTATTTTTCTTGAAACGGTGGGTGTCCCGTTTCAACTTCCCGTTTCAACTTCCTTTTGATGGCTTATGACAATAGAAGCCAAGACAGGACACCCACCTCCTTTGGCGGCGCAGATTATTTTTCTTGAAGCGGGTGGTGGCCCGTTTCGACTTCCTTTTAATGGCTTATGACAATAACCGCGCAGATTTTCTTTGTGACTGCAGGATTGAAATGGCTTCCCTGTCAAAGGAAATGAACTCGTCCGCGCCCAACCAATTCCCTTCATAGGCAATGACAGCATCGGCGAAATCACCGCCTGCATCCAGGACCGACAGCCCCGCTTCGACAGCAGGCCGGTTCATGACAATATTGCTTGCGTTCATGAGATGGTGGATCGCATCAGAAATAGCGGAGGGCGATTTCTTATAGCCTCGACGCAATACCCAGACAAACTCGCAGAGTACAGGCAAAGGCACTGCAACAAGCGCCGCTTCCCGCAGGGCCTGAGCGGCTTGAGCAGATTGTTTCCCATCGTCCTGGACAGCAGCTCTGACCAGGACGTTAGTGTCGGCAGTAACCTTCATTTTTCTCCCGCCCAGCCTTGAGAAGTGATTTCATTGATTTCATCAATGCTCAGCGGCACAGTGTTTTCTTGAGCAAGACAGCCAATGAAGTCGTCTACCGTGCCTTTCTGTTCGGCGGCGCTGACTATGATGCGGCCTTCAGGCAATTTTTCAGCTTCTACTTTTTGTCCCGGAACGACACCAAGATGCCTCAACAGACTTTGCCTGAAAGTGACCTGACCTTTTGCAGTGATGGTAAGCCTTGCCATAGCGACACCTCGCCAAGTGTGTAAAGTGATGTTTAATTGTAAGGCAAATATGCCTTTCTTTCAAGACCGGTAAGTTGGCTATTCTGAAACGAAAAGTGTTGGAGGCAACTGCGAATAACTCCCCTTCTCAATTGTCACCAACCCCTTTGGCATTTTTTGTCTGTTATACTCAGTTTTACACGTCATTTTTTTCTCCCCGGGAACCCACATGAAGCGGTATATAAAGTTCGCGATGCTAGGCATTGCAATTATCATGATGGCAGGTTGCGCGGCACCTTCGCGCGTTTATCAGTCCACTGCCGCGCTACCTCCTCCACTCGAGCCTTCCGTGATCATAATGCCTCCGGATGTGGTTGTTTCGTCATTTACAGCAGGGGGCAATGCAGAGCCCAGAGCCGACTGGACCGAGACAGTTTCAAAAAATCTGGAGGAGGCTCTTCAGGAATATTTATACGGGAAAGGTGTTGAATTTGTACATTATGGTGGCGAGCTTCGTGATGAAGATATGGATTTTATGCGCCAAACCAATGTCCTCCTGGATGCAATTGAACTGAGCCAGGTAAAGAAAACCATCGAAGGAAACCGGGATTATACGATAGGGGCAATGGAAAGAGAGCGCCTTGCAGAAAAGGGAGCTGACTACGCGCTACTGATTATTTTCCATTCGAACCGGGCAACCGGTGGCCGACAGGCTGTCGCCATGTTGGCCGCGATTGGTGGCGTGGCCGTTCAAACACATTCGCTCAAATTCCGTAGCGTGTTAATTGATTTGCGTGACGGTCATGTAAAATGGGCGAACTTTGATGATCAGGGGCAAATGGAAATTGGCAATCCGCTGACGGCTAGCAAGGAAAAATGGTCGAAATCTGTAGCGCATTTACTTCGTGAAATTCCTCTTTAAGCGTGCTTTGGGAGTCAGAACAGACTCACGAATCTCACCAGAGGCGCGCCCAGGCCAGTCAGCAACTGGCGCCATCTGTGATCAGGACTAAAGGGTATTGAAATACCGTGAATTTTGTCAAACCGACAGTGCTCTGGTGAGAAATGCGGCCTAGTCTTGTGCTTTGGTTTTGCCTGTCCCTGGTGATTCCGGTTCATGCCGATGGCACACGGCTACTCGATGAGGACGAAGCCGGGCTCTGGATGCTCGTGGAGAAGCATGAGCAACATCTCAGAACTTCCAGCCGAATCATAAAAGACGCCGGCCTGGCGGAATATTTGAAGGGTCTAAGCTGCCGGGTTGTACCTGACACCTGCGAAAATCTTCGGGTTTATCCGATTCGCGCGCCGGGATTCAATGCTTTTATGATGCCCAATGGGGCCATGTTTGTTCAAAGCGGCCTGCTTCTACGAGTGCATGATGAGGCGGAACTTGCCGCTATTCTCGGTCATGAAACATCGCACTTTGTTCGCGGGCATTCCATAAGTCGAATTCGAAAGTGGCACAAGACATCTTCGGCATTTGCCGTGGCAGGCGCCCTGGTCAGTGCTGTCGGCGCCGTTGCCGTTAATTCCGCTGGCTCTTACGAGCAGGCCTCAAATGCAGCCGATTTGTCGAACACTGCGTCACTCATGGTACAGACCGCCGGAATAGTTGCGGCGTTTCAATTAGTGGCTTATGGCAGAGAGCAAGAATCAGAAGCTGATGTCGATGGATTCGAGTGGTTACACAATAGCGGTTTCGACCCTAACGGCGCGGTCAGAGTCTGGCGACGTCTGCTCATTGAGCAGGAGGCCGGGGGAGAAAATTCAGGATTTAGTCTTCTTGCCACTCATCCAACGCCTGAGAAAAGGCTCGAAGAGCTCGGTAATCGCGCTGCCAACCTGGATTACGGAAGCAGTGATTCAGCAACGTTACTCCAACTGATAGAGCCTAACCGCCAAGATTGGTTAAACGATGAGTTGCACGTTCAGCATCCAGGTCAATTCGCAGCAATTACCGAGGATCAAATTAGCCTGGGGGTGACAAAAGGTTTTGGTCATTATCTGCAAGCCAAGTCCTGGATGCGACACGCCATACAAGAAAAATCTGAATCTCGCAGAACAGAATCGTACGAAAAAGCAATTGCTGCATTCCAAAAAGGAGATGCTTCCGAGAGTGGCCTTCCCGCAAATGGCTACCGGGAATGGGGAAAACTGTGCGTATCCCTTAATTTTCCTGAGGATGCAAAGAAGCATTTTTCTAAATACCTGGAATTGCGCCCAGACGCGTGGGATGCCAACTTCGTAAACAGGGAGATGCAGTCACTCTGACGGTTTTGGGGAGGCTAATACAGGACACCCACCTCCTTTGGCGGCGCTGATTCTTTTTCTTGAAATGATGGGTGTCCCGTTTCGCCTTATCAGTAAAAGGTATCGATAACTGGGATGTTTCTCCTTGACAACCAACCTGGACCGGAGAACAATCTAGCCAGACAGACTAGACAGGAACGGTATTATGGCAAAGTGGCAACTTCAGGATGCGAAGAATCGATTCAGCGCTGTTGTTGATGCCGCGGTCGCTGGGAATCCGCAACAGGTGACGCGGCGTGGCAAGCCTGCGGTGGTCGTACTTGCGGCGGACGAATATGAACGGCTGCGCCATCTGGAAAAGGCAACAGCGCCAACCCTGGCCGACCTGCTCCTCGCCATACCGCAGGATGACGAAGAATTTGAGCGTCTGAGCTTGACAGTCAGGCCAGTGCAGCTCTGATGTATCTGGTTGATACCGACGTCCTGTCGGCATTGCGCAGAAAACACCGTAATCCCGAGGTCGCACAATGGTTGTTGGAGCAACGAGCCACTGATCTCTTCCTGAGCGTGGTGTCCATTGGTGAAATAGAGCGTGGCATTTTCCAGCAACAGCGGGTCAATCCGGCTTTCGCCAAATCGCTTTCCGAATGGCTCGACAAACTGCTCACCCTGTATACCGGCCGAATTCTGGATGTCAATCTCGCTGTTTCCCGAAGGTGGGGTCAGCTTTCCACCAGTGTGGGTCACCAGAGCCCCGACCTGCTGATTGCCGCCACCGCTCTTGAACATGGCCTGACCGTCGTAACTCTAAATGTGCGGCACTTCAAGCCAACGGGCGTAAGCGTGATAGACCCTTCCAATATTGCTGATTAAGCCCGGTCTTGGGAGTAAAGGGGTCGGTCCAACTTTCAACCAGAACGAATACAGGACACCCACCTCCCTTGGCGGCGCAGATTATTTTTGTTGAAATGATGGGTGTCCCGTTTCGCCGTCCCGTTTCGCCGTCCCGTTTCGCCTGCGCTATGATTTCCGTCCAGGGAATTTCCGGATAGGCGTCGCGAACCACTCCCGGGACACAGATAGCCGCCTCTCCGATGAGTTCCAGATTTCGCAACGTAGCATCATAGGTGAGCGTGGTGCTGACGAAGGCGTCTTGATCCATCCCTTCGGTAAAGACTTGGACTTTCCTGGCAAACGCAATCATGTCCTTGACATAAAAGCCCCATTCCCGAGGTTTCCGGCTGGCGTCAGACATGTATTGCCTCTCGCTCGACATACGGACGCAGTTCGGGGCGCAGCGCCTTGTCAGTAACAAGGTCAACGGAAAGTCCGGTCAAGTCTTGCAGATAGAATTGCACACCGAATTAGCGCCGCCAATCCGCCGGTCCGTCGAAACGAACCAGGATATCGACATCGTTATCCGGTGATGCTTCCCCTCGTGCGAATGATCCGAAAAGCGCAATATCAACAACGCCGAAACGCTGCAACAATACACTTTTGTGATCTCTTAACAGTGGTAACGCCTGCTCCTTATGCATTGATACTTCTTCTTTATCCGCCTCGTCTTCAGGATAGGGTAAATCATCATCAGAACAGAGAGTAGGGCTGGATATCTCGCCCGCAATGTCAGCAATTGTTACAACTTTCAACCTAACCAACATCCCGCTCCGATACAGCCGTGATGCTCGCTTTCAGTTCCGCATAATTGCGCACCAGCTTGAATTGCGGGAACTCGGCAACCACATGTTCGGGCGCACGGAACAAAAAGCCCACATCCGCTTCCTGCAACATGCTGATGTCATTGTAGGAGTCTCCCGCGGCGATAATCCGGTAGTTGAGGCTGTGGAAAGCCCGCACGCAGGCGCGCTTGGGGTCTTCCTGCCGCAACTGGTAGCCGCTGACGTGGCCATACTCATCCACCAGCAGGCGGTGACAAAACAGGGTCGGCCAACCCAATTGGCGCATCAGTGGTTGTGAGAACTCATAAAAGGTATCCGAGAGGATGACCAGTTGGAAATGCTGGCGCAGCCAATCCAGAAATTCCGCGGCCCCGGCCAGTGGCGACATTTCCGCGATGACCGCCTGGATATCGTCAATTTTCAGCTTGTGCCGGTCCAGCAGCGCCAGCCGCTGCTGCATAAGTTCACTGTAATCCGGAATATCGCGAGTAGTGGCCCGCAACTCTTCGATACCCGTGCGTTCGGCGAATTCAATCCAGATTTCAGGCGTCAATACGCCCTCAAGGTCCAGGCAAATGAGTTCCAAGTTGATACTCCCGTGGCAGGTCAGAAGGCCGGTAATTGAAAATCTGAAAACAGTTGGTCAAGCTCGGTTTTGTTTTTGCAGCGAAAAGCCGCCTCCACCACATCGCGGGTCAGGTGTGCGGCGAACAGCTCGATAAAATCGTACATGTACCCACGAAAAAAAGTGCCCCGGCGACAGCCGATTTTGGTGACGCTGGCGGCAAACAGGTGGCTCGCATCCAGGGAAACGAGGTCGTTGTCGAGCTTCTCATCATAGGCCATGCGGGCCACGATACCGATTCCCAGACCGAGCCTCACGTAGGTTTTAATCACATCCGCATCCGTGGCGGTAAACACCACCCTGGGTATCAGCCCCTTGCGGGTAAAGGCCTCATCCAACTTGGAGCGGCCGGTAAAGCCGAAAACATAGGTAACCAGGGGGAACTTCGCCACCTCTTCCAGGCTCAAGCTGGAGGACTGGGCCAAGGGATGGCCGCGGGGAACCAGTATGCAGCGGTTCCAGCGGTAGCAAGGCATCATGACCAGGTTGTCAAACAACTCCAGGGCTTCCGTGGCGATGGCGAATTCCACCGCGCCGTCGGAGGCCATTTTGGAAATTTGTACGGGAGTCCCCTGGTGCATATGCAGGGCTACCTGCGGGTAGCGGCCGATAAAGGTGCTGATTGTCTCGGGCAGCGCATAACGGGCCTGGGTGTGGGTGGTCGCGAGAGACAGGCTTCCCTGGCTTTCATCACTGAATTCCTGCGCCATCGACTTGATGTATTCCACTTTCTGCAATATCTCGCCAGCGGTCTCCAGTATCGCTGCGCCTGCGGGAGTTATCTGGGTCAGGTGGCGGCCGCTGCGAGTGAAGATCTTGACCCCCAACTCGTCTTCCAGCAGACGAATCTGTCTGCTGATACCCGGCTGGGATGTGTAAAGACTCTGCGCCGTGGCGGATACATTGAGATCGTGCCGGGCCACTTCCCGGATATAACGAAGTTGTTGTAATTTCATCATCGCCTCCGCACGGAGCTGGCGGGTGAGGCCCGTCTCTTATAAAGAATATCGCTTAAAAGGCCAATTGCAATAGCCGCCAGGTAATAAGCGCGGCAAGTTGAACTCAGAGATTGTCAATATTGCCAGGCACATGGCCAGTGGCGATATGTTCACCGGCAGAGGCGCAGTGCCGGGACTGGTCATCAAAGAATACATCCGCCCGATACGCCTTGAGGAAATCCGTCTTGTTCAGACCGCCGAGAAAAATGGATTCATCGATACGAACATCCCAGGCCCGCAGGGTGCGAATTACCCGTTCATGGGCTGGCGCGCAGCGAGCCGTGACCAGGGCCGTGCGAATCGGGCTCTCTTCAGCGGGAAATTCCTTCTGTAAACGCTGCAGGGCCGCCAGGAATGGTTTGAAGGGACCACCGTCGAGGGGCTCATGAGCAGACTCCTGCTCACAATCCTGGAACACGGCAAGCCCCTCCTGCTGGTAGATGCGCTCCGCCTGGTCGGAAAAGATCACTGCATCGCCGTCAAAGGCAAAACGCAACTGGCCGCTGTCTTCTGAAGTGGTATCGCGTTTCGAAACCAGGGTGGCCGCGGCAATGCCCTGTAACAGGGCCTGCCTGACATCCTCCGCCTCCGCCGACAGGAACAGGTGGGCGCCGAAGCAAGTGATATAGCGGTAGGGGCTTTCGCCACCGCTGAAGGCGGCCCGCTCGATTTTCAAGCCGTAGTGCTGAATGGAATTGAATACACGCAACCCGGTATCGGCGCTGTTGCGAGACGTCAGGACTACCTCAACCGGGCAGTCCTGGCCCGGTAAATCGTTGATGCGCAGCAATTTCTGCACCACGGCGAAGGCTTCCCCCGGTTCAAGAGGTTCGTCTTCGCGCTCAATCTGGTAACGGGAATATGCCTCCAGCCCCTCTTTCTCATACACCTCATGGCTGGCGTCCAGGTTGAACAGGGCCCGGGAAGAAATAGCGATGACGAGTTTATCGCCGAGGCTGGCGGCCATTTGTTACAGACTCCCAATCTGTTTTCAGGGTAGCAGTCTGTCGGACTTGAGCGTCCGAAGCCAGGGAAAGTCCCATTCCGGCAGACTGCTGGAAGGATACCTGCTTTGCCGGTTGCTGAGTAGAACGTGGAATCAGCCCGAAGCCTTGAAGTAGGCGGAACTGAGCTTGAACACCAAAGGCGCCAGTAACAACAGCGCTACCAGGTTGGGAATCGCCATAAATGCATTGAGTGTGTCAGCCATCAGCCAGATGATTTCCAACTCACTGATGGCCCCTATTGGAATGGCCACTACCCACAACAAACGGAACGGCAGGATACCGCGCACCCCGAACAGGTAGACCACACAGCGTTCACCGTAGTAGCTCCAGCCGATCATGGTGGTGAAAGCAAACAGACACAGCCCGATGGTCACCACCAGGTCACCGCCCGGCAAAGCCCGTGCATAAGCCATGGCGGTCAGGCTGGCGCCGGTTTCACCGCTGGGCAGCACTCCGGTGATGACTATGACGAGGCCGGTGATGGTGCATACCACCAGGGTATCGATAAACGTTCCCAGCATGGCCACCATACCCTGCTGTACCGGCTCATTGGTCTGGGCCGCGGCATGGGCGATGGGCGCGCTGCCCAGTCCCGCCTCGTTGGAAAATATGCCCCGCGCGACCCCAAAACGAATCGCCAGCCATACCGTGGCGCCGGCAAAACCGCCGCTGGCGGCCGCGCCGTTCATGGCGCTGTCAATGATCGTCATCACCGCCGAGGGCACTTCGCCGATATTGATCAGGACCACGCTCAGGCCCATCAGCAGATAGCTGACCGCCATCATCGGCACCAGCCAGTTGGCGACCGAGGCAATACGGCGGATGCCGCCCAGAATTACAGCGCCGACCAGCAACATCAGCACCAGCCCGGTCAATACATGGGGAAAATCAAACGCCTTGTGCAAGACCTGCGCGACCGAGTTGGACTGCACGGTATTGGCCAGGCCGAAGCCCGCCATACTGCCGAACAGTGCGAACAGAAAACCCAGCCAATGCCAGCGCCGGTGCAAGCCGTTCTTGATGTAGTACATGGGGCCGCCGCAGAAATCCCCCTTGTCATCCCGTTCCCTGAAATGAACTGCCAACACAGCCTCTCCATACTTGGTGGCCATTCCCACCAGGGCAGTAATCCACATCCAGAAAAGGGCGCCGGGGCCGCCCAGCACCAGGGCAGTGGCCACGCCGGCAATATTACCCGTACCGATGGTGGCGGACAGTGAAGTCATCAGGGCGCTAAAAGGGCTGATCTCCCCCGCTCCCCGGCCGCGCCGGCCCGAAAACAGCAGGCCGAATGCGGTAGGAATACGGCGCAGGGTCAAAAAACGCAGGCCGACGCTCAGATAAATGCCGGTACCCAGTAACAACACCAGCATTACCGGCCCCCAGGCCCACCCGTTCACCGTCTGGATGACTTCAGTCATGCTGTTTCCCTTTTGAAGTGGAACTTGCCACGCTCCGGGAACAATCCGTAGATGCCTCCCGTGTGAATAAAAACGATGTCTTCCCGGTCCGCAAAGCGGCCCCGTCCGATTTCCTGCACCAGACCATAAAACGCCTTGCCGGTGTAACAGGGGTCGAGGACCAGACCCTCCAGCCGGGCGGCGGCAGCGATCATTTCATACACTTCCGGGTTGGCCTTTCCATACCCTGGCGCATCGTAACCATCCAGCACCCGTACCTCGACTTTCGGCACGGCCTCCAACAACTGGTAGCGCTGTTGCCAATCCAGAATGTCCTGATTGACCTTGTTAACGAACCAGGCCTCATCGTCACATACATTGATTCCCCAGACTACTGCAGCAACCTCATGCAGTTGCGCCCCCAGGGTCAGCCCGGCCTGAGTGCCCCCGGAACCACTGGCAGTCACCCAGTGGGCAGAAGCCATGCCTGCACCGTTCATGTCGGCGCCCAGTTCCTCTGCCGCGTGCAGGTAACCCCACAAACCAATCCCATCGCTGGCGCCGATGGGGATAAAAAAGGCCCGATCGCCCTGGGTCTGGTAGTGGCTTTGCCAGTGTTCGGCCAGTTGCGGCAGCTCCCGGTTAAACTGCTCCGCAGAGTAAAAACTGGTGCGGGCGCCTGCCAGATAATCCAGCAGCAGGTTGCCGTCGATTTCCCCGGGTGGCTCGCCGCGCAACAGCAGGTGCACCTTCAGACCCAGCCGGGCGCCGGCCAGCGCCGTGGCCCGGCAGTGGTTGGATTGCACACCGCCACAGGTTATCAGGGTATTACAGTCCAGCTCCCTGGCGCGCGCCAACACAAATTCCAGTTTTCGGAGTTTGTTACCGGTCAGGGCGGAGCCGGTAAGGTCATCCCGCTTGACCCAGATGCGCTGACCACAACCAAACTCCGCGGACAACCTGGGCAGGTATTGCAGCGGAGTCGGCAACTGCGCCAGGGGTAAACGAGGCGGGTACGTTAACCGCAATGCTGCAGCCTGCGGGCACATGGCGCCAACTGGCGCGGAGATGGCGAGTCACAAAGTTTTCCCAGAGCGCAATCGCCGCGCAGCGCCATGCCGGTTGCATGGTCAAGTGGGGATTGTGCGCCGGGTAGGCTTTGAGGCCGCCAGAACTGGCCAGGCGAGGTAGTTACAAACTGTACCCTGGCCCGCATATCTCACCAACCTTCGTCGCGAGGGTGTTGCAGCGCCGCTGTGGGGGGGCGCACGGACGAAAAGACGCGGAAGGCATAGTTGACACTATGTCGAGGCGGTTTGGAGGAGTACGCACCCCCACGGCGAGTGATGCGGCGGCC